>NZ_JBFTRG010000003.1:0-473764 GCF_056399425.1 Variovorax sp. 01N429 | reverse complement strand
TGCTGTGGGCGTCCCTTCGCTGCGCTACGGGCAACCTGCGGTGCTCGCTTTTCGTGGGGTCCGCGCAAACTCGCTGCGCTCAAACACGCGCGGCCCTGATCCACGAAAAGCTCCGCTCCTCGGCACCCCCAGAAGGGAGTGCTCGGGCCTTTGCTTCGCTCGGCTCTTTGAATACCAACAGCCAAACCCAACACAACACGAGGACGCGCCACGGCGCGTTGTGTCTTGGTATTTGTGTTGGTCCCCGCATCGGGGTCCCCTCTGTGCGTGCCGAGGAGCGCAGCTTCAGGCGGACRAGGGCTGCGCGTGTTTGAGCGMAGCGAGTTTCGCGCGGACCCCGCCTGAAGCGAGCACCGCAGGTTGCCCGAAGCGAAGCGCAGGGACRCGCACAGTGGGGTCGCCTTTCTTTTGCTTACTTTTCTTTGGCGAACCAAAGAAAAGTAAGTCGCCCGCCGGGGCGAGTCCCGGCCAACAGCCCAACCATTGACCACATTCACCATAAAGCCAGCACCTCCAAACACCGCCTCCGATGCCCTTCCCCCATAGAAGGCGCAACAACCACCCCTCCAACACGAACCCCGTACTCCACCCCCAGCCGATCAGCCATCAAAACCCAAGCACAAACCCGAGAAACCCGCCCCTCCAAATCAGCCACCCCCGCATGTTGCGCATCCAGCCAAAGCTCCTGCCTCTGCGCCTGCTGCGTATCCCGGCTCACCAACTCATCGGACCCCGCAGCCTGCGCCCGAGCCGCCCGCTTCCAGACAACCAGCTTTAACGAATCCCCCCGTCGATACCCGCGAACCCCGTCATATTCCCCCGCCACATGCGTCCGCACCAAAGCAGACGCAGCCTGCCCCGCAATCGGCTCCCCCACAGGCAGCGGCGGCGGATTCACTTCAGGCGCCGGATAAACCAGCACCTTCGACGCCGGCCGCCAAACCGTCCAGACCCGAAACGTCCCCAGCGGAAATCGCGTTTCCGCCGTCAACGTCGGCACCTCGTGCAACCCACGCCGCTCAGGCCTGAACGCCACTTCCACAGTCGCAGTGCCTTGCGCAGGCACATCGCTCCAGGACCATTGCCCACTGCGATGAACCGCCAGCCCGATGCCATAACGCGTGCTGCGTCGCGTGTTGTGCAAGACCACACGGAACACAGCCGCCGACCCGGCGTACTGCGCCTCGGGTGGCATGAGGTGCATCGCAAGGCCTCGCAAGGTCCCGTGGCACACATGCATGCCGACGGCCACGCACCCCGCCAGCAGGAAAGTCAGCAGATAGCCAAGGTTGAGCTGATAGTTGATCGACGCGACCAGAAGCAGCAGCAGCGTCGCAGCCAACATCCACCCCGCCACTGTCGGCACGATGTAGACATTCCGCTGCGTCAGCTCGAGCGTGTCCGAAGGCGGACGACGCGACACGAACCACCGGTCGATACGGGAACGGAGCGGCGCAAAGGAGCGCGCGACTCCGACACGAGCCGGCGCAGACTGCTTCACGGCAGTGGCACCGCCGCAAGCATCGCGCGCACTTGCTCGACCGCGCCGCGGCCGGCGTCACCCACCGGCGTGAGCCGGTGCGCGATGGTCTGCGGCAGAACGGCCTGGACGTCATCCGGCGCGACGTAGTCCCGATTGGCCAGCAGCGCCTGCGCCTTGGCAGCGCGGAGCACGGCAATGCCCGCGCGCGGCGAAAGTCCCTGCAGAAACCAGCGCCCTGAACGCGTGGCGGCGATCAGGTCCTGAACATAGTTCAACAAGGGTTCGGACGCATGGACCTGCAGCACGCGCTGCTGCAAGGCGGTCAGTTCGCCGGCAGTCAGAAGTGCCGGAAGGCTGGCGAGCAGGTCACGCCGGTCGGCGCCGGCAAGCAACTCGCGCTCCGCGGCGCGATCCGGATAGCCGAGCGAGATGCGCATCAGGAAGCGGTCAAGTTGCGACTCAGGCAGCGCGAAGGTGCCGAGTTGCTCATGGGGGTTCTGGGTGGCGATGACGAAGAAGGGCGTCGGCAGGGGGCGGGTCTCGCCTTCGACGGTGACCTGCTTTTCTTCCATCGCTTCGAGAAGGGCGCTTTGCGTCTTGGGGCTTGCACGGTTGATCTCGTCGGCCAGCAAGACCTGGGCAAAGATCGGCCCGGGATGGAAGACGAAAGCCTGCCGGCCGCGGTCATAGATCGCCACGCCGGACAGGTCGCCCGGCATCAGGTCCGCCGTGAACTGAACGCGCGAAAACTGCAGGCCGAAGGTGTGAGAGAGAGCGTGCGCCAAGGTCGTCTTGCCGACGCCCGGCACGTCCTCGATGAGCAGGTGCCCGCCCGCAAGCAGACAGGCCACGCAATCGCGTACCTGCGCCTCTTTGCCCACGATCACCGTGGTAAGCTGACCGAGCAAACTGGCGAGCTTCGCGGCAACGTCCATTTTTGTATCCATATGCAAACAATACCTTAAGCCTCGTGGCATGGGCAAAACCGGCTATTTCACACACCGCGACTGCTGGAAACACGACATGGGGCGCGGCCATCCCGAATGCCCCGGGAGGCTCGATGCCATCGAGGATCGGCTGCTCGTCACCGGCGTTGGCGATGCACTGAAAAAGGTCGATGTTCCACTCGCTACATTGCCTCAAATCACGCGCGCGCACAGCGTCGCGCACATGGAGCACCTCGAAACGCTGAGCCAACGGCTTGTCGAGGACGCGCCGGCCGGCGGTCCGGACCATGCGCAGATCGATCCGGATACCTCTCTCAATCGCTTTACCCTGCTCGCCGCGCGACGCGCCGCCGGCGCAGCCATCGCAGCCACCGACGCCGTGATCGCAGGCGAAGTGGACAACGCCTTCTGCGCCGTGCGGCCTCCAGGACACCACGCCTGCCGCGACAAGGCGATGGGCTTCTGTTTCTTCAACAACGTCGCCATCGCCGCTCGCCACGCGATCGAACAGCATGGGCTCGAACGCGTCGCCATCGTCGATTTCGACGTGCACCACGGCAACGGCACGGAAGACATTCTGAGCAACGACCCCCGCGTGCTGATGGTCGGGATCTTCCAGCATCCGTTCTATCCATACAGCGGCACGGAGCACCCGGCACCGAACATGCTCAACCTGCCGGTGCCCGCCTATACCAAGGGCATGGACGTGCGCGAGCTGATCGAGGCGTGCTGGATGCCGCGGCTCGAAGAATTCCGGCCGCAGATGATCTTCGTGAGCGCCGGTTTCGACGCCCATCGCGACGACGATCTCGGCCAGCTCAGGCTCAACGAGCACGACTTCGGCTGGATCACCGGGCGAATCGTCGATGTGGCCCGCCGCCATGCCGGTGGGCGCATCGTCTCCATGCTCGAAGGTGGCTACAACCTCGACGCCCTCGCACGCAGTGTCGAAGAGCATCTGCGGGTGCTCGCCGATTTATAGCGTCGGCTTCGACTGATGGATTTCAGCGCTTTCAACGAGACGCTCGGGCAGGTTCATGCGCAAAACGTGTGGATCCAGCTTGGCGTGCTGGCAGGCTGCATCGTCTTGGCGTGGGCGGTCTGCAAATGGTTCGGGCGCGATCAGCCCAAGGGCTCGATCTGGTTCGGCGACCGCGTCTTCGACGGCCTGTTGTTCCCGTTGCTGGCGCTGATGCTGGCCGAGTTCGCCAGGCGCGCGGCGCTCGCGCTGGGCTTCCAGCCTGCCCTGGTGTTGCGGATCGCGGTTTCCGTGTTCGTCTCGCTCGCAGTGATCCGTTTTTTCGCTCGGGTATTGCGCGCAGTGTTCCCGGCTTCGGCGATGGCCCGCCTGGTCGAGCGCACGATTTCGTGGATCGCCTGGATTGGCGCGATCCTCTGGATCGTCGGGCTCTTGCCGCCAGTGCTTGCGGAACTCGATCAGATCACGCTGGCATTCGGGCGCACGCGTGTCAGCCTGCGAACTATCCTGGACGGTCTGCTGTCGGCGGGACTCGTGCTCGTCATTGCGCTGTGGATCTCATCGACGATCGAAAAGCGCATCCTGCGCGAGGCCGTGCACGATTTGTCGATGCGCAAGGTCGCGTCGAATGCCGTGCGCGCATTCCTGCTGCTGATTGGCTTGCTGTTTGCGTTGTCGGCGGTCGGCGTGGATCTCACGGCGCTGTCGGTTCTCGGCGGTGCAGTGGGCGTCGGCCTGGGCTTCGGGCTGCAGAAGCTGGCGGCCAACTACATCAGCGGATTCGTGATTTTGCTGGAGCGCTCCATACGCATCGGCGACAACGTCAAGGTCGATGGTTTCGAAGGTCGCATCACGGACATCAAGACGCGGTACACGCTCGTGAGGGCGGGCAACGGGCGCGAGTCGATCGTGCCGAACGAATCGCTCATCACGAGCCGCGTCGAGAATCTCTCGCTGGCGGATCTGAAGTTCGGCATCTCGACGAACATCATCGTCGGCTACGAAAGCGATGTGTCACAGGTGCAGGCGATCTTATGCAACGCAGCGGCGGGACAAGCTCGCGTGATGACCGATCCGGCGCCAATTGCTTTTTTGCTCAACTTCGTTCCCGACGGCCTGGAGTTCAGCCTCAACTTCTGGGTGTCCGATCCGGAGAAGGGGCGGGACAACCTTCGATCAGCGATCAACATCGCGATTCTCGAAGGCTTGCGCAGTGCGGGCATTGTCATTGCCAACCCGCAGCGTGTCGTCCGTGTTGAATCGTTACCTTCTGGCGTTGGGCCAGCGGATGTCGCTCATCTATAATCTCGAAAAAGCACGACCGTTCGTTTTTGCACTTCAAAGACGGACGCTCCCTGATTGAAATGGACAGTTCGCGCGGAGGCCGGCGCCTAAAATCCCCGGCAGTTCTGCATACCCCCGGTTTCGCAAATCAATGGAGTCAAGCCAATGAAGATTCTGGTCCCCGTCAAGCGGGTCGTCGACTACAACGTCAAGGTCCGCGTCAAGTCTGACGGCACGGGCGTTGACATCGCCAACGTCAAGATGAGCATGAACCCCTTCGACGAGATCGCCGTCGAAGAGGCGGTTCGGTTGAAGGAGAAGGGTGCTGCCACAGAGATCATCGCCGTGTCCTGCGGCGATGCGAAGTGCCAGGAAACGCTGCGTACCGCGATGGCCATCGGTGCCGATCGCGGCATCCTGGTCGAGACGACCGAAGAGCTGCAGCCGCTCGCGGTGGCCAAGCTGCTCAAGGCGCTGGTGGACAAGGAGCAGCCCCAGCTCATCATCCTTGGCAAGCAAGCCATCGATGACGACGCCAATCAAACGGGACAGATGCTCGCAGCATTGGCCGATCTTCCCCAGGCGACCTTCGCCAGCAAGGTCGAAATCGCAGGTGACAAGGTCAACGTGACCCGCGAAGTCGACGGCGGCCTGGAAACCATCTCCCTGAGCCTCCCGGCAGTCATCACCACCGACCTGCGCCTGAACGAGCCACGTTACGTCACCTTGCCCAACATCATGAAGGCCAAGAAGAAGCAGCTCGACGTGGTCAAGCCCGAAGACATCGGCGTGGACGTCAAGCCGCGCCTGAAGACCCTGAAAGTGGTCGAGCCCCCGAAGCGCGGCGCCGGCATCAAGGTGCCCGATGTCGCCACGCTGGTGGACAAGCTGAAGAACGAAGCCAAGGTGATCTGATCATGACCGTACTTGTTATTGCCGAACACGACCACGCCACGCTCAAGCCGGCGACCCTCAATACCGTGACCGCAGGCATCGCCTGTGCAAGCGGCGATGTCCATGTGCTGGTAGCGGGCGCCAATGCTGCCGAAGCGGGCAAGGCTGCGAGCCAAGTCGCTGGTGTTGCCAAGGTCATTGTGGCCGACAGCCCGAGCCTTGCGGACAATCTCGCGGAGAACGTCGCCGCGCAGATCCTGGCCATCGCCAAGAACTACAGCCACATCCTGTTCCCGGCCACGGCCAACGGCAAGAACGTCGCGCCTCGCGTGGCTGCCAAGCTCGACGTCGCCCAGATCAGCGACATCACCAAGGTCGACAGCCCCGACACCTTCGAGCGTCCGATCTATGCGGGCAATGCAATTGCAACCGTGCAGAGCGCCGATGCGATCAAGGTGATCACCGTTCGCACGACGGGCTTCGACGCCGCAGCAGCCACTGGCGGCAGCGCAGCGGTCGAGAACGCCGAAGGCGTGGCCGACAGCGGCAAGTCCAGCTTCGTGGGCCGTGAAGTCACCAAGAGCGAGCGCCCTGAACTCACTGCCGCGAAGATCATCGTTTCGGGCGGCCGCGCCCTGGGTAGCGCAGAGAAGTTCCAGGAAGTGATGGCCCCGCTGGCCGACAAGCTCAACGCTGGCCTCGGTGCAAGCCGCGCCGCAGTGGACGCAGGCTACGCGCCGAACGACTGGCAAGTGGGCCAGACCGGCAAGATCGTCGCGCCGCAGCTCTACATCGCAGCGGGCATCTCCGGCGCGATCCAGCATCTGGCCGGCATGAAGGACTCCAAGGTGATCGTGGCGATCAACAAGGACGAAGAAGCGCCCATCTTCTCGGTGGCCGACTACGGCCTCGTCGCCGACTTGTTCGTGGCTGTGCCTGAACTCGTCAAGGCGCTCTGATCGGCGCATCTTTCGATGATTGAGCCAAAGGGCATCGTTCGCGATGCCCTTTTTCACATCGGTTCACATCAGGCCGCAACGGCCCACAGGAGACTCTCATGAGCTACACCGCCCCCATCAAGGACATGCTGTTCGACATGGAACATCTCGCGAACATTTCGCAGGTGTCCCAAATGCCGGGCCTCGAAGAGGCCGGACTCGAAACCGCGCAAGCCGTGCTCGAAGAGTGCGCGCGATTCAACCAGGACGTCATCGCTCCTCTCAATGTGGCCGGCGATCGCGAGCCGTCTTCGTTCAAGGATGGCGAAGTTACGACCACGCCCGGGTTCAAGCAAGCCTTCGCGCAATACGTGGCGGGTGGCTGGCAAGGACTGCAGCATCCTGCCGAATTCGGTGGCCAAGGACTGCCGAAAGTCATTGGCGCTGCCTGTGTCGAAATGCTGAACTCGGCCAACATGAGCTTTGCGCTGTGCCCGCTCCTGACCGATGGGGCGACCGAGGCATTGCTGACCGCGGGTTCCGACGAGCTCAAGGCCGTCTACCTCGAAAAGCTCGTGAGCGGCCAATGGACTGGCACGATGAACCTGACTGAACCGCAAGCCGGGAGCGATCTGTCGCTGGTGCGCAGCCGCGCCGAACCGCAAGCCGACGGCACCTACAAGGTCTTCGGCACCAAGATCTTCATCACCTACGGTGAGCACGACATGGCCGAGAACATCGTGCATCTCGTGCTGGCGCGCGTGACCGGCGCGCCCGAAGGCGTGAAGGGCATCAGCTTGTTCGTGGTGCCGAAGTTCCTCGTCAACAAGAACGGATCACTGGGCGAGCGCAATGACGTGCATTGCGTGAGCATCGAGCACAAGCTCGGCATCAAGGCCAGTCCGACCGCTGTCCTGCAATACGGCGATCATGGCGGTGCGGTGGGTTACCTGGTCGGCCAGGAGAACCGCGGCCTCGAATACATGTTCATCATGATGAACTCGGCCCGCTATGCCGTGGGCATGCAGGGCATCGCGATTGCCGAGCGCGCCTATCAGCACGCAGTCGCCTATGCCAAGGACCGCGTGCAGAGCCGACCGGTCGATGGATCGATGAACGCCAGCGCGCCGATCATTCATCACCCGGACGTGAAGCGCATGCTGATGATGATGCGCGCATACACCGAAGGCTGCCGCGCGATGGCAACGGTCGCAGCGGCCGCTTACGACGCCGCGCACCATCATGCGGATGCGGACACCCGCAAGCAGAACCAGGCTTTCTACGAATTCATGGTGCCGCTGGTCAAGGGCTACAGCACGGAGATGAGCCTGGAAGTGGCTTCTCTGGGGGTGCAGGTGCATGGCGGCATGGGCTTCATCGAGGAAACCGGTGCGGCCCAGTACCTGCGCGACGCCAAGATCCTCACGATCTACGAAGGCACGACGGCCATCCAGGCCAATGACCTCGTCGGGCGCAAGACGGCGCGCGATGGCGGCCAGACGGCCAAGGCGGTGGCTGCCCAGATAGAGGCGACCGAAGCCGAACTCGCAAAGCGCGACAGTGCCGAAGCGCAGGCCGTCTGCAAGCGCCTGAAGGCCGCTCGAGAAGCATTCGTCGACGTGGTCGACTTCGTAGCAGGGCAGACCAAGGCGTCGCCCAACGCAGTCTTCGCGGGCAGCGTGCCTTATCTGATGCTCGCAGGCAATGTGGTCGCGGGCTGGCAGCTTGCACGCTCATTGCTGATCGCTGAAGACCTGGCGAAGGCGGGTACCGATGTGGCGTTCATGAAGGCCAAGATCGCGACGGCGCGCTTTTACGCGGAGCACATCCTGAACAAGGCGCCAGGGATTCGCGACAGCATCGTCGAAGGCGCCGACAGCGTGACGGCCCTCGCTGTTGAAGCTTTTTGAGCCCCCAGGGCTGGCTCACTTCTTATCTTTAATATTTCGGAGATCTCATGTCCAAGTTACCGTCCGTGCTTGCCAACCTGCCGCTGCCTATCATCGGCTCGCCGCTGTTCATCATCAGCAATCCCAAGCTGGTGATCGCGCAGTGCAAGGCTGGTGTCGTCGGTGCGATGCCCGCACTCAACGCGCGGCCCGCAGCGCAGCTCGAAGACTGGCTGGCGGAGATCACCGAGGAGCTGGCCGCCTACAACAAGGCCAATCCCGACAAGCCGGCCGCGCCCTTTGCCATCAACCAGATCGTGCACAAGAGCAATGACCGGCTGGAGCACGACATGGAAATGGTCGTGAAATACAAGGTGCCGATCGTGATCACTTCGCTGGGCGCGCGCACCGATGTCAACGACGCGGTACACAGCTATGGCGGCGTGACGCTGCACGACATCATCAACAACGCCTTTGCACGAAAGGCCGTCGAAAAGGGCGCTGACGGGATCATTGCCGTGGCGGCGGGGGCGGGCGGACACGCGGGCGTGAAAAGCCCCTTTGCGCTCATCCAGGAAATTCGCCAGTGGTTCGATGGGCCGATTGCGCTCTCGGGTTCGATTGCCACCGGCGGTGCGGTGCTCGCCGCACAGGCGATGGGCGCGGACTTCGCCTACATCGGCACGGCATTCATCGCGACCGAAGAGGCGCGGGCGAGCGACGAGTACAAGCGGGCCATCGTCGACGGCACTTCGGACGACATCGTCTATTCGAATCTGTTCACCGGCGTACACGGCAACTACCTCGCTCCGAGCATCGTCGCGGCGGGGATGGACCCTGCCAATCTGCCCCAAGGCGACCTGAAGACGATGAACTTCGGCGGTGGCGAAGGCAGCAAGGCCAAGGCGTGGAAGGACATCTGGGGCTCGGGCCAGGGCATCGCTGCCGTGACCGAGGTCGCGACGGCCGCAGCCTTCATCGAGAAACTCAAGCGCGAGTACCAGGAAGCGCGCGCCCGCCTTGCCCTCTGAGAGCTTGACCGCAGGCACTGCAGGGACTGCAGCGGCGGCCTCGGTCGGTCGCCTGCCGTTGTTCGATGCGGTGAAGGGTGTCGCCTGCCTTTTGATCGTTGGCCATCACCTCTCGCGCTACGGGCCGCTTCCGGCGGGTGCTTCTTCGCTCGCGCCCGAAATCTTCGATTGGCTTTCGCAGAACGGACGGCTCGCGGTGCAGGTGTTCCTGGTGCTGGCCGGTTTTCTGGCTGCGGGGAGTCTCGCGCCCGACGGCATCCTGCGCATCGACCGGCCCTTGGCGCGGATTTTCCAGCGCTACGGCCGGCTGGTCATGCCGTATCTTGCGGCGTTGACTTTCAGCATCGTCGTCGCGGCGCTGGTGAGGCCATGGCTCGACGACGAAGCCGTGCCGGGGCCACCGGGGCTGGCGCAATTGCTCGCGCACGGGCTGCTGTTGCAGGACCTGCTCGGCTACGATGCGCTCTCGACCGGTGTCTGGTATGTGGCGATCGACTTCCAGCTCTTCGTGCTTGCCTTCGCTGCGATCGGGCTGTCCGAACAGATGCAGCGGCGCTGGTCAGTCCGTCCTGAAAAGTCTCGGTGGGTGATGCTGGCGCTCGTGCTGACGCTGGTTGTCTCTTCGCTGATCGTGTTCAATCGCAACGCCGAACTCGACACGACGGCGCTGTATTTCTTCGGCTCATATGGCCTCGGCTTGCTGGTTTTCTGGATCGGGCGTGCCACGCGCACCAGCACATGGCGCTTTGCGGTATTGATGCTCCTGTTGATGGGCGGTGCCGCTCTGGCGGTCGAGTGGCGCAGCCGCATCGCAATCGCGCTGGTCACCGCGGTAGCCGTCGCGGTCATTCAGCATTTCAATGGATTGAAGCCGGCCGCATGGCCCGCGGTCGGCGAGCCGTTGGTGCGCTTGGGGCGGATTTCCTATTCGCTGTTCCTCATCCACTTTCCGGTGCTGCTGCTGGTGAGCGCCGTCGTGAGCCATTTCATGCCGGACACGCCCTGGATTGACCTGATGGGCCTGGCGCTGACCGTCGCTCTGTCGATCGCGGCAGCGATGCTGCTGCACCGATGGGTCGAATCGCGTCCGGCCACCTGGCGTGCGGTGCTGGGGCTCTTCGCGGGTTTGCTGGTGTGCGGACTGATCGTCTCGGCCTAGGAAGGCCGGCGCTTGTAGATTTCGGTGTATTTCAGGCCCAGCACCTGGGATGAGTTGACGGCCCGGTGAAACTCGAAGAAGCGGCGGCCTTCTTCGGCAACCGCCGCCGGGTCGGCGAACCAGACCGCCAGCGCTTCGGCCAACGCGCCGGCGTCGCCGTAGGGCAGGCCGTTCGGGAGTCGGCGCTCCTGGGGCAGGCAATCGCGCGATCCGTCGACGTCGGTCAGCAAGGAGGCACGCCCGGCAGCGGCGGCTTCGATCGTGACGATGCCTTGACCTTCGATGGAACTGACGAGCACTGCAAACAACGATCGGGCGTATTCCCCGGCGACGTCGGCCACGTAGCCGCGGAACACGACCCGATCACCGAGCCCCAGCGCCTTGCACTGCTGCTCGAGCGTCTCGCGAAGCGGGCCTTCGCCGATCAGCACGAGTTCGGCATCGACGCCGCGATCCCGCAACAGGCCCCAAGCCTCGATCAGCGTCTGATGCCCTTTGACCGGCACTAACCGCGCGACGCAAACGGCGCGCCGGCTGACTTGCGCGAGGTCTATACCGGGACATTGATCGGGAAAAGGCGTCGGGTTGCCGAGGATCTCGACGTCGCGCGTGCGGGTGGTGGAAAGAATGTTGTCCCTGACAGAAGGCGTGACCGCGATGGCGCGGCGCGGGCTCATCAGCCAGAACGGAGCGGAAAAGCCGTAGGTGAGATTGCCCGAATAGAGCACCGGCCGCCGCAGCAAGGGCTGGAGCGCGCTCAGCACCATCGACAGCCGTCGGTGGTGCACATGGATCATGTCGATGTTCCATTGATCGAGCAGCCGCTTGAGTTGACGGACGCTCCGCCAGAAGACCAGCGGATGCGCCGACATCAGGTTCAGGCGTCGTAGTCGATCGGGCGATATCCACGACACATCTTCTTCCTCGTCGCCATAGCCACAGCTGATGAAGCTGTTCCGGACGCCATGGGGCTGGACTGCCTCGTGGATGCGCCGGATGGCCACGGTGACGCCGCTACTGCGGTAGTAGTTAGGGTTGATGACGCAGATGTTCATGGACTGGGCGAGCCTAGTGCCGCAGCCAGGCGCGCCCGTGAAGTCTATGGCGCCGATCCGTTGCCAGACGTCGGCCAACGCCTACGGATCTATCTCCAGGGCGTGGGCGCCGGGACTTCGCAGGCCGGTTCGACGTCGATGCTCTTGAAGTCCGCGGGCGAGACGATTTCCAGGTACTCCATGTCCGGCGAATAGTCGAAGAGGTAGTGCCGGATGCCCGGGCGCTGGTGGACGACGTCGCCGGCTTCCACGAGAGTTTCCTTGTCCTCATACATGAAGCGCGCCCAGCCCTTCACCATGATGACGATCTGGAAATCCGCCTCATGCCGGTGCCAGCCGGTGCCCGTTTCCGGTGCCATGTTGGCCTTGACCAGGTGCGCGATCACCTTCCCATGCGTGGCGTCGGCAATGCCGAGATCGCGATAGAGGAAGAAGTCGCGCAATCCGCCGGAGACGTACCCGGTGTCCGCCGGCTTGACGTGGGAAAACTTGGTGTCGGTTCGATCCAGCATGTGCGTTCCTGTCAGGTTGGGAGTGGCTGAAGAGCGATGCTGCGGCGCAGCATGCAGGAAACAAGCCAACCCCCGGCCTTGCCCACTGCGTGTGGCTTCTGCACCCCCTTTGCTAGGGGCAACACCGGCGGGCCGGCGGAGCCGGACCCGCGGTGTTCGCGGGGCGGCGGATAATGCGGCGCCATGAGCGGCAATACTTTTGGCACCCTTTTCGCAGTCACCAACTTTGGCGAGTCTCATGGGCCGGCGATCGGGTGCGTCATCGACGGCTGCCCGCCGGGCTTGGCGCTCAGCGAAGCGGACATTCAGGGGGACCTGGATCGGCGTCGGCCAGGGACCAGCCGGCACGTGACGCAGCGCAACGAGCCCGATGCCGTTCAGATCCTGAGCGGGGTTTATGAAGGCAAAACCACCGGCACGCCCATTGCGCTGCTGATCCAGAACACCGACCAGCGCAGCAAGGACTACGGGCAGATCGCCCAGCAGTTTCGGCCGGGGCACGCCGACTTCACTTATTGGAAGAAGTACGGCATTCGCGACCCGCGCGGTGGGGGAAGGTCGTCCGCCCGTCTGACGGCTCCGATGGTTGCCGCCGGCGCCGTCGCCAAGAAATGGCTGTTCGAGAAGTACGGCACCGTCTTTCGCGGTTGCATGACCCAGATCGGGGAGGTGGCCGTTCCGTTCGAAGGCTGGGAGCACGTGCCGAACAACCCGTTCTTTGCACCGGTCGCTGACGTCTCGCAACTCGAGGCGTACATGGACGCGCTGCGCAAGGCGGGCGATTCTTGTGGCGCGCGCATCCGGGTGACGGCGTCGAACGTCCCCGTGGGCCTTGGCGAGCCACTCTTCGACAAGATGGACGCCGACATTGCTTGGGCGATGATGGGCATCAACGCCGTCAAGGGCGTGGAGATCGGCGCCGGATTTGCCAGCGTCACCCAGCGCGGCACCACGCACGGCGATTCGATCACGCCTGAAGGATTCCTCAGCAACAACGCCGGTGGCGTGCTCGGCGGCATCACGACGGGGCAGGACCTGGAAGTGAGCATTGCGATCAAACCGACCAGTTCGATCATCAGCCCGCGGCAGTCGATCGATGTGAACAACCAGCCGGTCGAGGTCGTCACCAAGGGGCGGCACGACCCCTGCGTCGGCATTCGCGCAACGCCGATCGCCGAGGCGATGCTGGCGCTGGTGGTGATGGAGCACGCCTTGCGGCATCGCGCGCAATGCTGCGACGTGCTGAAGGGCGAAGCGGCCACGGCAGCCGCAGCCGCGGCCGCTGCGGAGTCGCCGAAGGCGTCCTTCCTCTAGCTCCCTTCGGCCGTATTCAGTCGAGTTCGGCGCGCCGAGGCATGTCCGCCCCGCGGCGCGAACATGTGACGGCCGCTGCGCGGGCTGCAAACCCGAGCAATGTGTCGAGCGCCGTCGAATCGAGCTTTGCCAGCGCTTCAGGCGTCAGCGCGTCATGCTCGTCGAGCCATGTCAGCAACGCCGCCTGAAACGTGTCGCCCGCGCCAACCGTGTCGATGACCTGAATGTCGGGTGAGGGCACAGTCGCCTGGCCACTGCGCGTCCATGCGCTCGCGCCGTGCCGGCCGCGCGTCACCGCAACCAGCGCGGCGCCCTGCGCGAGCCAGCGCGAAGCCACCTGCTCGGGCGTTTCGGCCGCATAGAGCAGGCCAAGGTCCTCGTCGCTCACCTTCACCAGATGCGCGATCGACACCATCTGCTCCACGATGGCCCGCCAGTGCGCCAGATCGGGCTCGACATTGAGGCGCACGTTGGGGTCGTAGGCGATCAGCCGCCGGTCCCGCTCGCGCGCCGCCAATGCACGCAGCGCACTGCCGACCGGCTCGACCGCCAAGGCATAAGAGCCGAACTGAAGCACGCGCGCAGCCGGCGGCAGGGCGGGAAGGGTGTCGTGCGTGATCTGGCGGTCAGCCGCGCCGTTGCCATGGAAGGCATAGCGAGGTACCCCGCTCGCGTCCAGGCTCACGACGCTAAGCGTGCTCGGCGCGTCGCTGCGCAGGATCAGCGAAGTGTCGACGCCTTCCGCCCGCAGCGACGCCAGCAATCGCTCGCCGAGCGCATCCGTCGACAGCCCGGTCAGGAACGCGGCTGGCCGGCCCAGCCTGGCGAGGCCTTGCGCGACGTTGAGCGGCGACCCGCCGATGCGTGCATCGAGCGTCATGCCCGCGGGCGTGGCTTCGCCCATGTAGACGTCCATCAGGGCTTCGCCGCAGACCACGAACATGACAGTTCTCCTCTTCGGAATCAGCGCGGTGCTTGCCAGCCCTTGTAATCCTTGACGTTCGCTCGCGTGATCAACGTCGAAGGCAGCAGCGTCATGGTTGCTTCGGGCTTCTTGCCGTTCAGGATCTCATGTCCGATCTCCACTGCCTTCTGCGCGATCATGTACGGGTCCTGGCTCGCGGACGCCTGCACCTGCGTGTCGCTCTTGAGCGCGGTTTCGATGTCGGGCGCACCGTCGACCGAAGTGATGACGATGTTCTTGCGATTGAGCTGCTTGGCTGCGAGATCGGCGCCGATGGCTTGCGGATCGTTGATGGCGAACACCGCGTCGATTTTTGGAAAGCGCGTCAGGTGGTTCTGCATGACGTTCAGTCCGCCTTCGCGAGAACCCTTCGCGTCCTGGTCGTCTGAGAGCACCTTGATGTCGGGGCTCTTCTTGAGCACCGTCTTGCAGCCGTTGACGCGATCGATCACGGCCGACACCTGCGGGCCGTTCTGGATGATCACGTTGCCCTTGCCGCCAAGCTTGTCGACGATGAACTGGCACGCGATTTCGCCGGCCTGCACGTTGTTTGTCTGCACGGTGGCGTCCGCGCCGTTGGCCGCCACGTCGACACCGATCACGACGATGCCGGCCTTCTTGGCCTTCATCAGCGCCGGCTCGATCGCCTTGGCGTCCACCGCATTGACCAGGATCAAGTCCGACCCTGCCGAAATGAAGCCATCGATTTGCGAGAACTGCTTGTTGAGGTCGTAGTCCGCCGATAGCGCCGTCACCTTCGCGTTCGGGTTGTACTGCTTGGCTTTCGCTTCCGCGCCCTTGGCGAGCGAGACGAAGAAGGGATTGCCCATCGACCCGAGCGTGATGCCTACGTTCTTGAACTCCTTCTGCTGGGCGTGCGCCATGGGCATGGCGAGCGCTGCGGCAAGGGCGGCGAGGGCAAAAAACTTGTTGCGCATGAAGAGTCTCCTGGTTGGTGGTGGTTGAGGCAAATCGATGATTGAGTAACGGATGGTGTGGAACACCGCGGAAGCGGCTCCGCCGGGCCGCCGGTGTTGCCCCCTGCAAGGGGGTTGGCGCAGTGACACGAAGTGCGCGAAGCCTGGGGGTGTGCTATGTCCTTGCAGAATCCTTGCGGCGATAGCGATCGAGAGCGACAGCGCCGATGATCACCAGCCCTTTGACGATGTACTGCCAGATGTCGGACACGCCCATCAGGATCAGCCCATTGGTCAGCACCGCGATGATCAAAGCGCCGATCAGCGTGCCCAGGATCGATCCCGTGCCGCCGACGAAACTGGTGCCGCCGAGAATCACGGCCGCAATCGCATCGAGTTCATACGATGCGCCAAGCTGCAACCCATTGGCCGCATAGAGCCGCGCCGAGGCCATCACGCCGCCAAGGCCCGAGAGCAGGCCCGAGGTGCAATAGACGAACAGCAGCACCGCCCACACCTTGATGCCCGCGAGCCGCGCAGCTTCCGCGTTGCCTCCGACCGAGTAGATGTTCAGTCCCAGCACCGTGCGCCGCAGGATGAACCACGACAGCGCCACCACCGCGAAGGCGATGATCACGAGCCAGGGCACGCCAAGCACTTCGCCGTTGCCGATGAAGGCGAAGGGCAACTGAGGATTGAACACCGTGGTGTCGTGGCCGATGAGTCGCGCGATGCCGCGCACCGCCGTGAGCGAGCCCAGCGTGACGATGAAGGGCGGCAGCTTGATGAAGGCGATCAGCACGCCATTGATCAAGCCGAAGAGCAGCCCGCAAGCCAGTCCCGCAGCGATCCCGAGCATGCCGAACTGCGGCACGTTCGACACCAGCATCGCGACCACGGCGGACGCGGCGAGGATCGAGCCTACCGACAGGTCGATCCCGCCCGTGAGAATCACGAAAGTCATGCCCGCCGCGAGCACGATGTTGATCGACGCCTGCTGCGTCATGATCGACAGGTTCTGCAGGCTGAAGAAGTTGTCGCTTGCAAAGCTGAAGCCGATGCACAGCAGGATGAGCACCGGCAGCATGCCGAGTGCGCGGATGATCTCCTTGCCCGTCGCGCCACGCAATGCGGGTGGCAAGGCAGGGCTTTCCGATACCGGGATTGCCGGGGATGTCTGCTTGGTCATGTCTGGTCTCCTGGGGCTGCCTGGCTGTTTCAGTGCAGAGTCGGCGTATGGGATGGAACCGCGCCAGTGGCGAGGGCGACGATGTTTTCCTGCGTGATGGCCTGGCCGCTGCCGCCGCCGACTTCACCGACCAGGTGTCCCTCGCGCATCACGATCACGCGGTCGCAGATGCCCACCACCTCGGCCAGCTCGCTCGAGATGACGAGCACCGCGACGCCACGCCGCGCGAGTTCGTCGATGAGGCGGTAGATCTCGCTCTTGGCACCGATGTCGACGCCGCGGGTCGGCTCGTCGAGGATGAGCACGCGCGGTGCCAGTTCGAGCAAGCGCGCCAGCAGCACCTTCTGCTGGTTGCCGCCGGAGAGCGATCCGACGTTGACGCGCGCCGAAGGCACACGGATGGACAACTGCGCGATCGCATCCCGCGCCCGCTGCGCTGCCCGCTTGCCGTCCATCACGCCGCCGGCCTTGGCATCGAGAGGGGAGACCATCACGTTGATGTTGTCCTTCACCGAAAGATCGAGGAAGAGGCCCTGGCCCTTGCGGTCTTCCGTCAGATAGAGGATGCCGGAGCGGATGGCGTCGATGGGTTTGTCGATCTTCAGCGGCCCGCCGAGGTCATCGAGCGACACCTCGCCGCCGGTGCGCGGATCGGCGCCAAAGATCAGCCGTGCCAGCTCGGTGCGGCCCGCGCCCACCAGGCCGGCGAGTCCGAGCACTTCGCCGGAGTGCAGCTCGAAGCTGCAGTCGTGAACGCGGCGTCCGTCGCGCAGGCCGCGCACCGAGAGCGCCTTCGCCCCGGTGTGCATGCCGTGATGCTCCTTGCGATAGAAGCCCGACAGATCGCGCCCGACCATCATCTTCACCAGCTTGTCGCGCGAAAGTTCGGCGCGCTCCAGGGTGCCGACGTAAGTGCCGTCACGCAGCACCGTGACCTCGTCGGCAAGTTCGTCGATCTCGTCCATGCGGTGGCTGATGTAGAGGATCGCCATGCCTTCGTTGCGCAAGCGCTTGATGAGCGCGAAGAGCCGATCGGTTTCGTGCGTGGACAGCGGTGTCGTCGGCTCGTCCATCACCAGAATGCGGCAATCGAAGTGCACCGCGCGCGCGATTTCGACGAGTTGGCGCTGCGCGATCGACAGCATCGCCACGCGTGTAAGAGGCCCGAAGTCGGCGCCGAGGCGCTGCAGAGTGGCCTCGCAGGCGGCCGTCATTCCGGCGCGGTCCACCAAGCCGCCGCGTCGCAAGGGCCGGCCCATGTAGATGTTCTCGGCGACCGTGAGATTCGGCGCAAGGCTCAGTTCCTGATAGATAACGGACACGCCGAGGTTCTTGGCGGCGAGCGGACCGTCGATGTGAACCACCCGTCCATCGATCAGGATTTCCGCGCCCGGGTCCGGCATGTACGCACCCGAGAGCACCTTCATCAGCGTCGACTTGCCGGCGCCGTTCTCGCCCATGAGCGCATGCACATGGCCTGCTCGGGCGCGCAGGCGAACGTCCTGAAGCGCTTTCACGCCGGGAAATGTCTTCGATATCTTGCGCAGTTCGAGCAGCGCGGTGGCTGCGTTGGGATCAGGCATGTGTTGTCTCCGTATGGGCGCGGTGCGGGCGACCGCGCAAGACGTCGGCGCGGGGCGAAAAGTTGAAGAACATTGGCAGGCTGGCTGCGCCGATGGCGCCGGCATCAGCGCGGAAGCTGCCGCGCAGCAGCCGCGGCGTCTGCCGGGCCTCCGGCGCGATCAGACGCAGGCCGGCATCGATGCGCGTGATCAATTGACCGATCAAGCCGCTGTCGATGTCGCAGTCGATCACCACTGCGGGCAGGTCGAGCACGGCGAGCGATGCCCGCAGCGAAGGCACCAGTGCGTCCACGCAGTCGTCGAGCCATTCGCCAACATGTGCGTTGCCTTCCTTGACACGGGCTTCGAGGTCCGCATGACCCCGCACCGCGATTCCGTGGTAGCGCAAGTGACGGGCGAGCGAATTCAACGACGCGCGGGAAAGAAGGATGTCCCAGCGCCGGTCCAGCATGGGCGCCGAGGGCAGGGTGCTCGGCGGCACCGGCATCAAGCCAAGGTCCGCCGCGTTGCCGCTGCTGCCGCGCAAGCTCTCCCCGCCGATCACCGCGCCCGCGCCGAGTGCCGCGCCGACGAAGACGTAGAGGAAATCGTCTTCCTCGCGCCCGACGCCAAAGAACATCTCGGCAATCGCAGCCGCGTTGCCGTCGTTTTCCTTGAATACCGGCTGTCCGACTGCCTCCGCAAGCAACTGGCCGAAGTCCACTTCGTCCCAGATGCGGAAGTCGGCCTTCAGGTCGAGTTCGCGCAACCAACTGCCAAGGTTGTAGGGCTGCGCGAGGCCCACGCCCATCAGCCGTCGACGTTGCGGACCTTCCAGCGCGGTCAGCACGCGGGCGACGTCCTTGCGGACCAGCGACAGGGCATGTTCCGGCTGGGGCAGGAGCACGTCATGCGCCTCTCGCGCCAGAATCTTGCCGCCGAGATCGATCAGCACCGTTTCGATACTCGTGCGATCGAGGCGCACGCCGATTCCGTAGGCACCCTCGGGATTGATGCGGTAGAGCCCGGCAGGTTGACCCCGCTGGCCTTCCTGCCGCCGACCGGCCGGCTCGATCAGGCGTGACTCCTCCAGCGTCTGGACGATGCTGCCCACCGCTGTGTTGGTCAGCTGCGCCCAGCGCGCCAGATCGGCCTTCGACGCTTCACCTGCGCGGCGCAGACGCTGCAACAGCGTGCGCTCGTTGTAGAGGCGCAGGTTCGCCGAATTAGTGCCCCTGCCGGGACCGGCTGATTTCACCGACTGTCTCCTGTTGATTAATTAATTCAAGTTGAATAAATGGTAGGAGCGCCGGCTCGCCCGGCCTTGAGGGTTTTCCCGGGAAAGTGCAAGAAAGTATTTGTTCCGTCGCGCGGCCGCCCGACGGGACGTGCGGACAGGAATTTCAGGGAATCTGAGTATGGAAGGCGCGTTCATCGGGCCGCGCGCACGCGTGAACGGTTCGGTGTAAACCCGCGTAGCGATCGATCATCGATCAAAGCAGATCGTTAATCGCATAGTTGGCGGAGTTTTCGCTGTGAGGAAAGTGCGGCGGCCCCTACATTGGCGGCGTGCTTTCCCTCATTGCGCGATAGCCGAACGTTTCCAGACTCACACGACCCATCCATCGGAGAGACAAATGAGCAACCCCAAGGACCACGAGCCGCAAGGCCGACACCAGTCGAAGAAGGCCGCAGCCAGCGGCTGGATCGGCTCGGCGCTCGAGTACTACGACTTCTTCATCTATGCGACAGCAGCGTCGCTGATCTTCCCGCAGATATTCTTCCCGTCGGGCAACCCGCGGATCGCGATCATCGCGTCGCTGGCGACCTACGGTGTCGGCTATGTCGCCCGGCCCATCGGCGCCTTCGTGCTCGGCCATTGGGGCGACACGCGAGGACGAAAGCATGTGCTGCTCGTCTGCATGTTCCTCATGGGCTTTTCGACCATCGCCGTCGGGCTCTTGCCGACGTACCACCAAGTCGGCTTGCTGGCGCCAGCGCTTCTCGTAGTGCTGCGCCTGATCCAGGGCTTTGCGGTCGCGGGTGAAATCTCGGGCGCCAGCTCGATGATCCTGGAGCACGCGCCTTTCGGGCGCCGCGGCTTCTTTGCGAGCTTCAGCCTGCAGGGCGTGCAAGCAGGGCAGATCCTTGCAGCGGCCGTGTTCCTGCCGCTGGCACACTACATGCCTGAAGACGCATTCCTTTCGTGGGGATGGCGAATCCCGTTCCTGTTGAGCTTCGTCGTGATCATCGCGGGCTACATCATTCGCCGCGAAGTCGACGAAACCCCCGCCTTCGCAGAAGAAGCGCGCCAGGGCGAATTGCAGAAGGCGCCCATCGTCGAGGCTTTCACGAACAGTTGGCGCGACATGGTGCGCGTCATTTGCGCGGCGCTGATGAACGTCATCCCCGTGGTCGCCACCGTGTTCGGCGCTGCTTATGCGGTGCAGCCGGCGTACGGCATCGGGTTCCAGAAAGACATCTACCTGTGGATTCCGGTGCTCGGCAATATCCTTGCGGTAGCCGTCATTCCGTTCGTCGGCAATCTTTCGGACAAGGTCGGCCGCAAGCCCCCGATCGTCATCGGTGCTCTTGGTGCGGGGTTGCTGTCATTCGGCTATCTGTACGCAATCAGCATCCACAACGTGCCGCTGGCCATAGTGATGTCGCTGCTCATGTGGGGCATCGTGTACCAGGGCTACAACGCCGTCTTCCCGAGCTTCTACCCGGAACTGTTCCCGACGCGTTCGCGCTGCTCGGCGATGGCGATCTCGCAGAACATCGGCACCACTATCACCGCATTGCTGCCGGCGCTGTTCGTCGCTGTGGCGCCCCCCGGTGCCGCGAACATTCCGCTGACCATCGGCGCGCTCACTTTCGGCATCACGGTCATCTCGGCGATCGCCGTGCTGAGTGCCCGGGAGACCTACCGCATTCACCTGAACGACCTGGGCAATCCGAACGCAGTGCCGGTGCCCAAGCAGGACTACGAGAGGATGCGTGCGCAGACCCTGGCGGATGCGCGGCTGACGAAGGCCGCTGCCTGACCTGCCCAACCCGCTTGGCCTGACTCGCCAGCCAGTTCACGGACACCTCGTCGCGAAGGCGCTCAGCCTTTGCGACGTGTCCGCTTCAGCGCTTGTATTCCGCTTCACGCTGGTGGCGAAAAGCCAGCACAAAGACCGCGTCGATGTCGGCAACGTAGCGGTAGAGCGCGATATACGCGCGCGATCCTCGGCCGATGAGCAGTTCCCGTTTGGCGCCTTTGACCGACCTTCCGATCAAGGGACTGTGGGCGAGGATATCGATGGCCTGCATGATCTCGCCCAATCGTTGCGGGATGTCCGCAACCTCGAAGCGCGCCAGGTGTTCGATAAATCGGTTGAAATCGTCGAGAACCTCGGGAGCAAGTTCGATTCGCGTCATCCGGGGGTCAGCGCCCCAGCTTTCGTGCCGCTGGCTTCGCAGGCTTTTCGCCTCGGGCCTGGGCAGCGAGATAGTCTTTTGCCTGGTCCCATCTGACGGTCCTTCCAGTCGCCAGCACTTTGGACCAGCGCTCGTCGGCAATGCGGTGGATTTCGTCCTCTGCTTCCAGACGTTCAACGGTCTGCGCGATCGCGTCGACGATGAATGCGTGAGCAGTCTTGCCCGCCCTGTCCGCTGCGGCAGCGACCCGGTCCTTGAGCTTGTCGTCGATGCGAATGGTGGTGGTCGGCATTTGAGTCTCGCGGTTTGCCGCACTGTAGCACTGCTGTGCTACAGGCCAAGAAACGTGCGCGTCAGATCAAGCCTCGCATCGCCTGCGCGGTTTCGCGCAACACAGGCAGGACGCGGGCGACCGCGTCCTCGCTGCTTTCGTGGCCCATGGGCATGGTCACGTTGAGCGCGCCGACCAGGTCGCCGTGCCGGTCGCGCAGCGGCACAGCAATGCCCCGTGAATTCAGATCCAACTGCTGCTCCGACAAAGCCCAACCCTGGGCGCGGATGCGAGCCAGTTCGAGCTTCATCCGTTCCTTGCTCGAAATCGTGTGCGACGTAAAGACTGCCAACTGACGCGCCTCGAGCCAGGCGCTGCGTTCCTCATCGGTTCGCATCGCCAGCATCAGCATCCCGGCGGCCGTGACCTGCGCCGGCACGCGCGCGCCGAGCACGTAGCCCGTGCTCATGCTGCGATTCGGCCCGTTGCGCGCGATGTAGACCACCTCGTCGCCATCCATCACGCTGAGGTAGGCGATCTCGTGTGTGCCGGCTGCAACGCGCTGCAGAAAGGGCTGCACGATGCGCGGCAACCGCGCCGATTCGAGATACGACTGCCCGAGCCGCAGCACGCGCGGCGTCAGCCAGAAGAGCTTGCCGTCGCCCGCCACATAGCCCATGTGCTGCAACGTGAGAAGGTATCGGCGGGCGGCGGTGCGTGTCATGCCGGTCCGCTGGCCGGCTTCGCTCGCGGTCATGCGCGGGTGCGCGTCGTCGAAGGCTTCGATGATCGAGACGCCGCGCTCGAGCCCCGCGATCCAGTCGCGCTTGTCCAGGCCGGCAGGGACGATGGATGTTTCTTCGGCAGTCATGTGGTTTGCGCTTGGGAGAAACCCTGAAATCGTTCGATGATCGATCAGTGTAGTTCGGTGATCGAAATTACACGCGTTCCATTCGGACGAATCTCACAGACGCACGACTACATTAGCAGCGCTTCCGTGGCATTTCGAGCGATAGTCGAACATTCCAAAGCTGAAGCGAGGCACGATTCCATGTTCCCTTCCATCGTCGGCAGCACGTCTCTCTACCTTCTTCCCGGTGATCCGGTGACGAACGTCCGCCTTCCGCGCATGTTCAACGCCGCCTTCGAGCATTGCGGCATCGATGCCGTGATGGCGCCTGTGCAAGTTGCAAGGCGCGATCTGGCGGTCTTCGTGAAGGCGGCTTTCCTCGCCAGGAACGTGCGGGGAATGGCAATCGCGCCGCCGCACAAGCCGCTGTTGGTCGACCTGCTCGACGGCTGCGGGCTCTTCGGCCGCGTGGCGGGCTCGGTCAACGTGGTGCGTCGCATCGACAACGGCGAACTCGAAGGCGACTTGTTCGACGGCGAGGGGCTCCTGGGGGCGCTCGACCGCTACAACATCCCGTTTCGCGGCAAGCGCGTGCTGATTCTCGGCGCGGGCGTGAGCGCCGCAGCCATCGGTGTCGCGCTGGCCGAAGGCGGCACTGTCAATGGCGCGGAGCACATTGCCTTCTATGACGTCGCAGCCGGCAAGGCGGCCGGTGTAGCGGCCAAGATCGACTCGTTCTTCGATGCGACGAGCGTTGCGGTCGAAAGCAGCGATCCGGCCGGCTACGACCTCGTGATCAACGCCACTTCGCTCGGCCTGAAGCCCGAGGACCCGCTGCCTGTCGACGTGGCACGCATGGAGTCTCATGCCGCGCTGTTCGACATCCTCTTGCGCAACCAGCCGACGCCGCTGGTGCGTGCCGCGCGCGAGCGCGGCCTCAATGCCCAAGCCGGCTTCGAGATGCTGGTCCAGCAGATGCCGCACTACCTCGACTTCTTCGGCCACAAGGAAGCGGCGAACACGGTTCGCCACAACGCGGATTTCCTTCGCGAACTGATCTATCCCGCCGCAATGGCGAACGAAATCCATCAACCGCTGCGATATCACTCGGCCAGCGTTGCCTAGCAACTTCCATAGAGAAAACAACCCATGGCCATCGCCCTTGACCGCTTCGGCTTCAACACTGTCACGATGGGCGGAGAACTCGGCCACAAGCTCGACTGCATGAAGGCAGCCGGCTTCGCGGGCGTCGAGTTGTGGGCGCGCGACCTGATCAACCATCCGGCCGGGGTCGAGAAGGCCGCACAACTCGTCAAGGAAAGCGGGCTCAAGGTCACTGATTTCCAGCCGCTGCGCGACTTCGAATGCGCGCCGGACGCCATGCGTCCGCACCGGCTCGAAATGGCGCGCGAGCAATTGCGGCAGATGGCGCTGGTCGATACCGATCTGCTGCTGTGCTGTTCGACCACCTCGCCGCTCGCCATCGACGACCCCGACCGTGCCGCCGAGGATCTGCGCACGCTCGCCACATTGGCAACGCCGCTCGGTATCCGCATCTGCTATGAGGCGCTTTCGTGGGGGCGGCACACCAATCGCTGGCATCAGGCGTGGGACATCGTGCGTCGCTGCGACCGCGAGAACGTCGGCCTCAACCTCGACTTCTTTCACATGTCCGTGCACGGCGACGACACGGCCGAAACGCTCGCTCAACTGGCCGACGTGCCGGTCGAAAAGATCTTCCTGGTGCAGCTTGCAGACTATTTTTTCGAGTACAGCGACCGCCAGGCCGACATGATCGAGCTGGCGCGCCACCAGCGGTTGTTTCCCGGAGAGGGCCTGCACGACGTGCGCGACCTCGTGCAATTGCTCGAAGACAAGGGCTACCGCGGCCACTACACCTTCGAAGTGTTCAACGACGACTACGTCAATTCCGACCCGATGGTGATCGGCGAGCGTGCCATGAAGAGCGCGCGCTGGATCAGCGAATCGCATGTCGCCGGTGGAAGCGCGGCGCGGTCGACGTGACCGTCTTTTCTGATTGACCCAAAGGATTCCCCCATGATCTCCGGCAAGACCACGCTCATCGCCCACCTCGGTTATCCGACCGAGAGCTTCAAGGCTCCGATGATCTACAACCCCTGGTTCGACAAGCAGGGCATCGATGCGGTGGTGATGCCGATGGGCGTCAAGCCCGAGGTGTATCCGAGCGTGTTCGAGGCGCTCTTCCACCTGACCAACATCCGCGGCGCGCTGGTGACCATGCCGCACAAGATCACGACCATGTCGCTGGTCGACGAGGTGACGCCCACGGCCAAAATCGCGGGCGCCTGCAACGCCGTGTTGAAGCGGCCTGACGGCACGCTGCTGGGCGACCAGTTCGACGGCGCCGGCTTCGTGCGCGGCGTACAGCGAAAGGGCCGTTCGCTCGAAGGCGCGCGCGTGCTGGTGTCCGGCAGCGGCGGCGTGGGCTCGGCCATTGCCGCGTCGCTGGCTGCAGCGGGCGTCGCCGAAATGGCGCTCTTCGACGCCAGCGAGGCCTCGGCCGAAGGGCTTGCCCAACGTCTGCGCGCGCACTACCCGGCCATGAAGGTCAGCACCGGCTCCAACGACCCGGCGGGCTTCGATCTGGTCGTCAACGCCACGCCGCTGGGCATGAAGGAGGGTGACCCGCTCCCCTTCGACGTCAGCCGCATCGCGCCATCGACCTTTGTCGGCGAAGTCGTGATGAAGAGCGAATACACGCCCCTGCTGCGTGCCGCGCGAGAAAAAGGCTGCGCAGTGCAAGTCGGCACCGACATGCTGTTCGAGATGATCCCGGCCTACCTCGAATTCTTCGGCTACGGCACAGCCACGCCCGAAGACCTGCGCGCGGTTGCTACGCTCGCCTACTGATCGACCACAGACCCATCACAACATTCGCCATGAGCATCTTCGAGGGCTTCCTCTCCACATCCGAAACGTTGGCGGCCTTCAGCGACCGCAATTTCGTCGACGCGATGCTTCGCTTCGAAGCGGCACTCGCGCGCGCGCAGGCGCAGATCGGGCTCATTCCCGAATCGGCCGCGCATTCCATCATCGGCAGCTGCAAGGTCGAACTGTTCGACGTCGCCAAGATCGTGCGCGAAAGCGGCCGGGCGGGCAGCGTCGCGATTCCGCTGGTCAAGAGCCTGAAAGAGGCGGTGGGCCTCTTCAACGCCGACGCGCTGCCTTACGTGCATTTCGGCAGCACCAGCCAGGACGTGATCGACACCGCGATGGCGCTGGTCACGCGCGAGGCGACGACGCTGATCGAGACTGACCTCACGCGCGCCGCGCACGCATTGTTGCGCCAGGCCGAACAGCACGCGACCACGCCCATCCTCGCGCGGACGCTGATGCAGCCGGCCTCGGTGACGAGCTTCGGCTTCAAGTGCGTCGGCTGGGCGGCGCCGCTCGTGCGCAGCCGCACGCGCATCGCCAAGGCTTCGCGCAACGCACTGCACGTGCAGCTCGGTGGCGCCGTGGGCACGTTGGCGCAAATGAAGGGCGAGGGCCCGCAGGTGCGCCGGCTCATGGCCGAGGAACTGGGGCTCGGCGATCCGGGCGCGACATGGCATACGCAGCGCGACGAATGGATCGCGCTCGGGTGCGAACTCGGCCTCATGGTCGGCAGCCTCGGCAAGATCGCCAAGGACATCGCGCTGATGGGCCAGTACGAGGTCGCCGAAGTGGCGGAGCCCAGCGAGCCCGGCCGCGGCGGCTCGTCGGCGATGCCGCACAAGCGCAATCCCGTGGCGTCGATGGTTGCCATTGCCGCTGCGCAGCGCGCGCCGCAGCGGGTGGCGGCGCTGCTGCAGGCCATGCCCCAGGAACATGAGCGCGCGCTTGGCGCCTGGCAGGCCGAATTGGCCGAATGGCCTCAGTTGCTGATGTCGGCGCATGGCAGCGTGCGTGCGCTGGCCGGGGCACTGCCTGGCCTGCAGGTGGACGAAGCGCGGATGCGTTCCAATATCGACCGGCTGCGCGCCGAACTGCCGCGCGATGCCGCAGACCAATGGTTCGATCCGGCGCTGGCCGGGCCGGCCGGCGAGACGGCACTGGCACAGGTGTTGGTGTTGCAGGCTGAACTCAACTCTTCCCAATCTTCAAGATGACCACTCCTTCCACTCCGGCCGGCGACTATGAATCCGGCCTCGTCAATCGTCGCCGCGTGCTCGGCGACGCCTGGGTCGACAAGTCGCTCGCGAATCGCAATGAATTCAACAGCGAGTTCCAGGCGCTGATCACGCGCCACGCCTGGAATGACATCTGGGGACGTCCGGCGCTCGGAGACAAGACCCGCAGATTCATGGTTCTGTCGATGATGCTCGGCATCCACGCCTACGAGGAGTTCGCGATGCACGTGCGCGCGGCACTCGACGGGCCACCCGAGTCGCGCTTGACGCCCGATGACATCAAGGAAGTCATCATGATGGCCGCGATCTACTGCGGCGTTCCCGTTGCCAACCATGCGTTCGGCATTGCAACGGGGATCCTGCGCGAAAAAGGTCTGCTCGCAGACGCCTCGAAGTGAACGGAGCCGCCGCGCGCAGCGGCATCTCGTTCGCGCTGTTGTTGCCCTTGCTGCTGGCGGCCCAGCCGGTGGCCACGGACAGCTACTTGCCGGCCTTGCCGGCGATTGCACAGGACCTGGGCTCGGCCAGTTCGAGCCTGACGGTCTTCGTGCTCGCCTTCGGGTTGGGTCAGTTGCCCTGTGGCCCGCTCTCCGACCACTTCGGTCGCCGGCCCGTGCTGCTGACCGGCCTAGCGCTCTACGCGTTGGCGGCGCTCGGTTGCGTGCTGTCGCCAGATATTCCGATGCTGGTCACCTGTCGTGCGGTACAGGGCTTTTCGATGGCGGCCATCCTCGTGTGCTCGCGCGCGGCGGTGCGTGACCTGTATCCGGCGCACGAGGGCCCGCATGTGATGGCGCGCGGGCTGACCGGTCTCGGTGTGGTCGCACTGGCAGCGCCGATTCTGGGCGCGTATGCCGTGCAGGGGCTGGGCTGGCGCTGGGTGCTGGGTGGCATGGCCGTCTATGCGCTGATCCTGTTCGCGATGTGTTTTCACGGCTTCGGTGAAACGAGGGTGAAGGCAGCGGGTCCAAACGCGGCAAAGGGCAGTGTGCGCGAGGTCTTTGCCAGCCAGAGCTTTCGCGCGTGGGCATCGCTCGCTGCCGCCACTTACGGCGGGCTGTTCTGCTTCCTGCTGCTGTCGCCGATGGTCTACATCAGCTATCTCGGGCTTTCGCCCGCGTTGTACGGATGGATTCCGGCGGGCGGATCGCTCGTCTACATCTTTAGCACCACGCTGTGCCGCCGTTTGCTGACGCACAGGGGGGCGGTGCGCACGGTGCAGCTTGGGTCGCTGCTCAGCCTCGCCGGTCCCCTGGTGCAAGCCATGGGTTGCTGGCTGCTGCCGCTGTCGGCTTGGCCGCTCCTGCTGGGGCACGCAATCTATTGCATCGGGCACGGCATTCACCAACCTTGCGGACAGGCCGGCGCCGTCGGCGACTTGCCGCATCTGGCCGGTCGCGCCGTCTCGTGGTCGGGT
The DNA here is from genome assembly GCF_056399425.1 of Variovorax sp. 01N429. Lineage (NCBI taxonomy): Bacteria > Pseudomonadati > Pseudomonadota > Betaproteobacteria > Burkholderiales > Comamonadaceae > Variovorax > Variovorax sp. 01N429. The sequence continues at coordinate 445,529 of NZ_JBFTRG010000003.1, read as the reverse complement.
TTTGCGATGATGGCGGTTGCATTCATCGTGGGCCAGATCGCCGCAAGCTTCGTCAATCCGCAATTCAGCCATGGCGCCTGGCCCATGGTGGTGCCGATGGCGCTCGCGGGCGTCGTGCTGGTGCTGATCGCCCATGCCTGGCTGCCGCGCTTGCCCTTGCCCACCCATCCACATCGAAAGGAAACACCATGACCCGCTTGAATATCGTCCGCGAGGGCAGCGGCCCCATCGTCGTGCTGAGCCACGCTCTGGGTTGCGACCTGCGCATGTGGGACGGCGTGGCCGCGCAGCTCGCCCGCGCGCACACGGTCGTGCGATACGACCATCGCAACCACGGCGGCTCCGAAGTGGTTGCCGGTTCGCTGACGATCGAGGACCTCGCTGAAGATGCGGCCGAACTGATTGCGCGGGAAGCGTCGGGCGAGCCCGTGCACTTCGTCGGGCTGTCCATGGGCGGCATGACGGCGCAGGCGCTGGCTCCCAGGCATCCGAGGCTGCTCAAGAGCGTGGTCATTGCCAACTCGGCCGCGCACTATCCCGACTCCGCTCCCTGGCGCGCGCGCGTCGAGATGGTGGAAGCGCAGGGCATCGAGGCGATCGCTCTCGGCGCGGTGGCGCGCTGGCTCACGCCTGAGTTCGTATCGACGCCAGAGGGCGCGGAAGCCGGCCGCGCCCTGAATCAGACGCTGTTGGGCTGCGATGCCAAGGGCTACATCGCGAGCTGCAACGCCGTGGCCGCCATCGACTTTCGCGAAAGCAACCGGCGCATTGCCGTGCCGACGCTGGTGATCGCCGGAACGCGCGACGAGGCCACGCCGCCCGCGCTGTCCGAAGACATGGTTGCAGCCATTCCGGGGGCGCGTCTTGCCACGATCGATGCGGCCCACCTGAGCGCCGTGGAGCGGCCGGTCGAGTTCACGCAACTGCTGATGGATTTCTGGCGCAGCCTTTGATTTCCACCCGCGCCCGAGGCACGCCGGGCGATTGACTCCCGCGATAGGTCGAGCAACTCGCTGCGCGGGCTGGTCGCGCAATTCGAGCGTGAACTCGCAGCGCCCGCGACGGCGCAACTTCAGCAGCGAGATTCCGCACCCGAAGGTTGAAAAGCCGCGCGGGCGGCGCCATCATTGGGGGATGCCTACCCGACTCCACATCGATTTCGTGTCCGACATCTCGTGCCCCTGGTGCGCCGTCGGGCTTGGCGCGCTCGAAGCCGCTCTCAAGAACGTTGCCCCCGAAGTGACCGCCGAACTGCACTTCCAGCCTTTCGAGCTGAACCCGCAGATGCCGCCCGAAGGGCAGGACGCCTTTGAGCACATCCACGAGAAGTACGGCTCCACCCGCGAGCAGCAGGCGCAGTCACGCGAAGCGATCCGGGCGCGGGGGGCGGCCGTCGGCTTCGAATTCCGGCCCGAGGGGCGCGCCCGGGTCTACAACACCTTCGATGCGCACCGGCTGCTCCATTGGGCCGAGCTGGAAGATGTGGCGAAGCAGGTCGCCTTGAAGAAGGCGCTGCTGAAGGCCTGCCACACCGATGGCGAGAACCCTTCGGACCCGGAATTGCTCGTGCGCCTCGCGGGCGAAGCCGGCCTCGATCGGGAGCGTGCCCGCGCCATCCTGCAAAGCGACGAGTTCGCCGCCCAAACCCGCGAACGCGAGCGGCTCTACACCGACGCCGGCATTCATTCGGTGCCCGCCGTCATCATCAACAACAGGCACCTGATCTCCGGCGGCCAGCCGGTGGAAGTGTTCGAGCGCGCCCTGCGGCAGATCGCCGGTGCGGCGCCGCCCAGTGTTGCGATGGCCTGAACGCGGCGGCGTCGTGTAAAGAACGTCAACCGGTGGCGTCGCCAGCCGGTTGAGTGAGGCAGCCCCGCGCCGAACGGGGAATGGAGTCCCGATGATGGATGGCCGATCCGCCGCTTCAGGTTTAGCGCTTGCGTGCGCGATGGCGCTGGGCTCTTGTGCGATGCCTTCTGCTCGCGGACCATTGCCGAAGGTGGTCGCCGCCGACGAAGCGACCCAGCTGCGCTGGCTCGATCGCGTGACCTGGGGCGCCGACGCCGCCACCGAAAAGCAGCTCGCGCATGAAGGCCTCCCCGCATGGCTGCGAGACCAGTTGCACCCCGCCGCCGCGGCGCTGCCGCCCCAGGCGCAGGCGCGGATCGATGCGATGACGATTTCCCGGGTGCCCCTGGATGAAATGGTCGCTTCGCTTGCCGCCCAGCGGCGCGCACTCGACACGCTGCCCGGCGAGGACCAGAAGAAAGAAGCGCAGCGGACCTACCAGCAGGATCTGACACGCCTTGCCCGCGAGGCCCAGGAGCGCTTTCTGCTGCGCGCGCTCTATTCGCCCAACCAGCTCCAGGAACAGATGACTTGGTTCTGGATGAACCATTTCAACGTGAACGCCCGCAAGAACAACCTTCGAGCGCTCGTGGGCGACTACGAGGAAACGGCGATCCGTCCCCATGCGCTCGGCAGGTTTCGCGACCTGCTGGGCGCGACGGCGCATCACCACGCGATGCTCGGCTACCTCGACAACGCGCAGAACGCCGCCAACCGAATCAATGAAAACTACGCGCGTGAGCTGATGGAGCTGCACACCCTGGGCGTCGGCGGCGGCTATTCGCAGACCGACGTGCAGGAGCTGGCGCGTGTGCTGACGGGCGTCGGCGTCCGCAGGCGCACGCCGGACGCGCCCGCGCCGAACATCCGCCCCGAGCTTCGCGGCGACTACGTCCAGCAAGGGCTGTTCGAGTTCAATCCCAACCGTCACGACTATGGCCCGAAAGTGCTGCTGGGCCAGCCGATGACCCAGCGCGCGCTTGCCGAAGTCGACGAGGCACTCGATCGACTGGCGCGGGCGCCCGCGACGGCGCGCTTCATCTCGCGCAAGCTGGCGATCTACTTCGTTGCCGACGATCCACCGCAAGCCTTGGTCGACCGCATGGCTGGCACCTTCCAGCGCACGGACGGAGATATTGCCGCCACGCTGCAGACGATGTTCGAGTCGCCCGAATTCACCGCATCTCTCGGCCAGAAGTTTCGCGATCCGGTGCACTACGTGATCGCGAGCGTGCGCCTGGCCGACGACGGACGGGTCGTGACCAACGTGAACCCGATGATCGGCTGGCTCAACCGGATGGGCGAGCCGCTGTACGCCCGCGAGACGCCGGACGGCTATTCGCTGACGCAGGACGCCTGGGCGAGCGCGGGGCAGATGACCACCCGCTTCGAGATCGCCCGTGCCATCGGTGCGAACGGCGCCGTGCTGTTCCGCGGCGATGACGGTGCAGCAGGCGAAAAGCCGAAGCCGCCCCGTCTGGCAGATTCGCCGACCGTGAAAGCGGCTTTGCCGTCGATGAGTGTTGACACGCGCGAAGCACTGGCGCAGGCGAAGTCTCCGCAGGAATGGAACACTTTCCTGCTCGCATCACCCGAGCTGATGCACCGTTGAAGGAGCCGACATGCAGCGACGCGATCTCCTCCAACTGCTCGCAGCGACATCGGCCTGCGCCTCGGCAGGCCGGCTGATGGCGGCGCCCGCGGCCGGCGGCGCGAAGCTGCTGATCGTCTTTTTGCGTGGCGCGTATGACTGCGCCAACGTGCTGGTGCCGGTGTCGAGCGATTTCTACTATGCGTCGCGCCCGAACATCGCCATTGCGCGGCCGGGCCAACCGAACGGCGCGGTTTCGGTCGACGCCGACTGGGGCCTGCATCCGGCGCTCTCCACCAGCGTGATTCCGCTGTTCCAGAAGAAGCAGGCCGCCTTCGTTGCTTTTGCCGGCACGGACGATCTCACGCGAAGCCATTTCGAAACGCAGGACTCGATCGAACTCGGACAGGCGCTGGACCGGCGCCGCGACTACCGCTCAGGCTTCCTGAATCGTCTGGCGGGTGTGCTGGGGGCAGGCCCGGTGACCGAGGTCGCGCCGATCGCCTTCACCAACCAGTTGCCGATCGCGCTACGCGGTGACGCCAAGGCGGCCAACATGGCGCTCGCCGGCGTCGGGCGCCAGGGCATCGACGAGAGCCAGAGCAAGGTGATCCAGGCCATGTACCGGAACACGGCGCTGGCGCAGCCCGTGGCGGAAGGGTTTCAGGTGCGCGACGAAGTGCAGCGCGCGGTACAGGCAGAAATGCAGGCGGCGAGCCGCGATGCAATGAGCGCCAGGGGCTTTGAACTCGTCGCGCGGCGCATGGCGCGGCTCATGCGCGAGCGCTTTGACGTGGGCTTCGTCGACGTGGGTGGTTGGGACACGCACGTGGGGCAGGGCGGTGCAACGGGCTATCTGGCGAATCGTCTTGACGAGCTCGGGCGCGGGCTGGCCGGCTTCGCAACGGAGATGGGTGACGACGCGTGGCGTGACTCGGTCGTCGTGGTCATCAGCGAATTCGGCCGTACCTTCCGCGAGAACGGCAACCGTGGCACCGATCACGGCCATGGCACTGTCTACTGGGTCATGGGCGGCGGACTTTCGGCGCAAGCAGGCGGTCGCGTGCTCGGCGAGCAGGTGGCGGTGACGCAGGATCGTCTCTTCCAGAACCGCGACTATCCCGTGCTCAATGAATACCGGGCAGTGTTCGGCGGCTTGTTCCGCAGGATGTACGGGCTCTCACCGGCGCAACTCGGGCGGGTCTTCGACGCGGTGCCGCCGAAGGACTTGGCACTCGTCTAGCGTCGACAGCCAGTCGCTAGTCCCGAAGCTCGACCTCACCCTCGACTTCGACCGGAATATCGAAAGGCAGCTCCGCCACCCCGATCGCACTGCGCGCATGAGCGCCGGCTTCCGGTCCGTAGAGCTGGATGATGAGGTCTGAGAACCCGTTGATCACAGCGGGCGTCCTGTTGAAGCCAGGCGCCACGTTGACCATGCCGAACACGCGCACCCACGTCGAGATGCGGTCCAGGTCGCCGAGCGTCCGCTGCAGGCTGCCAAGGACGGCCAGCGCCGTGAGTCGCGCCGCCTCGTAGCCCTGCTCGAGGGTGAGTTCTCGCCCGACCTTGCCCCGTGGCTCCGCCACGCTCCCCACGGGCGTTTGAGGCCCGTGCCCGGAGATCAGCACGCGGCGGCCCACGATGCGAACCCAAGGAAAAGGCAAGGCCACGCCCGGTGGCAGCGAGAGCGGCGGTGGCAATGACAGGCCGAGCGATTGGAGCTTCTGTTCGATGCGCGACATGGCCGCAGATGCTACGCCGCTCGGCGTCTCTTGGGATGGACCTGCCGACTACTTGTTGCTGAAGTTCAGTGCGGCCGTCAGGTCGCCCATCGGCTTGCCGCCGTTCTTCAGCAGCGCCGCGTCCCGTTCGACCAGCCCCGGCAGCGGCGGCAGCGACCAGCGGTGCGTGATGAAGCGCAGCGTCGACGCTGTGTCGTACTGCGTCTTGTCGACGAAGCCCTTCTTGGCATAGGGCGAGATGATCAACGCCGGGACGCGCGTGCCGGGACCCCAGCGGTCGCCCTTCGGCACGGTGGCGTGGTCATAGAAGCCGCCGTTTTCGTCGTATGTGACGACGACCAGCATGTTCTTCCATTGCGGGCTGGCCTGCAGCTTGGCGATCACGTCGGCGATGTGCGCGTCACCATCCGTGATGTTGGCGTAGCCATTGTGCTGGTTGAGATTGCCCTGCGGCTTGTAGAAGGCCACGGCAGGCAGCTTGCCGGCGGCGGCATCCTTCAGGAAGTCGGCGTCGAAATCCTTCAGGTGAGCCGCGCGCACGTCGGGGTGCGCGACCGGATCGAACTCGGCGTAGTAGTTGAAGGGCTGGTGGTGAAACTGGAAGTTCGGCGTCACCGCTGCCGCAGGCGCCGCCGGATCGGTGGAAGGGAACTTGCGGTCACCTTCGGCGGTGGCCGTGGTGCTGTTCCATGCGCCGCCGTACCAGGCCCAGCTCAGGCCCTTCTTGTCGAGCAGATCGCCGATGGTGGCCTGCGTCTGCGGCGGCAGCGTGTTGGCCTTGCTTGCATCGGCATAGAGCTTGGTCGTGTCGCCCGCCGCGGGTGCGTTGCCGCTCGGCTGATAGGGCGGCTGCATGGTGTTGACGGCATAGAACATCCCGCTCGCATCCTTCGGCGTGAGCGTGTTGTCGTTCTTGTAGACGGGCGCGCCGCTGAGCACCGATGCCGGCGAAGTGGCTGCGGGCGTCAGCCGGACGAAGTTGCCGTTGGCATCGACGTCGATGGCCGAGATCGCGCCCTTGGCTGGCGACGTATCGGCATCGGCGTTGGGGTAGGTCGGCGCACAGGCGCAGACCAGGTACTGGTGGTTCAGGAACGAGCCGCCGAACGCCCCCATGAAGAAGTTGTCGGCCAGCGTGTATTGCTGAGCGATCTTCCACAACTGCATCTTGCTGCCGTCGAAGTAGCCCATGCTCAGGCCGCCCGCATCGGAATAGGCGGCGAACTTGTCGTTCTTGCCGCCGTTGATCTGCATCTGGTTGTTGTAGAACCGGTGGACCAGATCGCGCGTGATGGTCGATTGGCCGACCATGATCCCGGTGTTGAAGAAGCCGGCCGAATCGTCGATGCGGAACATCTTGTTCGGCATGCCGACGGTCTGCGCCTGCGTGATGGTGACCGCTTGGCCGGCGATCGTCACGCCGCTCCAGACTGGCGGCAGCGCGGGCAGGGCAGCGCCGTCGAAGTCCTTCTGGGGTTCCGGATTGCTCGGGGTAGAAGTCGGATTGACGCCCGGAATGCCGTTCGCGCCGGGATAGAGGCCGTAGAGATTGTCGAAGCCGCGGTTCTCGGCGTAGATGACGACCACGTTATGGATCTTGTCGAGTGCAAGGCGGTTGCGCAGTGCCTGGACCACGTCGCCGCCCGAGCCTGCTTCGGCAACGGCTTCGGCGATGCGTTCGATGGCCTGGTCGATCTCGGCCTGCAGCAGGCCCTTGACGCCCTTGTCGTCGATCTTGTTGTGGTCGGCCGTCAGTTGCGCTTCACTCACGCCCAGGCGCTTGGCGAGGGCGGTGCGCGCGGCGGCGAGGTCGCCGCCGTTGTCATCCATGATCGCGACCAATTCGGTGCTGATGGCGCTGATCACGTTGTTTGCGCCCGAAGGTGCGCGAAACACCAGGGGCTGCGTCACGGGGCTTTCTACGCCGGTCGCCGGGTCGAAGCGCTTGCTCGACGTGCCGATCTCGGCCACGACAGCGCCTTGTCCGGTCAGCTTGAAAGCGCCGTTGGCATCCGTGGTCGTGCTGGCTTCGTTGCCATCGCAGTGGCCGTTGTTGTTGGCGTCGATGCAGACCTTGGCATTGCGGTAGTAGCTGCCGGTGACCACGCCCGAAGTGGTGGCCGTGCCGCCCGTGCCGACCGGCGCGACGCCGAAGCCCGACCCTCCACTGCCGCCACCGCACGCGGCGACGACCGCGGCCGTCACGATCGAGATGGGCCATGGAGAAAGGCGAACCATCGGGTTGTGCACGATTCGCCCCAAAGTGGCACGGGAAGTTGCAGAGCTTTTCATCATGTGTGGAGTTATGAGATGTCGATGAGTCCGGCGAATACCGGCGGCCGAGATGTTCGCTTCCCCCCATGACAAATTCATTGCAGATGAAAGACGGATCGCTGTGGGAGCGCTGTGAGAGTCATGCGCCTGTCATGTTCGATGCCTATGCTGCGCGCGCAATGCGGCTCTCAACTCTGTTCCTGTCGATCCGGTTCCGGTTGGGTGTTCTCACGCTGGCATGTGTCGCCCTTGCCGCTTGCGATCGCGCTGCACCTTCCGCTCCTGTTGCACAGCCTGCATCGCCGGTGCCCGCGTATGTCGGCGCAACTTACGCACCGGTGCCTGGCAAAGCGCAGCCCACAGCCGCCCAACTGACGGCGCTTGGGCGCAGGATCTTCTTCGATCCGTCGCTGTCGGCATCGGGAGCGCAGTCGTGCGCCAGTTGCCACGATCCGCAACATGCGTTCGGTCCACCCAATGCGCTGTCGGTGCAATGGGGCGGCGCTGACGGCCGCACGCAAGGCCCGCGCGCTACGCCGTCGCTCCGCTACCTCGAGACGCTCACGGCGTTTTCGGAGCATCACCATGACAACGACGGCGACGACAGCATCGACGCCGGCCCGACGGGTGGGCACATGTGGGACGGCCGTGCCGGTTCGGCGCACGAACAGGCCGGGTTGCCGCTCCTGTCGCCGGCCGAGATGGGCAATGCCTCGATCGATGAGGTCTCTGGCAAGCTGATGCGCGCCGCTTATGTGGACGAGATGCGCGCCGTCTTCGGTGCCGACTTGTTCGACGATCCAACGGCGGCATTCCGCGCGGCGGGCCTCGCGCTGGAAGTCTTCCAGCAGTCGCCCGCCGAGTTCTATCCTTTCACGAGCAAGTACGACGCGGCGCTGCGCGGCGAGCAAAAGCTGAGCGCCGCCGAAACGCGCGGCCTGCGGCTCTTCAAGGCCGAGGACAAAGGCAACTGCGCTTCATGCCATCTGAGCGACCGCACCGCGGACGGCGCGTTTCCGCTCTTCACCGATTTCGGCATGATCGCCATCGGCGTGCCGCGCCACCGGGGCCTGGCAGCGAATGCCGACCCGGACTATCACGACCTCGGCCTGTGCGGGCCCATCCGAACCGACCTCAAGGACCATCCCGAGTATTGCGGCTTGTTCCGCACGCCGAGCCTGCGCAATGTCGCGGTGCGGCAGGCGTTCTTTCACAACGGCATCTTTCATTCGCTGGAAGACGCGGTGCGCTTCTACGCGCAGCGCGACACTGCGCCGGAGCGCTGGTATGGGCGCGATGCCAAGGGCAAGACACAGCCTTTCGACGATCTGCCTGCCGAGTACCAAGGCAACATCAACACCGATCCACCCTTCGGCCAGAAACGCGGGGGCAAGCCGGCGTTGACGGAAGCGGAGATTCGCGACGTGGTCGCTTTCCTGAAGACGTTGACGGATGCCGATTTGCTGCCCGCGGGCGATCATCCGGCGAAGCCGTAGGCGTTTGGCCTAGATGTCCGTATCGTGGGTATCGCGGATGAGGCGCCGACCGAGGCTGACCGCATCGTCCTGCGTGTACCCCAGTTCGCGATAAAACGCGATCACGTCCGTGTTCGACGAGCGCACCAGCAAATTGATCTTGGGGCAACCGCGTTCCATGAGCAGCCTCTCGGCTTCGCGCATGAGCGCGCGGCCGATGGATCGTTTGCGGTGCAGTGGCGATACCGCCAGGTAATAGACCCAGCCGCGGTGTCCGTCGAAGCCCACCATGGCCGTGCCGACCAGCGCATCATCGATCGTGGCAATCAAAAACAGCTCCGGCTGTTCGCTCAACTTGCGCTGGATATCCCGATGAGGATCGTTCCAAGGCCGGGTCAGGCCGCACTCGCGCCAGAGCGCAACGACAGTGCTTTCGTCCGCCGGCTCGAACGGGCGGATTCTCACGATTCACCTCTTTCCCTGACGTCCGCGACCACGCGCGCGTAACGCTGGAAGCTCCAGTACGCGCTGGCCCAATCCATCAGCACGACGATCCGATTGCGAAAGCCGATCAGGAAATACACGTGTGCAAAGAGCCAGAACAGCCACGCCATGCGCCCCGAGAAGCGCAAGGGACCAAAGGGTGTGCCCAGGTCGACGACGGCCGAGTTGCGCCCGATGGTGGCGAGGTTCCCGTAGTCGCTGTAGCGGAAGGGCTCGGTCGGCTGGCCGGCAATGCGCCGAAGGACGTTCGACGCGGCGGCGCGGCCCATTTGCTTGGCGCCCGGGGAGACGCCGGGCACGGGCGTGGGCTCCTTGCCGGGCCTGTAGCTCATCGCGGCCGCAAGATCGCCCACGACGCTGATGTCCGGATGACCGGGCAAGCTCAGGTCGGGCAACACTTTGATGCGGCCCGGGCGGTCCGTTTCGGAACCGGTGACGCTCGCCAGCAAACGGCCCAGCGGCGATGCGGCAACCCCTGCGGCCCAGATGACGCAGTTGCACGCGATGCGATGGCTGCCGACGCCTGCGCCGCCGTCGCTGAAGGGCGATTCGACCTGCAATCCTCCGGCGTCGACCGACGTGACCCTTGCGTTGAGGCGCACCTGCACGCCGAGCTTTTGGAGTTGTTCGAGTGCACGTTGACTCAGCGACTCCGGCATGGCCTGCAGCACGCGCGGACCACCTTCGATCAACAGAATTTCCGCGCTGCCCGGATCGAAGTGCCGGAATTCGCCCGACAACGTGTGGCGGGCGATCTCGGCAAGCGTGCCCGCCATCTCGACGCCGGTCGGCCCCGCGCCAATCACCGCGAAAGTCAGCAGCGCGCGGCGGCGTTCGGGGTCGCTTTCGACTTCGGCCGCCTCGAAGCTCAGCAGGATCCGGCGACGGATCTCGAAGGCATCGGCAAGCGTCTTGAGACCGGGCGCCATCTTTTCCCACTCATCGTGGCCGAAATAGCTGTGCGTCGCGCCTGCCGCAACAATGAGGTGATCCCATGCAATGCGCGTGCCGTCCGCCAACTGGACTTCGTGCGCTGCCGGGTCGATGTGCATGACTTCTCCGAGCAATGTCGTGACGTTCGACTGTTCCCTGAAGAGCAGTCGCACAGGCGCCGCAATGGCCGGCGCGGCCAGTCCCGCCGTAGCGACCTGGTAGAGCAAGGGTTGGAAGAGGTGATGGTTGGTCTTGTCGATCACCGTGATGTCCACTTCGGCCTTCTGCAGCTTGCGTGCAGCCTCCAGGCCACCGAAGCCACAGCCGACGATCACGACATGAGGGCGGCCGGTGTTTGTAGTGGTGCTCATGCGCCGGATGATACGCAGCGCGGGGTCATGCAAGCGTTCCCGACTTGTGCGACATTGGCGTGTTCCGCTGTGCCTGGTCATGGTTCGCCTGCAGCTTTGAGCGAGCCCTTGTCCTACGGCGCATTCCTCCGTGCGTGGGCTAAAACCCGTCAAGACGAATCTTGGAGATTCCATGAACCTGATCCGGCCGGCCGCGCCCGCGGCGGACGAACTGCGCGAGCGTTTCCAGTCGGTGCGTGCCCACAGCCTGTCGCTGGCGGCGCCACTTTCGGCCGAAGACCAGTGCATCCAGTCGATGCCCGATGCCAGCCCCACCAAATGGCATCTCGCGCACACCACCTGGTTCTTCGAGACCGTGTTGCTCCAGGCACACGCAAGTGGTTACCGCGTGTTCGATCCGCGGTTTCACTACCTCTTCAATTCCTACTATGAAGCTTTGGGGCCGCGCCATCCGCGTCCGCAGCGCGGCTTGCTGACGCGCCCGTCGCTCGAGGAGGTGCATGCCTATCGCCGCCATGTGGACGAGGCGGTGTGTGCGCTGCTCGGCAGCGCGAGCGACACGGACTGGCATGCGATCGAGAGCATCGTCACGCTGGGGCTTCATCATGAGCAGCAGCATCAGGAACTCATCGTCACTGACATCCTGCATGCGCTGTCGTGCAATCCCTTGTTGCCGGCCTATCGTCCAGCGCCGGGTCCTTCGTTGCGCCTGGCTTCGGTCGCACGGCCGATGCAATGGTTGTCCATGCCCGGCGGCCTGGTCGAGGTGGGTCACGACGGACCAGGCTTCGCCTTCGACAACGAGACCCCGCGCCACGCCGCGATTCTGCGGCCCTATGCCATTGCCGACCGCCTCGTGAACTGCAGCGATTACGCGCAGTTCATCGCCGATGGTGGCTACGAGCGGCCCGAACTGTGGCTCTCGGACGGCTGGGCGACGGTCCAGGCGCAGGGATGGCGTTGCCCGGCGTACTGGATCGCTGCCGGTGATCAGAGGCTGATGCACCAGGGCCCCAACCAGGGCTCGAACGGAGGCACCTCGGCCTGGCAGATCTTCGGCCTGCACGGCGTCCGGCCGCTGGAGCCGGAGGCGCCTGTCGCGCAGTTGAGCTTCTATGAAGCCGCCGCCTATGCAGAGTGGGCGGGCGCGAGGCTACCGACCGAATTCGAATGGGAAGCGGCGTACGACGCTCCGGGCATCTCCCAGATGACCGGGCACGTCTGGCAGTGGACACGTTCTTCCTACGATCCTTATCCTGGCTTTCGGCCGCTCGCGGGCATCGCGGCGGAATACAACGGGAAGTTCATGGTGGGCCAACTCGTGTTGCGAGGCAGCAGCATTGCCACGCCGCCAGGGCACGCACGGGCCAGCTATCGCAACTTCTTTCCGCCGGCGGCACGCTGGCAGTTCTCGGGGCTGCGGCTCGCGAAAGACCTCTGATGGGCACTCCAGCATTCAATCTCCATGCATTCCGTGCGGCACAACGGGCTGCGCCACTGTCCGACTTCGCCCGCGAGATGCACGCCGGCCTGAGTCTCGATGCGCGCAGTATTTCGCCGAAGTTCTTCTACGACGTCGCGGGTTCGGCGCTGTTCGATCGCATCTGCGAACTGCCCGAGTACTACCCGACACGCACGGAGGTCCGCATCCTGACCGAATGCGCGCCGGAGATCGCCGCGCAGATCGGACCCAATGCCGAGATCGTGGAATTCGGTGCGGGCTCTCTCACCAAGGTGCGGCTGTTGCTCGACGCGCTCGAGGCGCCCAAGCGCTATGTGCCCATCGACATCTCGGGGGAACACCTCGAAGCCGCGGCCGAACGTCTGCGCAAGGACTATCCGCACCTTGCGGTGCAGCCGATGGTGGCGGACTACACGATGCCGTTGGTGCTGCCTTCTCGCGAGAAGGGCCTGGGGCAGCGCGTCGGGTTCTTTCCCGGCTCCACGCTGGGCAACTTCAGCCCCGACGAAGCTCTGGCCTTCCTGCAGCTTGCGCGGCGGCTGCTTCGTGGTGGCGGGCTGTTGCTGGGGGTCGATCTCGTGAAGGATCCGGCGCTGCTGCACGCGGCCTACAACGATGCGCAAGGCGTGACGGCGGCCTTCAACCTCAACCTGCTGCGGCGCGCCAACGCCGAGCTCGACATGGATTTCGATCTCGACGGCTTCACGCATGGCGCCTTCTACAACTCGCCGCTTCGGCGCATCGAGATGCATCTCGTGAGCCGCCGCGCCCAGACGGTGAAGCTGGACGGCCATTCTTTCAGCTTCGAGGAAGGCGAGACGATCCACACCGAGAACTCGCACAAGTTCACCATCGATGGACTGCGCGCCCTGGCCGTGAAAGCGGGCTTCAGTCCGGCGGCAGTCTGGACGGATCCGGAGCACCTGTTCAGCGTGCATTGGCTCCAGGCGAAGGATTGATCATCGGGGGAGGGGGCGCCGTATCATTTGCCCGCCATGAACTTCCGGTGAGCCAAGGTTGACGCAGGACCCCAAGCTGTTGCGCCGTCTGCTGCGCGCCAAGGATCGCATGGACGCCGCCTCGCACGAGGACTGGCCTGTTCGGCGGCTGGCGGAAGTGAGCGGCGTCTCCGAAGCGCACTTCGCACGATCCTTCAAGCTAGCCTTCGGCCTCCCGCCGCATCGCTATCTGCTCACGCGGCGCATTGAGCGAGCGACGACATTGCTGCGCGACACCGAACTGTCAGTGACCGAGATCGCTTTTCACACCGGCTGGGGCAGCCTCGGCACGTTCGGCCGCATCTTTCGCGACATCACCGGCGAAAGCCCCGGCGAGATCCGGACGCGGAGAAGGGCCGCCGCGCAAGAACTTGGCCGCGTGCCCGCGTGCATCCTCAGCGCGGCGCATCGGCCCGATCTCACGATGGCAGTTTTGGAGAAGCGCCGCCGCATCGCGGCCGATATAAACGGGTCTCGATAAAAGGAGATCCCATGAGTCAAGGTGTTGAAGTTGCTGGTTTGTACGTGCGCGATCAGGATGAGGCGCTCACGTTCTATGTCGAGAAGCTCGGATTCAAGGTCCATACGGACGTGAAGAACGGCGACTATCGCTGGCTCACGATCCAGCATCCGGACCAGCCGACGTTCCAGCTCGGCCTGTTCAAGCCCGGCCCGCCGATGCTGGACGCCGCCACCGCGCAAGCACTGAGCGCGATCGTTGCGAAAGGTGCAATGCCGCCACTGGTGCTGGTCGTGAACGACTGCCGCGCGGCGTATGGCCAGATGAGTGCGCGGGGCGTGGAGTTCACCCAGGAGCCGGTCGAGCGCTATGGCTCCATCGACGCCGGCTTCCGCGATCCTTCGGGCAACGGCTGGAAGATGATCCAGGCGCGCCGCTGAAGCCTTGCCGAACCCCTGTCGACAGCCTACGCCTTCGACTTCGCCGCTTCCGCCCGGAATGCCGCTTCACCAGCGTCCGACACCTCGACCCACCTCTTGTCGGGCGCCGCCTCTTCGGCGTAGTTGTCGTGCCAGTTCCACCACTTGTAGGTCGGCGTCTGCGGATAGCCCTCGGGTGAGTCTTCCCAGACTTCCTGCCGGCCCAGAGGCGTGATGTCGAGGTAGTTCCAAGTACCGCCCATCTGCTCGTCGCCGCGGTTGTTGACGAAGTAGGTCCTGAATGCGCGATCGCCATCACGGTAGAACACGTTGGTGCCATGCCATTGGTCGACGTCGAACTCGGCGTCGAAGTCGTCGGTGATGGTGTACCAAGGCATCGTCCAGTCCATGCGCTCCTTCAGTCTCGCGATGTCCGCCTGGGGAGCGCGCGAGACGAAGACGAGGGTGGTGTCGCGGGCGTTCAGGTGGGCGACGTGGGCCACTTGGTCGGCCACCATCGAGCAGCCGCGGCAGGCGTGTTCAGGCCAACCGAAGACGCCTGGTTCATAGAAGGCGCGATAGACGATCAATTGACGCCGCCCGTCAAACAGGTCGAGCAGGCTCACCTTGCCCTGCGGCCCTTCGAACGCATACGACGTCTTCACCTCCATCCACGGCATTCGCCGGCGCTCGGCGGCCAAGGCGTCGCGTGCGCGGCTTTGGGCCTTTTCCTTGACCAGCATTTCAGCGTGGGCCGCTTTCCATGCCTGCGCCGATACGACCGGCGGCGTTTGCATGGCCGGCGCTCCGGGCTTGCCTTGGTTCTCGATGGGTGCACTCATGGCGAATCTCCTGATGTTTGCATACGGAAAGTCAAAGTCTGGCAGCGAACATCGAAGGCGGGGAGTAACAAGTGTGGCGGTATTCGGTTGCCGGACCGCTGGCTTCAGGTGCTGGGCGCACGCACCGGCGAGGCGCAGTCCGACATGAATTCGGGCGGGGTTGTGCATCGTCGAAGGGTTTTGCCCTTTTGCGCCCGAACCCAGCACTCATGAAGCCACAGGCAACGATCGACACCGAGGATTTCCAGCGCCTGCTCAATCGCAACCTGAAATTGCCCCTCGTCGGCGGCGTAATCGGCGCCGCAAAGCCAGTGGACCTCAATCGGCTGTTCTCTCTCCTGCGCGTGTGGATGCCGAAGATGGAGCGCCTGTGACAGCCGGCAAATCTTCCGCCCCACTGCGTCCGCCCTCGCACGTCGACATCGAGGTGCGGCTGCTGATGGAGGCCATCTATCTCAAGTACAGCTACGACTTTCGCAACTACACCGGCGCATCGCAGAAGCGGCGAGTGCTCTATGCGCTGGACCAGCTCAAGATGTCGAGCATCTCCGCGCTGCAGGACAAGGTGCTGCGCGAACCGGGCACCTTTGCGCTGCTGCTGCAGTTCCTGACGATTCCGGTGAGCGAGATGTTCCGCGACCCGGCCTACTTTCTCGCCTTGCGCCGGCAGGTCGTTCCGCACCTGCTCACCTATCCCTCGCTGAAGATTTGGGTCGCTGGTTGCAGCACCGGCGAAGAGGTGTTTTCACTCGCCATCCTGCTGCGCGAGGAAGGGCTCCTGGAGCGCACGCTGATCTATGCGACGGACATCAACCCGGCGTCGCTGGAGAAGGCGCGCAAGGGGATCTTCCCGATCGATTCGATCAAGGGCTACACGGCCAACTACCAGCGCGCCGGCGGCCGGCGCTCCTTTTCGGATTACTACACCGCCGCCTATGAGGCGGGTCGCTTCGATCCTTCGCTGGGCGCGGGTGTGATTTTTGCCGACCACAGCCTGTCGACCGACAGCGTCTTCGCGGAGACGCATCTGGTGTCGTGCCGCAACGTACTCATCTACTTCAATCGGGAGTTGCAGGACCGCGCCCTCGGGCTGTTCCACGAGTCGCTTTGCCATCGCGGCTTTCTCGGACTCGGCGCCAAGGAGAGCATCGATTTCTCAGGCTATGCGGGCGCATTCGAAGTCCTGTCCCGCAGCGAGCGCATCTACAGGAAGGGCACATGACCCCATGACAAGTACGCCGGGCGATTCATCGGTCGAGCACGAGGGACGGGACCTGCGCGCCGTGGTCATCGGCGCCTCGTCGGGCGGCGTGGATGCGTTGTTGACGCTGCTGTCGGACCTTCCGTCCGGCTGGCGGCTCCCGATCGTCGTGGTCATCCATCTTCCGGACCCACACGACAGCAGGCTGGCGGAGGTGTTCGCCCAGCGCCTTTCGATCGAGGTCCGAGAGGCGGAGGACAAGTTGCCCATCGAGGAGGGTGCGCTCTATTTCGCGCCTTCGGGCTATCACCTGTCGATCGAGTCCGACCTCTGCTTCTCTCTGAGCTGCGAGCCGCCGGTGTTGTTCTCGCGCCCCGCGATCGACGTCCTGATGAGCTCCGCCGCGGACGCCTACGGCCCTGCGCTCGTCGGCATTCTGCTGACGGGTGCGAACGAAGACGGCGCCGCCGGGCTGCTGCAGATTCACGAGGCCGGTGGCCTGACGATCGTCCAGGACCCGGACGAAGCCCTTGCACCGATGATGCCGCTCTCGGCGCTCGCGCTTCATGTGCCCGACCACGTCTTGCCCCTGCGCGAGATTCGCGCGCTCCTGATGCAGCTGGATTCCCGCCATCCACATTGAATGTGCTACTTTCGTGGATGTAAATCGAAATAGCGATCGGCGCAACCTGGCGCCTTGGAGTCATATGAAATGAAAGCAACCTGGAACGGCGTCACCATCGCCGAGAGCGACGACACAGTGCTCGTCGAAGGTAATCACTATTTCCCCATGGAATCGCTCAACCGCGACCATGTCACGTTCAGCAACCACAAGACCACCTGCGCCTGGAAGGGCACCGCAAGCTATTACTCGCTGCTGGTCAACGGCGAACTCAACACCGACGCCGCCTGGTACTACGCCGATCCCAAGCCGGAAGCCGAAATGGTCAAGGACCGCGTCGCCTTCTGGAAGGGCGTGAAGGTGACGGAGTGAACGCGGCCTTCAGTCCGCCATTCACACCGCCCGATCGCCTCGTCTCCACACTGCGCCAGGACGGCTATGCCGTGCTGAGCCCGCAAGGCGTCGCCGAATGGCTGGACGCACCGTTGGCCGAGCTCGACGCGCTGCACGGCGACTGGTTCCAACTGCCGCCCGACGACTACCTCAAGGACGGCGGCCGCTATCGCACCCGGCGGCACGCCTGCTTCACCGTCGACGGCGCAGCGCTCGCGCAGGTGCCGCATCGCGCGCACTGGCAGCCGGTCGAATACAACGCGCTGCATGGCGGCATGCAGCGGTGGTTCGCGCCGATGGAAGAAAAAACCGTGGCGCAGCCGGTATGGCGACGCATGATGCTTGCGCTGGGCGACGTCGCCGGCGGCCTGCGCGGGATGCAGCCCTGGTTTGTCGAGGCACACCAGTTTCGCATCGACACGGCAGACGGCATCGGTCGGCCGACGCCCGAGGGCGCACACCGGGACGGCGTCGACGTGGTGGCGGTGGCGCTGGTCGGCCGGCACAACATCAAGGGCGGCGAAACCCGCGTCTTCGAGGCCACGGGCCGGCGTGGCGAACGCTTCACGATGACGGAACCCTGGACCTTGCTGCTGCTGGACGACGCGCGCGTCATCCACGAATCGACGCCGATCCAGCCCCTGGTGGAAGGCGAGCCGGGCTGGCGCGACACCCTGGTCGTGACTTGCCGGGCGGGCAGTTTCCAAGGGGAATAGCGCTGCGCCAAGCACCATAGAAAGTCCTACATGCGCAGTGCATGGTTGGATGTAAATTCGGGGCCCGGTGCGCCCGCACATCCCGTTCTGTGTATGAAAGAGGTCTCGCATGTTCAATCACATCCTCGTGCCCATCGACGGCTCCGAAACGTCGATGCTGGCCGTCAGCAAGGCCAGCGGGCTGGCTCTTGCCTTCGGCAGTCGGATCACGCTCATTCATGTGGTGGACAACTACCCCTTCATCGGGGTTGGCGCTGATTACGCGCTCGGCCAGAACGAATACCTCGCAGCCGCGACGAGCAGCGCCAATGCCGCGCTGGCACGCGGTGTGGCGGCGCTGGCCGCCGAAGGCCTGCACAGCGATCAGCGTGTGATCGACGGCCACGTGGTCCACGAAGGCATCGTCGACACCGCCATAGCGATCGGCGCCGACCTGATCGTGATGGGTTCGCATGGCCGAACCGGCATCGAGAAGCTGCTGCTCGGCAGCGTGACGCAGCGCGTGCTGCAAGACGCCAAGGTACCCGTGCTCGTCGTGAAGGGCGAACTCTGAGGCCGCTTTAGAAGGGGAAGGGCGGCGGGCTTTCGAATCGGCACAGTCGCCGTTCAACCGGGTGCACGAATTCGAGCGCCGTGGCGTGCAGCAACAATCTCGGCGCGCGTTGGCGGACATCCTCGTCGCCATACAGTGCATCGCCGAGGATGGGGTGGCCGATCGACAGAAGATGCACCCGCAGTTGATGGCTTCTCCCGGTGAGCGGTTCCAGCCACAAATGACTTGAATGGCGATCGGGCAGCTGCCGCTTGACGCGCCAGCGTGTCTGGCTCGGCTTTCCGGCCGCGTCGACTTTCTGCAGCGGTCTGCGCGGCCAGTCGGCCATCAGCGGAGCGTCGATCAAAGACCATTCATCGCTGACAGGCAGCAGGCCGTCGACGATCGCCTCATAGCGCTTCCCGATCTGCCTTGCCGCGAATGCATCTCCCAGCGCGCGCTGCACCTCCAGGCTGCGGGCCATCAGCACCAGGCCGCTGGTTGCCATGTCCAGGCGATGCACGACGAGCGCATCGGGCCAGCGCGATGTGGCGCGCGCGCTCAGGCAATCCTGCTTGTCATCGCCGCGGCCGGGCACGCAGAGCAGGCCCGCGGGTTTGTCGAAGACCAGCAGATGCGCGTCTTCGTGGATCAGGTGCAGGTGAGTCTCGGTCGTCATGGTTGCGGTGGGCCAAGTCTAGAAGACCGGCCTCGGCTATCCTCGCGGCGATGTCCGTTCGCGCTCCCGTTCCCGCCCCTGCTCCTGCAGCTTCCTCCTCCCGATCTTCGAGTTTTTCCGACCTGACGCGCGAGCGGGCCTTCATGCAGTTCTGGCTGGGGCGGCTGTTCGGCACCGCCGCGAGCCAGATGCTGATGGTCGCCATCGGCTGGCACATGTACGACATCACGCACAGCGCCTGGGATCTCGGACTGGTCGGGCTCTATCAGTTCGTGCCGGCCTTGTTGCTGGCGCTGGTCGCGGGGCACGTGGTGGACAACCATCATCGCGGGCGCATCGTCGCCGCCTGTTTCGCGGTGCAAGGGGCGGTTGCGCTCGTGCTGCTGCTGGCGGTGCACGGCGCACACGATTCGCGCGCGCTGCTGCTGGGGTTGTCGCTGGTGCTCGGCGCCGTCCGTGCCTTTCAGATGCCCGCGCAGCAGGCGCTGACGCCGTTGCTCGTGCCGCCGATGATGCTGCCGCGCGCCATGGCCTTCAGTTCGGCAGGCATGCAGGGCGCCATCATCGGCGGGCCCGCCTTGGGCGGGCTCCTTTTCGTCGCGGGCATGGGCGTGGTGTACGGCACCGCCGTCGCCTTTTTTGCCATGGCTTCGGCGCTGGTGCTGCGTCTGAAGTACGTCTACGCGCTGCCGCCGCGCGAGCCCGTGACGCTCAAGACGGTGCTGGCCGGTGTCGATTTCATCTGGAACCGCAAGCCAGTGCTGGGCGCGGTTTCGCTCGATCTTTTCGCCGTGCTGCTGGGCGGTGCCGTCGCGCTGCTGCCGATCTACGCCAAGGAGATTCTGCATACGGGGCCGTGGGGTCTCGGATTGTTGCGTGGCGCCCCGGCGGTCGGCGCGCTGTTCATGTCGATCATGCTCACCCGCCGGCCGGTGGAGCGCCGCGTCGGCCGCACGCTGCTACTCGCGGTGGCGATGTTCGGCGTATGCATGGTCGTCTTCGGCATTTCGCGCAGCTTCGTCGTGTCGATGATTGCGTTGGCGGTTTCGGGCGGCGCGGACATGGTGAATGTCGTGATCCGGCAGACGCTGGTTCAGCTCGAAACGCCCGATGCGATGCGCGGCCGGGTGAGCGCCGTCAATTCGATCTTCATCGGCGCGAGCAATCAGTTGGGTGAATTCGAATCCGGCGCCACGGCGGCGCTGCTGGGGCCGGTGGGCTCGGTCGTGGCGGGCGGCATCGGCACCGTGCTGGTGGCCGCCGCATGGTTCAGGCTTTTTCCCTCGCTCGCACGGAGGGACCGGCTCGTCAAGCTAGAAGGCTGAGAAAGCGCCGGGCACGTCGAGCGTGACGTCGCCCAGCGGCTCCGCAACGCAAGGCAGGATCCAGCCCTCGGCCTTTTCTTCGGAACTCACGCCGGGCCATTCGATGCGATAGCGGATCTCGCCCGCCACCAGCTTGCAGATGCAGGTGCGGCAGGTGCCGTTGCGGCATGAACTGGGCAGCTCGACGCCGGCGGCATCGGCGGATTGAAGGAGCGTGCGGTCCGGTTCGGTCTCGAAGCTGAATCCGCCCGGTTGCACCAGGGCCTTCATCACGGCGGGGAATCGGAAGATTGCTGTCGCCGCTGGTCGCGCAGCATGAAGAGATAGAGGCTTTCGACCTTCTCGCGCGCCCAGGGCGTCTTGCGAAGGAACTTGAGGCTGGACGACACGCTCGGGTCGCTCGTGAAGCAGCGCAACGGGATGCGCTCGCCCAGCCCCTGCCAACCGTAGTGCGCCTGGAGCGCGGTGACGATCGCTTCCAGCGTGAGGCCGTGCAGCGGATTGCGGGCCTGCTTCTGCGCTGCCGGGGGCTGCGCGCCGTCGTTCATTACTTGTTCTTGAGCTTGCCGCGCGGAATGACTGCGGTCGTGACGGTGCGTACCGGCTCGATGCCTGCGCCCGGCGGCTTCGGCGGCGAGGTGTCCTTCTTGGGTTTCTTGGTTTCCTTGTTGGTGCGCTGTTGACCTTTGGCCATGAATATCTCTCCGGATGATGCGAATGTGCGGATGAGTTTATAGCGCAGCGACAATAGGCCTTTCTACCGTTTCGCTTCCTGCATTCATGTCCGATTACGAAGTTCGCCCCGCCACCCTGCGCGACGCCAAGGCCGTCGCTGAAATCCACGCCGCCGCCGCCAGGGCCGCGTACGAGGGCATCCTCCCCGAAGACCAACTGAGCGCACTGGCGCCGGCCACGCGCGAAGCCAAATGGCGCGAGGCCATCGAATTCAGCGAACCGCAGGTGCAAGTGGCCGAACTGGACGGCGAGATCGTCGGTTTCGTCGGTTTCGACCGGTCGCGCGATCCCAAGACCCCATCGACCACCGGCGAGATCTGGGCGATCTACGTCAAGCCCGAGCACTGGGGCAAGGGCGTCGGCGTGGCGCTCTGGGACGCCGCGCGCGACGGCCTGGAGGAAGAAGGCTGCACCGTGGTCACCGTCTGGGTTCCGCTGCGAAACGACCGCGCCATGCGCTTCCATGAACTGGCCGGCTTCAAGCGCGAGATGAAGACAGCCAAGACGACCGCGATCGGCGGCGTCAAGATCGAGGAAATCCGCCTGAAGCGAAACGTCTGACGCGAGCGCGACCGGATGGCCACCAGTCTCTTGCTGCTGCTGGATGACATCGCGACGGTGCTCGATGACGTCTCGGTCCTCACCAAGGTGGCGGCCAAGAAGACCGCCGGCGTGCTGGGCGACGACCTGGCGCTGAACGCGCAGCAGGTGGCGGGCGTTCGGGCCAACCGCGAGTTGCCCGTCGTCTGGGCCGTATGCAAGGGGTCGTTCGTCAACAAGGCGATCCTCGTGCCCGCCGCGCTGCTGATCGGCACCTGGCTGCCCTGGCTGGTGACGCCGCTCCTGATGGTCGGCGGCGCTTTTCTGTGTTTCGAAGGCTTCGAGAAGCTGGCGCACAAATTCCTGCACAAGAAAGACAGCGCTGCCGAAACGGCGCGCCATGAAAGGCTGATCGCCGACGCGACGGTGGACATCGTCGCGGCCGAGAAGGCCAAGGTCAAAGGCGCGATCCGGACCGATTTCATCCTCTCCGCCGAGATCATCGCCATCACCTTGGGCACCGTGCAAGGCCAGCCCTTCGTGACGCAACTGACGGTGCTGGCAGGCATTGCCATCGTCATGACCATCGGTGTCTATGGCCTGGTGGCGGGCATCGTCCGGCTCGACGACGCCGGGTTCTACCTGAGCAAGCGGCAAGATGCGGTCTCGCGCGTCTCGGGCCGTGCGCTTCTCGCCGCCGCGCCGTGGTTGATGAAGCTGCTGTCCGTCGCCGGCACCATCGCGATGTTTCTCGTGGGTGGCGGCATCCTCGTGCATGGTGTCCCGCCCCTGGCGCATGCCTTGGAGGCCTGGGCCGCCAACGCCGGCGCCATGGCGGGCGGCCTCGCGTCGATAGGCGCCAACGCCGGCATCGGCGTCATTGCCGGCGCCATCGTCCTCGCCGCGGTCGAAGGCGCGAAGAAGGCGCTCGGCAGGCACTGAGCCTCAGCGCTTCTTGCCTTTCGCGCGCTGGACGAGGTCCACGAACACCAGCGCAATCCCCAGCACCACGGCAAACCAGCCGACCACGTGGGCGCCGCCGACGGTGTCGCGCCACACCGGCGACTGAAGAAAGCTCGGGGCAATCAACACGGCCGCGCCGATGAGGATGCACATGACGCCGCGCTCGAGCATGCGCGGGGTTCGGGTGGGTCTGGAAGCCATGGGGCGAGTCTAAGGGGCGCGCATGCCCCATTTTTGTGCGCTATCTCACGGATGAGCGGCTACCGCCATGAGAAGAGTACGAAAAATTGTCACATTCCTGTTGCTTTTGGACATTCGCGCACCGGTTCTGTGATTTTCTTCCAATGTAAATGAATACCGAAGAATTACATTCGTAAGTATTCATTTCGCACTTTATGCGGATTTCACATTGGAAGAGGAAAGAGTCAGCCCATGAACCGTGTCTTCAGAGTCGTTTGGAACCATTCGCAACAAGTCTGGGCCGTTGCGTCTGAATTGGCCCACAGCGCCGGCAAATCGACCACCGCCATTGCCCCTGCTTCGAGCAATCCAGCCCTCAAGGTCGCCTTCGCATCGACGCTGCTAGCTTTGGCGGGTGCTGCGGCGGCAGACTGCGCCAC
Source organism: Variovorax sp. 01N429 (assembly GCF_056399425.1). Classification (NCBI taxonomy): domain Bacteria; kingdom Pseudomonadati; phylum Pseudomonadota; class Betaproteobacteria; order Burkholderiales; family Comamonadaceae; genus Variovorax; species Variovorax sp. 01N429. The sequence goes on along the minus strand of NZ_JBFTRG010000003.1, from coordinate 422,281 downwards.
CAGTGGAACAACGATCACCTGCGCACCGCCCGCGGTTCAGCAGACAACCATCGGAACCGGCCTGAGCACCCCCTCCGGCACGGTGGTGGACGTGCAGGCGAGCGCAGCGGTCAACACCGGCGGACAAACGGCCATCAGCATGGGCGACAACGCTGACATCCATATTCGAAGCGGAGCGACGGTCGTCAACAGTGCGCCTGGCAACACCAACGGGCACTACGGCACGGGCGCCAACACGATCGAGTTCCACGACGGCACGACGTTGACGATCGACCAGGGAGCGCTCGTGCAGTCGAACGGACCGGCAGGCAATGCGGAAGCCGTCAACCCCATCGGCGTCGGCAACACGATCATCAACAACGGCACGATCAATTCGCAAGCCGGCGGTGCGGCGATCTGGTTCGAGTCATCGGGCGGCAGCAACACGGTCGTGAACGGCAAGACCGGCGTCATGCAGTACATGAACGGCACGACGGGCAACATCATGGGCTTCGGCGGCAACAGCGCCGTCGATTTCACCAACAAGGGCGAGGTGCGCGGCTCGCTGAATTTTGGCAATGGCAACGACACGCTGAACCTGTATGACGGCTCGACGGTCTCGGGCGCGATCAACGGCGGCGGTGGCAACAATCTGCTGACGCTGAACGGCACGGGCGCGGACACGCTGACGCACACGATTTCGGGCTTTCAGTCGCTGGTAAAGAACGACAGCGGCACGTGGACCCTCGGCAATCCGCTCCAGGGCTCGGGCGTCACCAGTACACGCGTCGCTGAAGGCACGCTGGTTTTGGGCGCCGATGCAAGCAACTACACCGGCAGCATGACGGTCGATGCGCCTGGCACGCTGGAGACGAAGGCGGAATTCGCGCCGTCCGCCATCACTGACAACGGACTGGTGCGGTTTGCGCAGCCGACGAATGCGACCTACGCGGGCGTGCTGTCAGGCACCGGCATGGTCGAGAAGACCGGTGGCGGGACTCTGACGCTTGCCTCGACCAGCAACAGCTATTCCGGCGGCACGACCATCTCCGGCGGTACCCTGCAGGTGAGCACCGATGCCAACCTGGGGGCGTCGACCGGCAGGCTGACCTTCAACGGCGGCACGCTCAAGCTGACCGACACCGTCAACTCCGCCCGGCCGATCACCATGGCCGCCGACGGCACCATCGACGTTGCAGGCACCGCCGGCAGCAAGATGAGCGGCAGCATCAGCGGCGCCGGGACTCTGTCGCTGATCAACAGCACGCCTTTCGACGGCCACGACAGCGTCACGCGCCTGACGCTCAGCAGCAGCGGCAACAGCGCATTCACCGGCTCGACCCGGCTCGGCTCGCTCACGAGCGCCGATGCGACCGCCGGCCGGATCAACGTGATGGTGACAGGCACCGGCACGCTGGGCACGAGCAACAACACTGTCGATATCTACAACAACAGCGAACTCGATTTCGACGGCGCCAATGCCAATGCGGGCAACCTGAACATCACGACGCACGTCAGCACGAACAACCTCGGAACAAACTCCGGCGTCACGTTCGCGAATGGCGCCAGCGCGGGTTCCGCCACGTTGACGAACAAGGCCGAAGGCAGCCTGATCCAGTTCCAGACCGGCACGACGGCAGCGAATTCGACGATCAACAACGGCAGCGGCGCGCGCGTGTACTTCGAAGGCAACAGCACGGGCGGCAGTGCCACCATCAACAACGACATCGACGCGGCAGGCGGTCGTATCTACCTGCAAGACAACGCGGACCTGAGCGGCGCCAGGATCGGCAATGGCGCGGGCGGCCACGTGTTCATCAACAACGCCAACGCGCTCACCGGCATCTCCGTCGGCGAGCTCTCGGGCGACGGCGACGTGGTGCTCGGCAGCAAGAAGCTGACGGTTGGCGCGCTCGGTACCAGCAGCGCGATCGGCGGTGTGATCTCCGACACCGGCCCTGGATTCCTCGATGTGAAGGGCGCGTCGTACAACAACCCGGTGACGGATACCGGCGGCTCGCTGGTCAAGACCGGCGCGGGCACGCTCACGCTGACAGGCGCCAACACCTACACGGGCGGCACGGCGATCTCGGGCGGCACGCTGCAACTGGGCAACGGCGGTACGACGGGCTCCATCCTTGGAGACGTGGTCAACAATGGCACCTTGGCCTTCAATCGATCGGACGCGGTGAGCTTCACGGGCCTGATCTCCGGCACGGGCGCGGTATCGCATGTGGGCACCGGCACCACGACCCTGACCAGCGACAACACCTACACGAGCGGCACGACGATTTCGGCGGGCACGCTGCAACTGGGCAACGGCGGCACGACGGGCTCCATCGTCGGCGACGTCGCCAACAGCGGTACGCTGGCTTTCAATCGATCTGACGCGGTGAGTTTCGCTGGCCTGATCTCCGGCGCCGGCGCGGTTTCGCATGTGGGCACCGGCACCACGACGCTGACCAGCGACAACACCTACACGGGCGGCACGACGATTTCGGCCGGCACGCTGCAATTGGGCAACGGCGGAACAGCCGGCAGCGTGAAGGGCAACATCCTCGACAACGGCACGCTGGTTGTGAATCGCTCGGACACGCTGGATCTCTCGGGTGCCATCTCGGGCACCGGTGCGTTGCGGCAAGCGGGCACCGGCACCACGGTGCTCTCGGGCGCCAACAGCTACAGCGGCGCGACGACCGTGGCATCGGGCGCGCTCAAGGCCGGCGCGGCCAATGTGTTCAGCGGCGCGTCGGCACATACCGTGGCCTCCGGCGCCATGCTCGACACCGCAGGCTTCAACCAGAGCGTTGCATCGTTGAACAACAGCGGCACCGTGAGCCTGCTGGGCGCGGCACCCGGAAGCACGTTGACCGTGAACGGCGCCTACGTCGGCAACAACGCCGTGCTCAAACTCGGCACCGTCCTGGGCGGCAGCAGCAGCGTGAGCGATCGCCTGGTCTTGAACGGCCCCACCGCCAGTGCAAGCGGCCATACGACGATTCGCGTCACGAACCTCGGCGGGCTCGGCGCGCAGACGACGGGCAACGGCATCGAGCTGGTGAGTGCGCTCAACGGCGCGAAGACAACGGCGCAGACCACGCGCGACGCCTTCACGCTCGCCAACGGCCACGTCGACGCTGGCGCGTACGAATACCGCCTCTATGCGACCGATGCAAAGGGTGCCGGGGAGAACTGGTACCTGCGCTCGGAAACCACGCTCAAGCCGACGGACCCCTCCGTGCCGAACGAGCCGCCGGAAATCGGCAAGCCTCCGGCATCCGAGGTTCCGCAAGCGCCCCAAGCACCGCAAGCACCGCAAGCACCGCAAGCACCTCAGGTGCCGCAGTTGCCCCAGCTTCCGCCGGTGACCGTGCCGACCTACCGCGCCGAAGTCCCGCTCTTCGCCGCACTGCCGGCCCAATCGCGCCAGTCCGATCTGGCGATGCTGGGCAACCTGCATCGCCGCGTCGGCGACGAAAACGCGCCCGCGGCGGCTGACGCGAGCGGCGCTCGCCAGGCATGGGCCCGTGCCGTCTACACCGACCTCGACATTCGCCAGAACGGCGTCGCCGCCGCGCAGAGCGAAGGTCATGTGAGCGGGCTCCAGGCCGGAACCGACCTGCTGGCGAGCGGCAACTGGCGCGCCGGCCTCTATGTGGGCCAGCTGGACGGCAGCGCCGATGTGAGCGGCAATGCGCGCGGCACCTTCGGGCGTGTCGGCAGCAACGACCTGCAATCGCGCTATCTCGCCGGCTATGCGACGTGGATGGACGGCAGCGGCTTGTATGCCGACGCCGTGCTCCAGGGCGGCAGCCATCGCTACACCGTGCATCCGGACGGCAACCTGAGCGCTTCGGGCAAGGCCGACAGCACCACGGCGTCGATCGAGACCGGCAAGTCGTTCCCGCTCGCCGAAGGCTGGAGCATCGAGCCGCAAGCGCAGATCGCCTACCAGCACAGCCGATTCGACGACGCGCTGATCAGCGGCGCCGTCGTTCGACAGGACGCCGACAGCGGCTGGATCGGCCGGCTCGGCGTGCGCGTAAAGGGCGACATCGCGACGAGTGCCGGGCGCTTGCAGCCTTATGCGCGAGTGAACGTCTATCACGCAACGTCCGGCACGGACGTCGCCACCTTCATCGGGCCGGCAGCGAGCACGTCCATTGCCAGCGCGACCGGCTATACGTCGACCGAAGTCGCTGCCGGCGCGACGCTCGCGCTGACGCCTTCGACCACGCTCTATGGCGAAGTCGGCCAGCTCTACAGCACGAGCGGCGACGCCAAGGTGAAGTCGTCGATCCAGGGATCGGTGGGCCTGCGCTTGAGCTGGTAGTCGCTGGCATCGGTTCAAATACAGGCCCGGCTGCCGATTTACGGCAGCCGGGCCTTTCAGCTTCTTGCCCCACCGAAAACCATGGAATCTTTTCGCCCCCGCACTCTCTTGTCTTCCGCGCGCCTCATGGCTCCGCTGTTGTGCCTGTTCACGGCGAATGCCGCGTTCTCGCAGCAAGACGCAAGCCAGTTCCCGAGCGCGGCGATGGGCTTCCTGGGCGAAGAGCTCCCCAAGATGGAAACGGCCATTGCCGAGCGCGACCGCGACTATTTCGAGAACGCCATGGGCCGAATGCTCAACTTCTCCGAGAGCTGGGGCTTCAAGACGCGGGACAACCCTGCGCTCGCACGCTATTCAATGTGTACCGAAGTGGTGTCGGACTTTCTGGCCGTGGGCATGTGCCGCATCATGACCACGGCGGACGCCTGCGAGCCCGGCCTGGCGCAGCGCTTCGATGCCAACCTGAAGAAGTGCCGCGACCTGGCGGCGCGGCACTGATGCGAGATTCGGACTCTAGGCCGCCGATGCCGCCTTGAGCCCTTGCACCGTCTGCAGGAGCACCACGCGGGACTGTCCGAGCACCATGCCCTTCCATTCTTCGTTGTCGCAATAGAAGGCGTCCCGCAGTTCCCGGCGAATGGTGCGCTGCTGTTCTTCCGGTGCTTCGGGATGGCGGCGCAGCCACGTGTCGGCGCGCAGGCGCGTCATGACTTCCTGGTCGGGGAGGGTGCCGAATTCGAGCCCCATCAATGCGGCGCTTGCCTGCGGGCATTCGTCATACACCGCCGACACCACCGGACCCGACACGTCGGCGGAGGCCGACTGCCCCTCGAAAGGCGCGAACACGTCGGCTCCCCACCAAGCGCGCGCCTGGGCGAGATCGGCCGCGGCGTTGCGGCCCGCGTAGATCTTCTCGCCGTGCCCATAGGGCCCGAGCCCCGTGTGCACGTCGATCCAGCCGATGTGCGTGGCCGCCGCTCCGTACTTGCGCAGGATGCCACGCATCGTGCGGTTGCTCCATGAGGGCGCGGTGCCTCCGTAGAACACACCCTGTGGCGAGGTGTACTGCCCTGCAGACATCGCCGTGCGCAACGCCCACATGCCGTGCTTCTCGATGTAGGCCGCCATCGCGACGTTGTCGGCGGGGCCGGGCGGCCACGTGGCGGGCAGCACGAACGGCTCGACGTCGGCATAGGCGGCATTCACCGGCAGCGGGGCACTGAAGTCGATGTGGTTGCGGTTCAGGTCGATGTTGTCTTCGTTCGTGCGGTGCAGGTGCGAGAAGCCGTGCGGATTCACTGCGTGCACCATCAGCAGGCCGACGCCTGCTTGCTCCATGCGCGAGAGCAGCTCGGCATCGCTGAGCGTGGCGACCTGGCAGCCGGAGCCGCAGAAGCCTTCCGGCCCGTGCGTGCCGGAGCTGACGATCAGCAGCTTGGTTGCGCCGGGCTTGCCCAGCCAGGCCACATCCGTGGCGAGCGTTTCACCGAGGGCGCCGCGATGTTGCGGATGCTCGAACGATTCGATGGCGGCGCCGCGCTGCGCCGCTGCATCGAGGAATTTGTGCCGCGCCTCGGCGTAGGTGCCCGAGAAGTAGCGGCTGGCTGCACTGTTGTACATGGTCGTGGTCCTTGAAGAGAGTGTCGATCAGGCGGGTTGGTACGCGTCCGCGGCATCGATGTCCTTGCCGGTGAAATCCTTCATCCACAGCAGTCCGATCAGCGACACCAGCGAGACCGCCAGCAAATACCACGCGGGCGCCAGCTTGTTGCCCGTGGCATTCAGCAGCCAGGCGCTGATGAAAGGCGAGAAGCCGCCGAAAAGCGCAACGCCCACGCTGTAGACGAGCGACATGCCGCTGGCGCGCACGTGTTTGGGAAAGAGCTCCGGCAGCATCGTGATGCCGGGCACGGTCTGGATCGCCAATGCCGCGCTGAGCACGCCCACCACAATGAACAGCACGGCGGGCGTCGGCGAAGCGTTGAGCCACAGAAAACCCGGGTAGATCAGCACCGCCACGGCAATGCGACTCCAGATGATCAGCGGCTTGCGCCCGACGCGATCGGACCAGCGGCCCACGAACGGTGCGAGCCCGAAAGACAGAAGCCCTGTCAGCGCGGCGCCGAAGAGCGCCACCGGCGGCGGCATCCCCAGTTCGCGAATGGCGTAGGTCGGCATATAAAAAGTAATCACATAAGCCGCCGCCGTGCCGCCGATGATGCTCAGGATCGCAGCGAGCACGGTCTTGCCGTGTTCGCCGCACACTTCCGAAAGGCTGCTGCGGCGCGGAGCGGCATGGGCCGGTTCGTCGGCCACGTCGAGCGACTCTTCGAGGTGGCGGCGGATGTACATGCCGACCGGAGCGATCAACATGCCCATCACGAACGGCACGCGCCAGCCCCAGCTTTCCATCGATTGGGGCGACAGCGTCGCGGACAGCACGCCGACCACCAGCGCGCCCAGCAGGATGCCGAGGCCCTGGCTCGCGAACTGCCAACTGGCCATGTAGCCGCGATTGGCCGGCGTGGCATGTTCCACCAGCAGCGTCGTCGATGCGCCCACCTCGCCGCCGGCCGAGAAGCCCTGAATCAGCCGCGCCAGCACGATCAGCAGCGGCGCCGCCACGCCGATCTGCACGTAAGTCGGTGCGAAGGCGATCATCGCGCAGCCCAGTGCCATCATGAAGATAGTGAGCGTCATGGCCTTCTTGCGGCCGGCCCGGTCGGCATAGGCGCCGATCACGATGCCGCCCAGCGGCCGCATGATGAATCCCACCCCGAAGCTGGCGACCGTCAGCAGCAACTGGCCATATGAGTTGAAGGTCGGAAAAAAGAGTTTGCCGATCACCAGGGCGAGAAAGCCATACACGGTGAAGTCGAAGAACTCCAGGGCGTTGCCGATGGTGGTGGCAACGATGGTCCGGCGTCGGCTCATTGGCGCCGGGCTTGAAGCGGTGGTCATGGGTTTTGATGTGTCATGTGGTTATCGCGCAGGGATGCTAGGGGAATAGCGCTGATCGTGAAAAGACAATAATTGAGCTTCAAAGATAACTTTTGGTTTTCACATGAAGCCGAACCAGCTCCTGGCCTTCGTCGCCGTGGCCGAGCAGATGAGCATTCGCGGCGCGGCGCGGCTTCTTGGGATATCGCAGCCTGCGGTGACCAAGATCGTGCGGGAACTCGAGCGTGCGGTGGGTGCGCCGCTGGTCGCCCGCAGCGTCAAGGGCGTGGAGCTCACCACCTATGGCGAAACCTTTGCGCCGCGGGCGCGTCTTCTGCTGGCGGACATGCGCCGGGCACGCGATGAAATCGCTCAGATCCGCGATGGCGCGACCGGCAAGATCTCGGTTGCCGTGAGCAATTCGGCCGCGATCACCGTGCTCCCTGCGGCGTTCAAGGAATTCCACACACGCCTGCCTGCCGTCGACGTGCATTTCAGTGAAGCGGTTCTCCCGTGGATGCTTTCGGGCATGCGAAACGGCAGCCTCGACTTCGCGATCGCGCACGTGATGCCCCACACGCTCGATCCTGAGTTCGAGAGCATCGAGCTGTTTCAGGTGCAACTTGCGGTCGGAATGCGCACCGGCCATCCGATGCGCCACTGCCGCTCGTTGCGTGATCTGCACGGGGAAGAATGGGTGCTGCCCGGCGAAAGCGAACTCGGCCGAGAGTCGGTGGTACCTCTGTTTTCGCCAATGGGGCTGACGCCGCCGGCCCGCGTCATCTTTGGCGAATCGGTCACGGTCGCGCTCGGGCTGGTGGGAGAAATGGACCTGGTGGGTCTCTTTGTCGAGCCCGTGGTCGACCTGTCGTTCGAGCGCTATGGCATCGAGCGCGTCGAAATGAAGGAGGACATTCCGGCTCTCGGCATGTGCGTGATCAAGCGCCGCGAACAGCGCCTGCCGCCGGCGGCGCAGCAGTTCGTCGAGTGCATCCAGCGCGCCGCCGCGCAGCGACGCGCATAGTCCTGCGGCGTGAGGACGAAGGCGTTCTGGGGTAACTTCGGGGCCATGTCACTTCCTCCCATCGAAATCGAAACCGGCCCGAATCCGACGGCCTCCATCCTCGTCATGCACGGCCTTGGCGCCGATGGCAACGACTTCGTGCCCATCGCCAATGAGATGGACCTCTCGGCCGTCGGCCCGGTGCGGTTCATGTTTCCCAATGCACCGGTCATGCCCGTGACCATCAACGGCGGCTATCGCATGCCCGCCTGGTACGACATTCTTGGCCCCGGACAGCCGGAGGACGAAGCTGGTTTGCGCAGCTCGCAAGTAGCGATCGAGTCGTTGATTGCAAACGAAAAGAAGCGCGGCATTCCGGCGCACCGGATCGTCGTCGCCGGATTCTCCCAAGGCTGCGCGATGACTTTCATGACCGCGCTGCGGCATTCCGAGCGGCTGGCCGGCATCGTCGGCCTCTCAGGCTATCTGCCCGTGGCCGGCACGGTGGCTGCCGAGCGCCATCCCGCCAACCAGAAAACGCCCATTTTCCAGGCGCATGGCCTGCGCGATGGCGTCATTCCGATTGCCCGCGCCGCCGACAGCCGCGATGCGCTCAAGGCGCTGGGCTACGAGGTGGAGTGGCACGAATACCCGATGGAGCACTCCGTCTGCATGGAGGAAATCGCCGACCTGAATCGCTTCTTGCTGCGCGTCCTGGCCTGAAGCCGAAAGGCCACATTTCAGGCTCCGTGCGCGCCTTTCTGGCTTCTGCTACCTTCCAGCCCCACGAAGAACGACGAGCCATATCCATATGAGCAATTTGAAGGAGCGCCTCGATGCGCTCTCGGCTGCACGGCTGAGGGGCGTGCGGCGGGGGATCGAGAAGGAAAGCCTGCGCGCGCAGCCCGACGGCAAGCTCGCGCTGACGCCGCATCCGGCCGCGTTGGGTTCCGCGCTGACGCATCCGCACATTACGACGGATTTCAGTGAATCTCAGCTCGAACTCATCACCGGCGCGCACAAGGATGTCGAAGCGGCGCTCCAAGAGTTGGTGCAGGTACACCAGTTCACCTATCACGTACTGAACGAAGCCGGCGACGAGCGCCTCTGGGTTTCCAGCATGCCCTGCGGCCTGCCGACGGACGAGACCATCCCGATCGGGCGCTATGGCTCCTCGAACATCGGCCGTGCGAAGAGCGTCTACCGGATGGGGCTGAGCCACCGCTATGGGCGGCGCATGCAGACCATTTCGGGCATTCACTACAACTGGTCGCTGCCTGATGTGTCGAGCGAACAGTATTTCGCGCTGATTCGCAACTTCCGCCGTCATGCGTTCTTGCTGCTGTATCTGTTCGGAGCCTCGCCGTCGCTGTGTTCGACCTTCGTCGACGGCCGGCCGCACGAGCTGCAGCCGCTGGGCGAGGGCAGCATGTACATGCCCTATGGCACTTCACTGCGAATGGGCCGTCTGGGCTACCAGAGCGAGGCGCAAGCGTCGCTGGCGGTGAGCTACAACAGCCTCGACGGCTACGGCGCGTCGCTGCAGGACGCGCTGACGCGACCCTGGCCTGCCTATGAGGCCATCGGCATTCGCAGCTTGGGCGGCGACTACAACCAGCTCGCGACGAGCCTGCTGCAGATCGAAAACGAGTTCTACGGCACTATCCGTCCCAAGCGCGTGATCTATCCGGGCGAACGTCCGCTGCATGCATTGCGCGAGCGCGGCGTGGAATACGTCGAAGTGCGGCTGATGGATCTCGATCCCTTCGAGCCGGTCGGCATCAATGCCCAAACCATGCGCTTTCTGGACGTGTTCCTGTTGCACTGTCTGCTGACGGACAGTCCGCCCGACACTGGCAAGGAAATTGCCGACTTGGCGCACAACCAGCATCTCACGGCGGCCCGTGGACGCGAGCCCGGCCTGCAACTGCGGCGCGGCGATACGCAGGTGACGCTGACCGAATGGGGCTCGGAACTGCTGCGCGAATTCGAGCCGATCGCGGCTGCGCTCGACGCCGCGCACGGCGGCTCAAAGCACGCCGAGGCCGTGCGCGCGGCCGGCGCTGCCTTGGACGACCCGTCCATCCTGCCTTCGGCGCGCGTGCTGGCAGAGATGAAGTCGCACGACGATTCGTTCGTGAGCTTCGTGCGCGCCCGGTCCGAGGCGACCCGCCAGGGTTTGCTGGATTTGCCGTTTTCGGCCGAGCAACGCGCCGCCTTCGAGCAGATGACGCAAACGTCCATCGATGCGCAGAAGCAGATCGAGGCCGCCGACACCATGCCCTTCGAGATCTACCGGGAGCAATACGTCTCGCCGGCTCGATTGGGCTTCAAGAACCACTGGGCGGAAGCGCCAGCAGGTCCCGTGAGCCAGCGCGCGGCCCTCTGAGGACGGGCAGGGTAGGTTGAAGCCTACCCGGATTGGCCTTCCGCGCTCACGAGGCCGTCAAGATTGTTGGCGAAGATGGGCGGCACGGCGCAAGCCTCCTCTCCAACCTGACTGCCGACTCTTCCATGACTTTCAAGACCTACCTGGTCGAAGACAACCCCGTCATACGCGACAACCTTGCCGGTTTTCTGGAAGACATCACGGACGCCGTCATAGTGGCCCACGCCAGCGGCGAAGACGAAGCCGTGGCGTGGCTGCGAAGGCACGGTGATGATTGGGAYGTCGCCATCGTCGACCTTTTTCTCGAGCAGGGCAACGGCTTCGGCGTCGTCGATGCGTGCCGCAAGCGCGCCGCGCACCAGAAGATCGTCGTGCTGAGCAACTACGCAACGCCGGACATGCGCGCACGCTCCAGGGCCATGGGCGCGGACGCCTTCTTCGACAAATCGGCCGAGATCGATTTGCTGCTGGATTACTGCGAGCGTCTGAGCGAGAAGACCTGAGCGGAGGAATCCGGCGAAACGGGCGCTGGGTAAACCGGACGCTCGACTTGGCACGCAGGAGACGTGCTCGCGGCTGCTTTTCGGGTAAAACGCACCGCGTCAACGACTCCTACGAAAGCATTCCGGCATGAGCAATCTCGACTTCAAGGGCCGCGTGGCCATCGTCACTGGCGCGGGCAACGGCCTGGGCCGCCAGCACGCACTGGCTCTTGCGGCGCGCGGCGCGAGGGTTCTGGTGAACGATTTGGGCGGTGCGCGCGACGGGTCTGGCGGATCGGTCAGTGCGGCACAGGCCGTGGTCGACGAGATCAAGGCCGCTGGCGGCGAGGCGATTGCCAATGGCGCTTCGGTGACCGACTTCGAAGCCGTGCAGGCCATGGTCCGGCAGGCTGTAGACGCCTGGGGCCGCGTCGACATTCTGGTGAACAACGCAGGCATCCTGCGCGACAAAAGCTTCGCGAAGATGGAACTGGCCGACTTCCGCCTGGTGGTGGACGTTCATTTGATGGGTGCGGTGCATTGCACCAAGGCCGTGTGGGCGATCATGAACGAGCAGAAATACGGCCGCATCGTGATGACCACGTCGTCTTCCGGCCTCTACGGCAACTTCGGCCAGAGCAACTACGGCGCCGCGAAGCTCGCGCTGGTCGGACTCATGCAGACCTTGAGCATCGAAGGTGCCAAGAACGACATCCGCGTGAACTGCCTCGCGCCCACGGCCGCCACGCGCATGACCGAAGACTTGATGCCGGAGGAAGTGCTGAATGCCCTCAAGCCCGAAGCCGTGGTGCCCGCGATGCTCGTGCTGGCGGCTCAGGATGCGCCGAACCGCACCATCCTTTGCGCCGGTGCCGGCGTGTTCGAGGCTGCGCACATCACCCTGACCCAGGGCACGTGGATCGGGCTCGACGCCAATGCGCCGGAACAGCTTGCCGCGCGTCTTGCCGAAGTGACCGATCGCCACGGCGAGATCGTGCCTCAGAGCGGTGCGGCGCAGGGCACGAACGAAGTAGGCAAGGCGATGGCGAACTCGCGTCGGCATTGAGGCAGTCGACGCCTCAGCTCGCCGGCGCCCCGATGCCCTGCACACTGAAGCAATCGACCGGCCGCTGAAACCCCTTCAGGCTGAGAGCCCGAGGCGGGTCCACCTCAAGCATCGACTCCAGCTGCGCAAACACCTTGCGCGAAATCAGGATCTCGTTGCTTTCCGCCTCGCCGCACAGCCTTGCGGCGAGATTGGTGACAGTGCCGATCGCGCCATAGTCCCAGCGGCCTTCGAACCCGATGGCGCCAATCGTGGCAAAGCCCTGGGCAATGCCGATGCCAAGCCCGAGCGAATAGCCGCGGCGCACCCAGGTCTTGGCGATCGAGCCCACGCATTCACGAATCGCCAGCGACATGCGCACCGCGCGTTCGGCCGCGTCCGGCACGGGCACCGGATCGTTGAAGAAGATCATCATGCCGTCGCCGGTGAAGCGCTCCAGTGTTCCTTCATGCGCGAGGATCAGTTCGCCGGTCGCCGCGTGATATTGGCGCAGCACGCCCATGACGTCCTCAGGCTCTGCGCTTTCGGCGAAGGCAGTGAAGCCGCGCAGATCGAGGAACACCACGGTGATCTCGCGACGATGGCTTTGCAGAGGGTCCTCGGCGTCGCCGCTGACGATGAGCTCCGCCAGTTGCGGCGAGAAGAATCGGCGTAGGCGGCCCACGCGTTCAAGTTCGGCGACCTGGGTGGCGACGCGGTGCTCGAGCGAAGCGTTCCAGTCCTTCACCTGTGCAACCAACGATTCGACCTGGTCGTGCAGCCGCTTGATCCGCAGCATCGAGCGCACGCGCGCGGCAAGGGCGGCGTGGTCCACAGGCTTGGTGAGGTATTCGTCGCCGCCCGCCTCCAGGCCCGCGATGACGTCCTTCAGGTCGGACATTGCCGTCACCATGATGATCGGCGTGAAGGGAAAGTCGGGGTCCGCCCGCAGGCGGCGGCAAACCTCCAGCCCATCCATCCTGGGCATCATCACATCGAGCAGGATCAGGTCGGGCGAGAGTTCGCGCGCCGCCTGCAGGCCTTCGAGGCCATCGGAGGCCGAGACCACTTCGTAGCCCTCGCTGCCAAGGCGGGCCTGCAGAATCTTGACGTTGGTCGCGTTGTCGTCGACGATGAGGATGCGTGGGGGGGTTCTCACCGTCTTTCTCCCGAGACGAAAAATGTAGCGGCTTCATGGTGGTTCCACAAGGCTGCGAGCTACCTTCGGTCCCTTGATGGAGTGGCCATCAAACTCGAACAGCTTGTAACGCGGGTGTTGAAACAGTCGCCTTTTGCCGGGCTGGTGCAAAGGGTCGCCGCTGTTCGCGCTTCGGTGCACACCAAGCTGCTCCTGGCATTCCTGATCATCACGCTCTTGTTCATCGCCATGGCGGTGGCCAGCCTGCTCATCATCGTCAACATCACCGAGCAGAGCCGCATGCTGGACCAAGCCCATGAGCGGGTCAGCTGGGCGCAGCAGAGCCAGCATGCGCTGGACCGGCAGATGCACTTCACTGCACTCGCACTGCTGTCGAAAGACGAGGCCGCTATTGAACGCATCCTCCGCGAGAACAACCGGTTCAACGAAACACTGGCCAAGCTGGACACCTCGGCGGCCGGCGGCCAGAAAGGGCTGATCGACCAGATCCGCGCTTCGCAGGACGATGCCATGGGCGTCGTGGCCGACATCGCCAATGCCATTCGCGACGGCAAGCTGGGGGACATCACGGCCGATTTGCTGCAGCGCGAGGAACTCCTCGACAACCGGATCGCGTCGCGTATGGGCCAACTCGTCGAGGTCGAGCAAAGCCGGATGGCTCGTCTGCGCGACAGCGTCGGCGCGGCCAACCGCCGATCGCTGATCCTCACGTCCGTCTTTGCAGTCAGCGCCGTCTTGCTGGCTTGGCTCTGCGGATTCGTGATCTCTTGGTCCTTCATCTTGCCGGTACGCGCGGCGGCCGTTTTCATGGACGATGTGGCGGCCGGAAACTTCGGGCGCAGAATCTCCGTGCCCAACCGTGACGAATTCGGAGTGCTCGCCGACCGGATGAACCACATGAGTCAGCAACTTCAGCGCTTGGACGAATCCCAGCGGCAGGCGGCCGCGAAGCTCGTGGACCTCAACGAGCAGCTTTCGCGCGCGAGCAAGGCAAAGTCCGAGTTCCTGGCCAACATGAGCCACGAATTGCGCACGCCAATGAATGCGATCCTCGGATTCAGCGAAATGATGATCGACGGGATCTACGGCGAGGTTCCGGCTGAACTGAAAGAGCCGCTGACGGACATACAGGTCAACGGCCGCAATCTGCTGCGTCTGATCAACGAAGTGCTCGATCTGTCGAAGATCGAGGCAGGGCGCATGGAACTCGCGCTCAGCGATTACGCGGTCAGTGACGTCGTGAACACAGTGCGAACATCGCTGCGCTCCATCGCTGCTGAAAAGGGGCTCGCATTCACCGCGCGCGTGCCGGAGGATTTGCCCGTAGCGTTCGGCGACAGCGGTCGGCTTGCACAGTGCCTGACCAACCTGGCCGGCAATGCACTGAAGTTCACGCGACAAGGCCGCGTGGAGATCGCAGTGGAATTGGTAGATGACGACCTGATCTACAGCGTCTCGGACACGGGCATCGGCATTGCTCAGTGCGATCTCGACAACATCTTCACGGAATTCCGCCAGGTGGATACGACCATCACGCGTGAATTCGGCGGCACGGGGCTCGGGCTCAGCATCTCGAAGAAGTTCGTTGAGAGGCTCGGCGGGCGCATCTGGGTCGAAAGCGAACTGGGGAAGGGCTCCACCTTTCTTTTCTCCGTGCCATTGCGCGCGGGCGGGCGCAGCAAGGAGGTTGATCCATGACCGAGCGCAAGATCCTCTATGTCGAGGATAACGAGTACAACCGCAAGATCGTCCGGCAGTTGCTCAAGCGTTCTGCCTGTCAACTGATCGAAGCGGGGGACGGCGAAGCCGGCGTGGCGCTCGCGCAGCAGGAGTTGCCCGATCTCATCCTCATGGACGTGCAGCTTCCCAAGATGTCCGGGCTCGACGCCGCGCGGCTCCTGACCACCGAGGCGGCTACACGGCATATCCCAATCATCGTCATCACCTCATATGCGCTGAGCGGCGACCGGGAAAAGGCGCTTCAGGCGGGCGCCGCCAGCTACTTGGCCAAGCCCTACAGCCCCAGCGAACTGCTGGGAATGATCAAGCAGTTTCTGCCGGACATCTGATCAGTCAGCGGAGGGTTTCATGACAACAGCGAACATTCCAGGCGCGCAGCGCGTCGTCATTGCCACGATTGCGATGGCAATGTGCTTTGCTGCTGCAGGCGTGCGTGCGGAAGAAGAGCAGGTCCAGCAGTTCACGCCGGAGTTTCGCGAAGTTCACAAAGGCTCCGACCCGAAACACTCGCCCAAGATCACAGCGCCGGACAGCGTGCGACGGGGCGCGTGGTTCAACGTCACGATCAGCGTCGGTGCCGATTCGCAGCACCCGTCTCTGTCAGAGCACTTCGTGCGCTACATCGCGCTCTACAAGGACTCGGTGGAGATCGCGCGCGCCTACCTGCACCCCGTGTATTCGTCGCCGACCGTGACTTTCACGATCGCGCTCGACGAGGGCGGATCGCTCCGGGCAGTCGAGGAGCCGACCCACTCTGCCGCGTGGGAAACGACGAAGAAGATCGCCGTTGTGCCTTGAGGGCGTCTGACTGTGCGTTCGGCTCTACCGTGGCTTCAGTTCCACCGAGAGTTGCGCGGGCTCCCGATCGCTCACGGTGACACTCGCCGGTGTCGTTCCCAGGCGTTCATGCCAGATCTGCAGCTTGTACTGGCCCGGCGGAAGGTCGTCGAATGCGAACGTTCCGTCGGCGCCGGTGACCGCATAGAAGCGGTGCGCCGCG
This sequence comes from Variovorax sp. 01N429, assembly GCF_056399425.1. NCBI lineage: Bacteria > Pseudomonadati > Pseudomonadota > Betaproteobacteria > Burkholderiales > Comamonadaceae > Variovorax > Variovorax sp. 01N429. The sequence goes on along the minus strand of NZ_JBFTRG010000003.1, from coordinate 406,211 downwards.
ACGACCACCCATGCGGTCATCCATGAATGCAAGTCACAGTTGATGCGGACGATTTCAGGCTGGGCAAAGGTGATTGGAATCGTCCGCCCCATGGGCTGCGTTCGATTGAAAGAAACGTTCGCCTTCGGCGTGGCGTGAATGTTGTGCAGCAGTCGATCGCTGTTGAGGAAATCGACTGTCCCGCCGGCTCGGACCACGACGACCCTGGGGATGAAGGCGCATCCCTTCTGGTCGACCTCGACCTTCTGATTCACGGACGGCGCAACGTCGGCGGGCGCGTTCTCGATCCAGACGACGGCATTTCGGACTTCGCGATTCGCCGACACCTGCAAGTCGTCGGCGGCCTTTTCGTTGCCGCACAGATACTGATCGATCGTGACGGGCACCTTGACCGGCGCCGGCGCAGGGCCGGCGAACACGATCTTGCCCTTCAGACTCCCCGCGAAGCCGTGATTCGACACGCCGCACGCCAGAAGCAGCGTCCCAAGGAGCCCGAGGGCCCGGACGCCCCTCAAGGCGCATCCCCCTCGGCGTCGATCGCATCGCCTTCGGCGCCATTGCGGATCGAATCGCGTTGGCGATGGTTGTAGAGCCGTCCGAGCACGCTCTCCAGCGAACGCTTCAGCTTTTCCGACGCTCCGCGAAACGCCTCGTCGATGTTGGATGCGTGGTGGGTGACGGCCAGTGGCTGGTGATGCGCCAGGCGCGCCTCCATGGCGCAGCGCTTGGCGCCGCCGCCGCTGGCGTCATGGTTTTCGTCACTGAGATGGACTTCGACGCGGGTGACGTCTTCGACGAAGCGGCTGAGGGTCTGGCGTATCTGGCCATCGGCCCAGCGTTCGAGCGCCTCCTTGTTCTCGATGCCGTTGCTCGTTCTCACTTGAATCTGCATGCTGCTACCTTTCGCGACTATTGGGCGAGAGGCTCTAGCATGCGGTCAGTTGGGCCTCGGGCTCCAATGTCCACAATGGCCGTGCACTCATTCGAAGGAACTTGCAGAACCATGAATTCTTCCGTCCAACCTGGGCTTGCGCCTGACTACTCGAACGGGGTTGCCTTCATTCGGGGCCAATACGTGCCCATTGCCGAGGCCGCGATTCCCATCACCGACTGGGGTTTCCTGCGTTCGGATGCGACCTATGACGTGGTCACCGTCTGGGATGGAGCGTTCTTCAGGCTGGACGTGCATCTCGAGCGCTTCATGCGAAGCTGCGAGCGTTTTCGCCTCGATCCTGGCCTCACGCCCGACCAGATCGTTGCGGTGCTGACCGAATGCGTGCGCAAGAGCGGCCTGCGAAGTTCGTATGTCGAAATGATCGTGACGCGCGGACAACCGCCGTGGGGTTCGCGCGATCCGCGGCAGGCGGTCAATCAGTTCTATGCCTTCGCGGTGCCTTTCGTGTGGATCGCCAATGAAGCGCAGCGGGAGCGCGGCCTGCACCTGCAGGTGAGCGATGTGCAGCGTATTCCGGCGCGTTCGGTCGACCCGAAAGCCAAGAACTATCACTGGAACGATCTCACCATGGGACTGTTGAGCGCGCTCGATGCGGGTGCCGATACCGTCGTTCTGACCGACGCCGCGGGCAATGTGGTCGAAGGGCCCGGCTTCAACATCTTCTGCGTGCGCAATGGCGTGGTCGTCACGCCGAAGGAGGGGGTGCTCGAAGGTGTATCGCGCCGTACCGTGATCGAGATCGCGCAGAAACTCGGCTTGCCTGTCGAACTGCGCGACTTGCCTGCGGGCGAACTGCGCGAGGCTGATGAAGTGTTCCTGAGCACTTCGGGCGGCGGCGTGCTGCCGGTGACGCGAGTCGATGACCAGATGATCGGCCAGGGCTCCCCGGGGCCGATCACGCAGCGGCTTCTCGAGACCTATTGGGACTGGCACCGCGAGCCAGCCTACAGCCTTCCGATCGACTATCGCGACGATCTGAATTGACGACAATCCCGGGTCGTTCACAGACAGAGAAAGACATTCGCGATGGCCATCCAGTGGTTCCCCGGTCACATGCACCTGACCAAGAAAGCCATCGCCGAGCGCATCAAGGACATCGACGTCGTCATCGAACTGCTCGATGCGCGCTTGCCCGGCTCCAGCGCCAATCCCATGCTGGCCGAACTCACCGGCCACAAACCGGGGCTCAAGGTGCTCAACAAGCAGGACCTGGCGGACCCGGGATGCACGGCGCGCTGGCTCGAACACTACAACGCCCAACCCGAGACGCGCGCCATCGGTCTCGATGCCGGCCAGGCCGCGCCCGCCCGGCAACTGATCGACGCCTGCCACGCGTTGGCCCCGCAACGTGGCGGCATGGCCAAGCCGATGAGGGTGCTGATTTGCGGCATCCCCAACGTGGGCAAGTCGACGTTGATCAACACGCTCACCGGCAGCCGCAAGGCCAAGACGGGCGACGAGGCCGGCATCACCAAGCTGGAGCAGCGCATCACGCTGGCCGACGACTTCTATCTGTGGGACACGCCGGGCATGCTGTGGCCGCGAATCATCGTTGCCAAGAGCGGCTACAACCTGGCTGCAAGCGGCGCCATCGGCCGCAATGCTTTCGATGACGAAGAGGTGGCGCTGGAACTGCTGTCGTACCTGAAGCAGCACTACGCAGGCCTTGTCGAAGCACGCTTCAAGCTGGAGCCGATTGCGGGCCTCCGCGACGAGGAGGTGCTCGAAGCCATCGGCCGCAAGCGCGGCGCACTGCTGGGCAAGGGCCGCGTGAATTTGCAGAAGGCCGCCGAGATCGTCATGCACGAGTTCCGCAGCGGCAATCTGGGGCGCATCACGCTCGAAACGCCGGAAGAATTCGCGCAATGGCTTGCGGCCGGGCAACTGCTGGATGCCGAGCGCAAGGCGAAGAAGGAAGCCAGGGCCAACAAGAAGGGCTCTGGGCGGCGCGAGACCGGAGACGATGCCGCCGGAGAAACGCCAACGGCCTGATGCAAGGCACAAGGGCGCTTTGGTCGCTTTGGTCTTGCGCTCAATCCGCCAGTTCGATCGGCGCTTCCAGTGTGATGTAGGGCACGTGCCGGAAGTCCCTTATGAAGCTGACGCGCCCCTCACGCCACTGCAGTTCCATGAAGTAGCCGGGCAGCGTCGCCCCGGGCGCGCGCATGACAGCCAGCACTTCGCGCCCGTCGAGCCACGCAGGCACCAGCCGCCAATCGTCCTGTCGGCTGTAGTTCGTGTAGTAGATCTCGACCTCGCGCCGGCCGGCTGCCTTGCGCCGTGAGACGAGGTCCAGGCGAACTTCGTCCGCCAGCATCGCCCGGACGCCGTCCCAATCGCGCGCGTTGAAGAGATCGGCATAACGGCGCAAGGCAGGGGAGATTGCAGTGGGCGGGCGCACCGAAGAAATATCGATCGTCGAAGCGGACAACTGGCGCAGCTGCGTTCGTCCCCGATGCAGCGCGGCCTTGACTGCTGGCACGCTCAGATCCAGTTCCCCGGCGATTTCCTCCAGTGAATGGTCCAGCACATCCTTGAGGATCACGCAGCCGCGTTGCGCCGGTGCGAGCTGCAGAAAGCACGAGAGCGCGGCGCGCACCGCCTGCTGGCGAGCAAGCGTCTGGTCCGGCTCGCGCGTTTCGTCGTCGGCAATGTCGAGCACCGATTCGATGGGCTCGGCCATGCGATGCGCATCGCGCCGCCAGTGGTCGATGGCCCTGTTGTGCGCAATCCGAAAGAGCCATGGCCGCAGCGGCGGCATTTCCTTCAGCTCGGGCAGTTGGTAGTAGGCCCGCGCGAGGGTGTCCTGCACGACGTCTTCGCCGTCGGCCACCGAGCCCGTCATGCGCGTGCAGTAGCGATGCAGGTCAGGCCTGATGCCATCGACCAGCGCCAGAAACTGGCGCCGGCCCTCCTCGAGCGTGGCGATGATGTCGTTGCCGGGCTCAGTCGCCGAAGAATCCATATGAGCCGATCTCCTTCAGTTCCGTCCTGACCGGCGGCTCCTCGCAACGCTCGCGAACGCCCGCGGTGAATTCCTTGAATGCCGGCATGTCGGTCAGCACGCTGGTGCCATCGGCTTGGTCATACGAGACGATGTGCACAAAGCTCACGCCATCGTCGAGCCGGAAAGTGGCATAGCGCAGGCCCTTCGGCTTGAGCTTATGGAGTTCCTCGTAAACCTTGGCCGAGGAACGCTCGTTTTCGGCGACGCGGTCGGCCTTGACCTTGTATCGAATCATGTGCTTCACGTGGGGATCCTTTCTCCGGCGGCGCCGGAACCATTCTGTGACAAAGACAAGACGTTCGGGCGCCCCAAAAGGATGCGGTAGCGGCGCCTGCAGGAATTTCGGAGGGCGCCTATGCTGCGAGTCCGATTTGTTTGTCTGCACAACAAGGAGTTGTCTTCCATGCGTCACCATCCTCTCGGCCGCACTGGCCTTTTCGTGTCGGAGCTGTGCCTCGGAACCATGACCTTCGGCGGCGGCGAAGGCATCTGGGCTCAAATTGGCGATCTGCAGCAGAGCGACGCCGAACGCCTGATCGGCTCGGCGCTCGATGCCGGCATCAATTTCATCGACACGGCCGATGTCTACTCGAACGGCGTCTCTGAGCAGATCACCGGGCAGGCGCTCAAGAACCTCAAGGTGCCGCGCGAGAACGTGATCGTCGCGACCAAGGTCTTCGGCGAAACAGGCCCCGGGCCGAATGCACGCGGCGCCTCGCGCAGCCACATCATGGATGGCGTCAAGGCGAGCCTGAAGCGGCTGCAACTCGATCACATCGACCTCTATCAGATCCATGGCTTCGATCCGGCGACGCCCATCGAAGAAACCGTGCGTGCGCTCGACCAGCTCGTGCGTCACGGGCATGTGCGCCATGTCGGCGTTTCGAACTGGGCCGCCTGGCAAATCGTGAAGGCGCTCGGCATCTCCGAGAGATGGGGGCTGTCACGATTCGAATCGCTGCAGGCCTACTACACCATCGCCGGACGCGATCTTGAACGCGAGCTGGTGCCGATGCTTCGCAGCGAAGGCGTGGGGCTGATGGTGTGGAGTCCGCTCGCGGGCGGCCTGCTCAGCGGCAAATACGGCCGCGAACAACAGGGCGAACAGGGCAGCCGCCGAACCAGCTTCGACTTTCCGCCCGTCAACAAGGACCGCGCGTACGACTGCGTCGATGCGATGCGTCCGATCGCCGAGGCGCACGGCGTGTCGGTCGCGCAGATCGCGCTGGCGTGGCTGCTGCATCAACCGCAGGTCACCAGCGTCATCATCGGCGCCAAGCGGCCGGATCAACTCGCCGACAACATGGCCGCCACCAAAGTGGAGCTGAGCGCGGCAGAGCTGGCGCAACTCGATGAAGTCAGCCGGTTGCCTGCGGAATACCCCGGATGGATGTTCGCCCGGCAAGGGGAAAACCGCCGGAAGCAACTTGCCGAATCGCAGCGTTGAAGCGGCGCAGCCATGAGAGCCGGATGGGTGCATCGAATGGGTGCATGTAATTGGTTTGCGCGGACGGCCCAATGCGTCCGATTTGCATCCATTTAGGGTTGTCACTCTCTTCGGTTTTCTCTCTCTCGCCTATGGTTCCGACACATTCAGACACTTGGAGATTTTCGACATGCCCTTGAGTTTCAAGCTTCTCGCCGTGGCAGGCGCTATCGCCTTTTCCGCGGGAGCATTCGCAGCCGATCCCATCAAGATCGGCGTGGACGGTCCGTTTACCGGCGGGTCGTCCTCGATGGGTGTGAGCATGCGCGACGGCGTGCGCCTGGCAACGGAAGAAATCAACAAGGCTGGCGGCGTATTGGGCCGGCCGATTCAGCTCGTCGAACGCGATGACGAAGCCAAGAATGAACGCGGCGTGCAGATCGCCCAGGAGTTCATCAACAAGGAGAAGGTCGTCGCGGTTGTCGGCTATATCAACACGGGCGTGGCGCTGGCCTCGCAACGCTTCTTCCAGGAAGCGAAGATCCCGGTGATGAACAACGTGGCGACCGGCTCGGTCATCACGCACCAGTTCGACAAGGATCCTGAGAACTACGTCTTCCGCAACTCGGCGCACGACAGCATCCAGGCTCCGATGATCGTCGAGGAAGCAGTCACGCGTCGCGGCTACAAGAAGGTCGCGATCCTGGCTGATTCGACCAACTATGGACAGCTCGGTCGCGAAGATCTGGAGAAGGCGCTCAAGGCCAAGGGCATCACGCCGGTCGCGGTCGAGAAGTTCAACATCAAGGACGTCGACATGACGGCCCAGTTGCTGAAGGCCAAGGAAGCCGGCGCCGAAGCAGTGCTGACCTACGGCATCGGCCCCGAGCTGGCGCAGATCGCCAACGGCATGACGAAGCTGGGCTGGAAAGTCCCGATGATCGGCAGCTGGACCTTGTCGATGGCCAACTTCATCGACAACGCCGGCCCCGGCGGCGACGGTGCGCGCATGCCGCAGACCTTTATCCAGGAGCCGACCACGCCCAAGCGCAAGAGCTTCATCACCAGCTACATCGCGACCTTCAAGCCGAAGAACAACCGCATCGATTCGCCGGTGTCGGCTGCGCAGGGCTACGACTCCATCTACCTGCTGGCCGCCGCGATGAAGCAGGCCAACAGCACCGAAGGCCCGAAGATCATGGCCGCTCTCGAAGACCTGAAGACGCCGGTCGAAGGTGTGGTGACGACCTACAACAAGCCTTTTTCCAAGGGTGACCATGACGCGATCACCGCGAACATCCCGGTGTTCGGTGAAGTCAAGGGCGGCCGCGTGAGCTATGCCAACGCCGACGACATGAAGAATGCGTCGAAGGTGCAGATCAAGAACAACGCTGCCAACGACGCACTGCTGAAGAACTAAGCTGCGCCTCCCACAGGCGCCGCCCCGGGGATTTCCCTGGGGCGGCGCCTTTTCATGTTCAACGCATCGCAAGAGCCGCCATGCAAATCCTCACTCAACTCATCTTCAGCGGTATCGCGCTGGGCATGATCTATGCCGTGATCGCGTTCGGCTATCAGCTGACTTTCGCGACTTCGGACACTCTCAATTTCGGGCAGGGCGATGCGCTGATGCTCGGCGCGCTCGTTGGCTTGACGCTGGTCACGCTGGGCGTGAACTACTGGCTGATGATCCCGATCGTGTGCCTGTTCGGCGCAGTGCAGGGCGCGGTGGTGGAGCGCATTGGCGTGCGGCCCGCGATCAAGATCAAGTCGGAGTTTGGCTGGATCATGTCGACCATTGCGCTGGGCATCATCTTCAAGAACGTCGCGGAAAACGTCTGGGGCCGCGACGACCTGAGATTTCCTTCGCCGCTGCCGGAAGCACCCATCAAGTTCCTCAACGCAAATGTGCTGCCGATGGAAATCCTGGTGGTGGTCGGCGCCATCCTGATGATGCTGGCGGTGGAAGTCTTCAATCGCCGCTCGATCTACGGCAAGGCGGTGGTCGCGACTTTCAACGATCGTGATGCGGCCAAGCTGATGGGCATCAATACCGGACTGGTGATCACCTTTTCATATGCGCTGTCGTCGCTCACGGCCGCATTTGCCGGCGTGCTGATTGCGCCGCTGACGCTGACGGGTGCCACGATGGGCGCGGTGCTGGGGCTCAAGGCCTTTGCCGTGGCGATCATCGGCGGGCTGACCAGCGGCATGGGCATCGTGGTGGGCGGGATCATCCTCGGCATTGCCGAGACCACCACCGGTTTCTATCTGAGCACCGGCTACAAGGACGTACCGGGCCTGGTGCTGCTGCTGATCGTACTGGCCGTTCGGCCCGCGGGTCTGTTCGGCAAGACGGCCATCAAGAAGGTCTGAGCGCGAGGCATCGAAGTCAACACAATGAAAACTGGTCGCTTTCTTCTTGCCATCGCGGGGTTTGCAGCGCTGATGCTGTTCCCGATCGGCATCGACAACCCCTACTACATCCACCTGCTCGAAACGATCATGATCTACGCGATCCTGCTGTTCGGGCTGGACATCGTGGTGGGCTATACGGGACAGGTATCGCTCGGGCATGCGGGGTTGTTCGGTCTCGGCGCCTACACCGCCGGTGTGCTGGTGTACAAGACGGGCGCGCTTCTGCTGGTTTCGCTGGTCGCCGCAATCGGTGTCACGGCGGTCTTCGGCGCCATCCTCGCGCTGCCTGCGCTGCGGGTGACGGGGCCTTACCTCGCCATGGTGACGCTGGCCTTCGGGACCATCATCCAGATTCTCATCAACGAGATGAGCTTCATCACCGAAGGGCCGATGGGCATCAAGCTCAGCAAGCCGCCGCTCTTCGGCCACAAGCTCGATGAACGCGAGTTCTTCTGGCTGGTGGCGGTGATGCTGGTGCTGTCGTTGATCGTGGTGCACCGCATCCTGCGCTCGCATCTCGGGCGCGCTTTCGAGGCGCTGCGCGGCAGCCCCGTCGCATCGGACTGCATGGGTGTTTCGGTGTATCGCTACAAGGTTTACGCCTTCGTGATCAGCGCCGGATTCGCCGGGCTGGCCGGCAGCCTGTATGCGTACTCGGAGCAATACATCTCGCCGAACACCTACAACTTCGAACTGACGGTGCTCTTCCTGCTGGCGGTGATCATGGGCGGGCGCAAGAGCCGCATCGGGTCGATGCTCGGCGCGGCCATCATCGTGCTGCTGCCCAAGCTGCTGGACGACGTGGTGCTGTTCCGCTATGTGTCGGTCGGCCTGGCCGTGCTGGTGATGATCACGGCCGTGATCGGCATCCAGCGCCAGCGCGTGACGCCCAAGCAGATGGCGATCCCGGTGGTCGGCAGCATCGCACTCGCGGGGCTCTCGTTCTGGCTCGAAACGATGACTGACTGGCGGCTGTCGATCTTCGGCGTGATCATGCTTTTCGTCGTCTATTACCTGCAGGACGGCATCGTCGGTTTCGTGCGCAACGCGCTCAATCTGCGCCGGCCCAAGGCACAGGCCGATGTGGTCGGCCAGGTCGCGGGGCCGTCGGACGCGGTGAGCGTCGCCGCATCGGGCAGCGGCGGTGCGGAGTTGCTGCAGGCTTCGGGCGTGCTCATGCAGTTCGGCGGCCTCAAGGCACTGAACAACGTCGACCTGAAGGTGAAGCGCGGCGCGATCCATGGGCTGATCGGTCCGAACGGCTCGGGCAAGAGCACGATGATGAACGTGCTGACCGGCATCTACGTGCCCACCGCCGGCAACATCGAATTCGGCGGACGCTCGCTCGTGGGCCGCACGTCGGCGGACATCGCTTTGTCGGGCATCGCGCGCACCTTCCAGAACGTGCAGCTCTTCGGCGAAATGACCGCGCAGCAGAACGTGCAGGTCGGCCTGCACCATACGTTCAGGAGCAATCTTTTCGACGTGGCGGTGCACACGCCGCGCTATCGCCGCGAAAGTCTTGCCGCGGCCAACCGCGCACTCGGGTTGCTGAAGTTCGTCGGCCTGGAGCAGTTCGCCGCGGAAGAGGCTCGCAACCTGCCTTACGGCAAGCAACGCCTGCTGGAGATCGCCCGCGCACTGGCGCTCGACCCGCAACTGCTGCTGCTCGACGAGCCCGCAGCCGGACTCACGGCGCCCGACATCAAGGAGCTGATCGCGATCATCCGCAAGATCCGCGAGCACGGCGTGACCGTCATCCTGATCGAACACCACATGGACGTCGTGATGAGCATGTGCGATACGGTTTCGGTGCTCGACTTCGGCCAGAAGATTGCCGAGGGCGAGCCTGCGCAGGTGCAGTCGGACGAGAAGGTCATCGAGGCCTATCTCGGCGGACAGGAAACGGCGGCACCGGCCGCGCAGGCGGCGTGAGGATCAACAGATGCTGACCATCCAGAATCTTTCCGCCGGCTACGGCAAGGTGCAAGTGCTGCACGGTATTTCGATCGAAGTGCCCAAGGGCAAGGTCGTGACCCTCATCGGCTCCAACGGCGCCGGCAAGACCACGACCATGCGCGCGGTGTCGGGCATGATCCGCGCGACCGCCGGTGAAATCGCGCTCAACGGCAAGCGCATCGAGGGCTTGGAGTCCTACCACATCGCCAAGCTCGGGCTCGCGCATTCGCCCGAAGGCCGTCGCGTGTTCGCGACCATGAGCGTCACGGACAACCTCACGCTGGGTGCATTCCCGAGGCTGACCGGCAGCCGCCCGCGCGGCGACGTGGCAGCCGATCTCGAGCGGGCGATGGAGCTCTTTCCGCGTTTGAAAGAGCGCCGTACGCAACTGGCAGGAACCTTGTCGGGCGGTGAACAGCAGATGCTCGCCATGGCGCGCGCGGTGATGTTGAACCCTGAGGTTGTGCTGCTCGACGAGCCGTCGATGGGGCTCGCACCCATCCTGGTGGCCGAAGTGTTCCGAATCATCGAGCGGCTCAAGCAAGAGGGCGTGACGATGCTGCTGGTCGAACAGTTCGCGGCTGCCGCGCTTGGCGTGGCCGACTATGGCTACGTGCTGGAGAACGGCCGGATTTCGCTGCACGGGCCGGCCGAGAAGCTGAGGAATGATCCCGGAGTGAAGGCAGCGTATCTTGGAGGCGGGCACTGAGGATCCGGCGGTCTTGCCAATTTTTGCCAAAACTCGTAGGCTCTTCTGATGAGCACTATGAACGTATCGCTCCCGGACGCCATGAAGTCGTTCGTCGATGAGCAAGTGGTGGAGCGCGGCTATGGCACGAGCAGTGAATATGTTCGCGAGCTCATCCGCAAGGATCAACAAAAGCTTCAGTTGCGGACTCTTCTTCTCCAGGGAGGGCTCTCCGCGCCCGCCGCCACTGCGGACAAGGCCTACTTCGACGGTTTGCGCGAGAGAGTGCGCAGCGCCGGAAAAAAGGCGTCCCGGGCCGGCGGTAAGAGGTGAGGGCGAAAGCGGTCGTCCCCCGAGAACAGGCAAACCGCGACATTGACGACGTCATCGCGTACTACATGAAAGAGGGCGCGGAAAGCGCCGCCTTCGGCTTCATCGACGAGCTCGAGAGTGCCTACATCCACATCAGCCGAAACCCCGGAACGGGCTCTACACGCTACGCCATTGAGCTCGACTTGCCCGGCCTGCGTTTCTGGTCTTTGACCCGCTTTTCGTACCTTGTTCTTTACTTTGAGCAGACAGACTGCATCGACGTCTGGCGGGTCCTGCACGGCCACAGGCATATACCTGCGTGGATGCAGGAGCCGGCTTCCGGCGGACCATGAGCCGCTTTTCAGCAAATACGGCTCAGCGCAGCGTACGCGCCAGCAGCGACTCCAGCGTTTCCTCAGCGCCTTTCAGCAGCAACGCCTCTGTCGCCTGAGCCGCGGCGGTGGCATCCGCATAGCGCGCAAAGGCAAGCTGCTTGTCCAGCGGCGGCAGCATCACCGGCAGCGATTTCAGATCCTGCTGATTCAGGCTCGCTTGGTTGATCGCGCGCTTGGCGCGGGTCTGAAAATGCCGAGAGGTTCGGCGCGTCTGCAGCGCGGCGATCAGGTATTGCGGCAAAGCACGTTCGGTGTTCGGCACCAGCCGCATCATGTTCGATTCGAAGACCGTCGGTTCGGCCACGGTGCGGATCAAGACGCTCTTGCCGAGGTGCTCCGGGCTGTTGACGCGGTTGATCAGGATGTCTCCAGAGTCCAGCGCATAGCGCCTCGCTTCGTCGTCCTCGATCTGAAGGCGCTTGAGCGAGCCGGGTTCGCGCAGTTCGCCGTCGCGAAAGCTGTCGATGCGAACGATCGGCGTACCGGCGCCGTATGCGGACTTGTGCTTGTAGAGCCCGTTCTGCGGACCGGTCTTCAAAAGGCTTTCGAGAGGCACGACGGGCCACTGCCTGGGATTGCCGATCGAATCGCCGAATACGTCGGCATAGAGCGCCGGCACCATCTGGACGGTCCGCTCGCGGATTTCGCGACGCAGGCGGACGGCGCTCTGCGCGCACGACAGCAGGTCGACGATCCGGCGCTGTTCATTCAAGTCGGGCAGCGGGATCTTCTGGTCGAGGACGTGCGCATCCGACACCGCCGGATACAGCGCGCCGGTCGCGAGCTTGCACACGCCATTGACGAACAGCCTCGACCGCACGAAGAAGTAGATGTATTCGGGCAGCACGCGCGGGGTCGCACGCAATATGCAGAAGGCGGTGCTTGCAATTTCTCCGTCGAGTTCCGGCGGTACCAGCGCGACGGCGTTGAGCTTCGGCCGGACGGTTGAAACCAGCACGTCGCCAGTGCGGATCTGCCTGCGCGCGCGGCTGGGCGCTTCGGCGCCCATCATCTTGCGAGCGCCGGTGATGGTTTTCTTCTTGTTGTCGACGGCGGCGACATCGACGTAGGTGAATGGATCGCCCGGCCAGGCCGACGGGTTCATCGTGCCCGTCTTTGCCTCGACCACCTCCCGCAGCGCGATCCGTGGCGCCGTCATTCTTCTTCCCGCTCCGTGAGCAGGATTCGCAGGTTTTCCATTTCCTTGGCGAACTCCAGTTCGAGCGCGATGACCTCGTCGACCAGTTCGCGCGGGTTGCGATGCTCGGCTTGCGCTTCGGTCAGGGGTCGGTAGCGCGCCGCCGAGAGATTGAAGTCGTTGGCGCGCAGCGTGGCGGCGTCTGCGAACCACCATTTCTCGCCCCATTCGACTTCGGGTTCGCGCGCTTCCCAGCGGGCCAGCGACGTTTCGCGCTGCGCATAGGCTTGCGCCAGGCGCGGCAGGTCGTCGGCTTCGATGGGCCGGTCGTGATTGGCATCGGGTGCATAGCCGTCATCTTCGACATGCAGGAAGAGCACATGCTCGGTGTTGCCGCACTTGCGAAAGAAGAGCACCGAAGTCTTGACGCCCGAGTAGGGCTGGAACACGCCGCCCGGAAGGCTCAGTACCGCATCGACCTGGTTGTTCTCGACGAGCTGGCGGCGCAATTCCTTGTGCGCCGTGGTCGAGCCGAACAAGACGCCTTCCGGCACCACCACGGCGGCCCGGCCCTCGGCGCGGAGGCTGTCCATCATGTACTTGAGAAAGAGCAGTTCGGTGCTGCTGGTGGTGCCCACTCGCACGTCATCGATGATGCGGTCCTTGTCGACGCGCCCGGAGAAAGGCGGATTCGCCAGGACCACGTGAAAGCCTTCGGGCGGCAGGTCGAGCTCGGCCTTCTTTGAATGGTCGAGCGCCGAGGTCAACACGTTCCGCTGGAGGATGCGCACGTTGGCGAGGCCGCGCAGCGTGAGGTTCATCGTCGCGAGGCGGACCATCTTCGGGTCGACGTCGTTGCCGTAGAAGGTCTTGTCCTGGAGGATCGCGAGCTCTTCGTCCGTGAGCTTGTCGCCGAGGCCGCGCCTCAGGAGCTTGCCGTCGGCTTCGGCCTCCACGATGGCACCGGGCGATGAATGAGCGAGGCGGATGTGGTTGTAGGCCGCCACCAGGAACCCCGCAGTGCCGGCCGCCGGGTCGTAGATGGTTTCGCCGATGGTCGGGTCGACCATCTCGACGATGCGGCGGATGATGTGGCGCGGTGTGCGGAACTGGCCCAGTTCGCCCGCCTGCCTGATCTGCCGCAAGACGTGCTCGAAAAGGTCGCCCTTGGTGTCGGAGTCCGCGTCGGCCAGCCCGAGGCCATCCACGAGCCGAACGACCTGCGACAGCACGGTCGGCTCGCTGATGCCCAGGCGCGCACCGCGCATGAAGTCGTGCGCGCCGGCCGCGCCAATTTCGGAGAAGAACGGAAAGACCTCGTCGCGCACGAAGTGCACGAGCGCATCGCCCGTCAAGTCGGTCGCCCAGGCGGACCACCTGAAGCGCGAGCGCGGGATCACGGACGTGCCGGTCTGGAGGACCGTTGCCGTCAGCACGCCCTCGCGCGCGGAGGGCAGAGAAGCGTTGGACGCATTCCTGAGGGGCCAATCGCCGCTGAACATGCTGGTGTAGGGCTCGTTCAGCGTCTTGGCACGCAGGGCGTTTTCGTCGTCGATGGTCTCCAGCAGATAGAAGAAGAACAGGAACGACAGTTGTTCGGCGTTGCTGACAGGATCGGGGTAGCCGCCGCCAAAGAGATAGTCGCGAATCTGGTCGATGGACCGTCGCATTTCAGCGGTCAAAGGCATGGGGACAGGGCTTGGGCGATTCGCATGATGAGCCCACGAGTCTAAGAGGCAAATTGGAGCAAACTCCGGGGACCCGGCGAATGCCGCCATGACCAGAGAAACGCAGGAAACGCAGCCTCATGACCCAGGATCTCCCCGCATTCGAAGTGCTCCCGCGCGACATTTCCGCCTATCGCCACGGCAACACCGGCATTGACTACGTCCACCGCTTCGAATCCGGCCAGCCCGGTCCGCACGTGCTGATCAATGCGCTGACGCACGGCAACGAGATTTGCGGCATGGTCGCGGCCACGCATCTGCTGGACACCGGCGTCCGCCCCAAGATCGGCACGCTGACCGTGAGCTTCGCGCACGTGGAGGCCTACAACGCCTTCGCGATCGAACGGCCCTTCGACAACCGCCAGATCGTGCACAACCTGAATCGCGTGTGGTCCGATGAGTGGCTGGACGGGCCTGAGGACAGCCCCGAACTGCGCCGCGCCCGCGAATTGCGGCCGGTGGTCGCGGCGGCGGACCACATCCTGGACATCCATTCGACGAGCCAGGACGTGGTGCCTTTCTGGGTCTATCCGGCATTCGAGCGCAATGCCAGCGTGGCGATGGCGATCGGGTTGCCGCCCGTTCACCTCGCGATGCCGAGTGGGCTGGGTTCGGGCACGCCGCTGATCCAGCATGGCCTGCATGCCGGAGCGGATGCGCCCGGCGCGGCGGTGGTCGTCGAATGCGGCCAGCATTTCAAGAAGGCTGCGGCGGACCTCGCGACCGAAGTGTCGCTGCGCTTTCTGGCGCATTTCGGGCTGATCGAGAGAGAACCGGTCGCCGCGCCCGAGCCGCAGCGGCGCTTTGAATTGCTGCAGACGCACGTCATCCAGTCGGAGGACTTCCATTTCGTGCGCCCGCTGATCGGCTTCGAGACTTTTGCGAAAGGCGAGCTGATAGCAATCAATGGCCCGGACGAAATTCGCGCGCCATGCGACGAATGCACCGTGTTCATGCCGGCGCAACGGGTGATCGTGGGGCGAGAGGCCGTCTACCTGACGAAGCCTCTCTGAAAGCGGGCAGCCGCGCGGCTACTTGCCCCAACTGTCGCGCATGCCGGCTGCGCGATTGAATACACGCCCGCCCGATGCGTTCGCGCGGGAGTCCAGCACGAAATAGCCGTGACGCTCGAACTGATAGGGCGCGCCTTGCACCGACACGCCAAGTGAGGGCTCGGCATACGCCTGCGTCGTCTGCAGGCTCGCTTTGTTGAGTTCTTCCAGCAACTCGCCGCTGCCCGGCTGGGACGCGGCGAACAGGCGCTCGTAAAGCCGAACTTCGACCGGCACCGCGTCGGCCACCGCAACCCACGTGATGTTGCCCTTCACCTTGATGGCATCTGCGCCTGGTGTGCCGCTCTTGGTGTCCGGCACCAGCCTGGCCTGCACTTCGACCAGTTTGCCGTCCGCGTCGCGGGTGCCGCCGGTGCATTCGACGACATGCCCGTACTTGAGCCGCACCTTGTTGCCCGGGAAGAGCCTGAAGAAGCCCTTTGGCTGCACGTCTTCGTAGTCCGTGCGCTCGATCCACACTTCGCGCCCCAGCTTGAAGTCGCGTCGGCCCATCTCCGGGTGGTGTGGATGCACGGGCGCCGAGCAGTCGTCGAGGACGTCGTCACCGCCCATCAGCTCACCCCAGTTGGTAATGACCAGCTTGACCGGGTCGAGCACCGCCATGGCCCGCGGCGCGATCGGATCGAGCGTGTCACGCAGCGCGGCTTCGAGACTGGCGTAGTCGATCCATCCGCCCGACTTGGTGACGCCCGAACGCTCGCAGAACAGCCTGAGCGCCTCGGGTGTGTAGCCGCGGCGGCGCAGCCCGGCAAGCGTCGGCATGCGGGGGTCGTCCCAGCCGTCGACGTGGCCTTCCTCCACCAACTGGCGCAGCTTGCGCTTGCTGGTGATGACGTGGGTCACATTCAGCCGCGCAAATTCATACTGGCGCGGATGCGGCGAGGCGATCAGGCCCCCTTCGGCGAGGCGGTCAAGCAGCCAGTCGTAGAAGGGCCGCTGGTCTTCGAATTCGAGCGTGCAGATGCTGTGGGTGATCTGTTCCAGCGCATCCTCGATCGGGTGCGCGAAGGTGTACATCGGATAGATGCACCACTTGTCGCCGGTGTTGTGGTGCGTGGCGCGGCGAATGCGGTAGAGCGCAGGGTCGCGCATGTTGATGTTGGGGCTCGCCATGTCGATCCTGGCGCGCAGCACGGCGGCGCCGTCTTCGAGCCGGCCGTCGCGCATGGCGCGGAAGCGCAGCAGGTTCTCCTCGGGCGTGCGGTCGCGGAAAGGGCTGTCGGTGCCGGGCGTGTTGAAGTCGCCGCGAGTCGCGCGGATTTCGTCGGCGCTCTGTTCGTCCACATAGGCAAGGCCGGCGCCGATGAGGTATTCGGCCGCGCGATACATGAAATCGAAGTAGTTGCTTGCGAAGTACACGTGATCGTTCGGTGCGCCGGGGTGGGCGGGATCGTCCGTCATCGTGGTGCTGTAGCCCATCCACTTCACGGCGTCCCGGATGGCGTCGACGTATTCCTGTTCTTCTTTTTCGGGATTGGTGTCGTCGAAGCGCAGGTGGCAAATGCCGCCGTATTCCTTGGCAAGCTCGAAGTTCAGCCAGATGCTCTTGGCATGGCCGATGTGCAGGTAGCCGTTGGGTTCGGGCGGAAAGCGCATGCGGACCTTGGCCGGGTCCTGCATGCCCTGGCCGTGGTGTGCGGCATCGCCTGGGGTGCCGCCCCATTTACGGGTCGAATAGGTGCCCTGTTCGAGGTCGTTTTCGATCACGTGGCGCAGGAAATTGCTTGGCTTGGCGGTGTCGTTGTCGGCTGCAGGGGAGGTCATTCGCCCATTCTAGGGGGCGGTCTGCGGGCGTTACTTTTGGCAACTTTCTTCACAGTGCGGCGTACACCACATTGACACTTGCCGCGTTCAATACCTACATGGCGGCCAACACCGCTTCAACAGGAGATCCAGAGATGACCACGACCCGATCCACTCTCTTCAAATGGGCTGCTGCCGGTGCGGTTGCCGCAGGTGCGCTTTTTGGCATGGCTTCGGCCAATGCAGCCAACTGGTCCGTCGGCGTGAACGTCCCCGGCATCGCCGTGGGTGTTGCGTCGCCGCAACCCTATTACGCGCCGCCGCCGGTCTACTACGCACCGGCCCCCGCGTACGTCGCGCCCGCACCTGTGTATTACCGGCCCGCACCGGTGTACATGGCACCCCCGCCGGTCTACTACCGTCCGGCGCCTGGGTACTACCATCGTCACCACCGCGGACCGTACTATCGCTATTGAGCGCGGTTGAAAGTTAATGAGCGTTAGCCGTCAGCAATTTGCCTGCTGTCACATGAAAAGCCGGCCTCTGTCACAGGGGGTCGGTTTTTTCATGGACGGCTACATCGCGCGGAAGAGGTGAGCGTAGAGCCGGCTGACCGGGATCCTTTCCGGGCGGCCCCGCAAGGTGAGGTGCTGCCTGCCGGCGTCGTCGCGGCAAACCGATTCGATCGCGTCGCTGCGCACCACCACGGCCCGGTGTACCTGCCAGAAGACGTTGGAATCGAGTTGAGGCAGCAATTGCTTGAGCGGCGTGCGGATCAGGTATTCATTCCGGACGGTCAGCACCCGCACGTATTTGTCGGCAGCCTCGAAATATTGCACTTCGTCGATGGGCACCATGCGCACGCTGTTGCCCGACGAGCCCGCTTCGCTGGCCGGAATTAGCTTGAGCGGTGCTCCGGCTGTCGCGCCTGAGGGCAGGATGCCTTCGCTGGCTGCGGCCAGAACCTTGTGCCACTGCGCCAACGTGCTGGCGAGCGCATCGGCCGGCGCCGCGGCGGGCGATGGGGTGGATTGCAGGGTCTTCCGCAGTCGTTCCACGGTGCGCCGCAGGCGGTCGGGCTGCACGGGCTTGAGCACGTAGTCGATGGCTTGCGCATCGAATGCGCGCGCAGCGTATTCGTCGTAGGCCGTGACGAAGACCAGCTGCGGAATCGGCGCCTCGTCGCCGGGCCATGTATCGGCCAGTTCGGCGGCGACACCGAGGCCGTCCATTCCCGGCATGCGGATGTCGAGAAAAAGCACTTGCGGCAACTTCGCCAGAGCCTCGCGCACCGCGCTGCGCCCGTCGCCCACGACAGCGATGATTTCGAGCTCGGGCCATGCGGCGGCCAGCTCGGCCCGCAGGGCCTGTGCCAGCAACGGTTCATCTTCGGCAATCAGGGCAGTCGTCTTCATGTCGGCGAGGGAAAGCTGATGACGGCGCGCGTGCCGCCGGTGTCGAGAGGGGTCAGGATCATCGTGCTTTTAGGGCCATACACCGTATGGAGCCGCTCGCGCACCTGGGCCAGCCCGAAGCCGCCGGTTCCATCAGAAGCGCTATCGCCGTCGATGCCGACACCAGAATCGGTCACCTCGATGACGAGCTGCGCGCCTTCGCGCTTGGCCCGCACGGTGATTTCGCCGCCTTCCACCTGGGGCTCCAGGCCGTGGCGGATGCTGTTTTCAATCAGGGGCTGAAGCATCAGCGGCGGCACGGGCACATCGCGGAGGTCGGCGGGCAGATCGAGCCTGTAGCGCAGGCGCTCGCCCATGCGCACGGACATCAGTTCGAGGTAGTCGCCGAGCCGGTCGAATTCGGCGGACAGCGGATGCGAGAGCGCCCGTGAGCCGGTGAGCGTGACGCGCAGGTAGCTGTTGAGATGGTCGAGCATGGCCACGGCGCGTGGCGGATCGGTGGTGATGAGCGCGCGCAGATTGGCGAGCGTGTTGAAGAGCATGTGCGGCTCAAGCTGCGTTTCGAGCAGCTTCAGCTTGGCCTCCGTCGCATCGCGTTCCGCTGCGCTGATCTGGGCGGCCAGCGCCGCGGTTTGTCCGCGGGCATGAAAGAAGAAGCTGGCAATGGCGCCTGCGAAGATGGTGATGGCGAGGCTGATCGAGCTGTCGCGCGGCGTGCCGACGCCGCCGTCACCGAGGAAGAAATCCGCCAACCGGTCGCCAAACAGGAATCCGCAGGCGATGCCGACAGCGGTCAACACCACGCCGCGCCAGCCTTTGGGCCACCCATGTCCGCCGCTGCTGCTGTGGTGGCAGTTGCGCTCGTCGACGAAATAGCGGCCGAACTCGATCACGATCCACGACACGAAGCCGATCGTCAGCGAATATCCCAGCTGCACCAGATAGGTCTTGCGCGGCCAGATCAGCGTCGTCAACACAGCGACCGCGCAACAAAACGCCGCCACTTGAAGGCCGTGGCGGGCGGCGTCGCTCCATCGGATGTTCATCGCTGCAGATTCTGGACGAAGAATTGCGTGATCGCCGCGTAGACGCCTGGCAGCGTTGCTCGGTCGAAGCCCGGCGGGTCATCCAGCAGGGCAGCCAGGCGCGGGGGCAGATCGGGCACCTGGGGCGACAGTGTCGAGCCGTGGCCGCCGCCCGGCATGTCCGCGACCAGCACGCACCGCTTGCACGCGGCACGCACCGCGTCGATGTGCCATTGGGGCGCCAGCCACGCATCCTTGCCGCCTCGCACCAGACCGAGCGGAATTCCCGGCGTCGCGAGAGAAGCCATGTCGATGGCCGCGGCCATGGGCACCGCGGCCACGGCGGCGGTGATGCGCGGATCGGTCCAGCCTTCGAGGGTGGTCTGGCTGCCCAGCTTGAAATCGATCACGCGGCGGGAAACCGCGAGGCGCAACGGGTCGAGCACGCCGCCGGTGAGGGACGTCGCCAAGCCCACGCAGGATGGAAAGTCTTCCGCCAGATGCGCCTGGCAATGCGCGTTCAGCAAGGCCGGCGACCAGCGCGCACCTGCCAGGGTCAGCGCGGTGAGGCCGCCTGCCGACATGCCGTAGATGCCGACATGCTGAAAGTCGAGCAGCGGCGCGAATCGGGCATCCCCGGCCATCGCGTCGATGGTTTGCGACACCTCTTTGGGACGGCGGCGCCAGGTCCTGGGGCCGACGTCGCTCATGTCGTGAAAATTGTCGCCAGCATGTTCCGGCATGGCGACGGTGAAGCCTGCGTTCACCAGCGTGATCGCCAGATCGGCCTGCGGCCAGGCGGAGCCGCCCGAGCCGTGCGACACCACGATCAAATGGCCGTTGCCCGCGACAGGAGCGGCGTCGACGGCGGCGCTCAGCGTGAAGGGGCCGCGATGCACCGTCTTAGGAGGCGCATCGGTCGGATAGAACACCGTGATCGGCCCCGAACCTGCGGGCGCCGCGAGCACTGCCAGTCCCGTGGCTGCTTGCGCAGCCGAAGCGAGCGCGCAGACCGCGACGAGCGCCAGGGCGCGGAGGTACCGGGCGCTCACCACCGGTCTCCCTTGGCACCGGACAGCCTGGCGCGTTCGCGTTCGACCATGCGCTCGAGCATGTTGCTTCCCGGCGCAAAGAGCCACACCGCTGCGCCGTGCAAGGCCAGACCCACCCCCCAGCCCAGGAGCGGAAAAATCGCCCAGCGATGGCCGCTTGCGAACGAGAGCACGACGAGCATCAAGTTGACCGCCAGATAAGCGGCGAGATGGATGAACCAGCCGATCTTGGCCTTGGCGCGTCGGCGGGCCAGTCGTTCGATGTCATTTGAGTCCATGGCGAATATCTCCGGATGTATGGGTGGATTTATGGGTAAATGGAATGTCAGATGGCGATGGTTGCAGTGCGGTCGGCATGGATTGCCAGGCGCCAGAGGCGGATCGCCCGGCCGGCAAATATGCCCGTGAAAGCGCCATAGAGCGCGCTGATGCCGATCTCGAAAGTGGCTTGGTGTCCGAGTTCCGGATGCATGGCGAGCAGTACACCCACGACGTATTTGGTGAAGAAGATGCCCATCATGAGCATCAGCGGCACGGCCGTGCCTGCGAGATGAAAGCGGCGCGCCGCGGCGTCATAGCGCGTGCTCGCCGGCACGGGCCGCTGCACCACAAGGGCTAGCACGGCAAGCGCCGCTGCGGCCCAGGCCGGCAGAGCCATCAAGGATTCACCGAAAGCCGAAGCGACGCCGAAGAGCGACAGGCAGATCATCACGGCGGGCACGATGGTGACGCGGGTCAGGCTCACGCTGCTTGCGAGCAACTGCTTGGCGCCGAACCAAAGCAGGAGAGCAAAGGAGACGAACACCCACTTGGGCGTGTGGATCAGGATCTGGGTCAGCATCGTGTTTCTCCGTAAGGATGGGGGATGAGGGGTCAGGGATGAATGTCGATGGGCGGACTGTGCCGATCGATTCACGGACTCGCCATCGCTGTGCGACGAAACGCAAGCTGGCGGCGCCAATTGCGATCGGGCGGCGCCAGACGCAGACGTCAACCTGTGCTTTACCGTCCCTTTACGGTTCGTCGCGGTGGAGCGCTACGATTCGGCGATCAACTACAGGCAACCTGCATTTCTGCATACCTGCCCAAAAGCACCGATGTCGTCACCCTCCGCCGCCGAGCCCGTTCCCGCCCCCCAGCCCAACCATCGCGCTCCCTCCCGCAAGCGGCGCTGGCTTGGCAGCCTGTTGGCCGTTCTGGTGACGCTCGCGCTGATCGGCGGCGCCGTCTATCTCATCAAGCGCCCGCCCGCGCCCACAGGCGGTGCCGGCGCTTTCGGTGCTGCTTCGACCGTCGGCCACGCGGTGGCACGGCGCGCCGACCTGCCGATCCTCATCGACGCGCTCGGCACGGTGACGCCGCTGGCGACGATCACTCTCCGGCCGCAGGTCGGCGGTGTGCTGACCGAGGTTCACTACACCGAAGGACAGATGGTTGCCAAGGAGCAACTTCTGGCGCGCATCGATCCGCGCCCTTACGAGCAGGCGCTGGCGCAGGCCCAGGGCACGCGGGTGCGCGACGAGGCGCAACTGGAAGCGGCGCGCGTCACGCTGTCGCGCTACCGGACGCTGCTCACGCAGGATTCGATCGCGCGGCAGGACGTCGACACGCAGGCCGCGCTGGTCAAGCAACTCGAAGGGGCCGTGATTACCGACCGCGCGGCCGAGGCCGCTGCCAAGCTCAACCTCGAATACACGCGAATCGTCGCGCCGGTTGCCGGACGCATCGGACTGCGCACTGTGGATCCCGGCAATACCGTGACCGCCAACGCGACCACGGGCATCGCGATGATCACGCAGATGAACCCGATCGATGTGCAGTTCGCCGTGCCGCAGGACCGCATTCCCGACATTCAGGCGCAACTCTCCAAGGGAGAGAAGCTGCCCGTGAAGGCGCTGGACCGCGTTCGCAGTTCGACACTCGACACCGGCTTTTTCTCGACGCTCGACAACGTGGTCGACACCAGCACAGGCACGGTCAGGGCCAAGGCGCGTTTTGCGAATGCCGGAACACCGCTCTTTCCCAACCAGTTCGTCAATGTGCAGATGACGCTGCGCACCGTGAGCGCCATCGTCGTGCCCGTGACTGCCGTGCGCACCGGCCCCAACGGCACCTTCGTCTATATCGTGAACGACGACCGCACGGTGTCGATGCGCGCTGTGAAGCGGGGCGACGCGACCGTCGACCTGGTGTCGATCGTCGATGGCGTCAAGGAAGGCGACATCGTCGTGACCGAAGGTGGCGATCGCCTGAAGGACGGCGCGCGCGTGCAATTGCAGGGCGACAAGCCCGCCGCGGCAAAGCCTCCGGGTCAGAAGGGCCCGCGCGGCGAAGGCCAGGGCCAGGGCCGTCGCCAGCGTCCGCCGCCGCAGTGAGGGGACCGAGATGATGAGTCCGTCGCGCGCTTTCATCGAGCGGCCGGTCGCGACCGCGCTGCTCATGGTGGCGATCGTCCTCGCGGGGCTGGTGGGTTTTCGCTTCCTGCCGCTTGCCGCGTTGCCCCAAGTCGACTACCCGACGATCCAGGTCCAGACGCTCTATCCGGGCGCCAGTCCGGAGGTCATGAGCCGCACGGTGACGGCGCCGCTCGAGCGCCAGTTCGGGCAGATGGCCGGACTCGACCGCATGAGTTCGACCAGCGCGACGGGCGTGTCGATCATCACGCTGCAATTCGCGCTCGACCAGACGCTCGATGTCGCCGAACAGCAGGTGCAGGCCGCGATCAACGCTGGTGGCTCGCTGCTGCCGGCAGACCTCCCGGCGCCACCGGTGTATGCCAAGGTGAATCCGGCGGACGCGCCCATTCTCACGCTGGCGGTGAGTTCGGAGACGATGCCGCTGACCGAGGTGCAGAACCTCGTGAACACGCGCCTTGCGCAGAAGATCAGCCAGGTCAGCGGGGTGGGGCTGGTGTCGCTCTCGGGCGGCCAGCGGCCAGCCGTGCGTATCCAGGCGAACACCGATGCGTTGGCATCGGTAGGCATCGGTCTCGATACGTTGCGCACGGCCATCGCGGCGGCCAATTCGAACAGCGCCAAAGGCAGCTTCGACGGGCCGAAGCGCGCCTACACCATCAACGCAAACGACCAGCTTGCAACCGCCGCCGACTACAAAAACCTGATCATCGCGTGGAAGAACGGCGCGCCTGTGCGCATGAGCGATGTCGCGCGCGTGGTCGACGGCGCCGAGAACACGCAGCTCGGCGCCTGGGCGGCGCTGCGTTCGGATGCGAAGCCGACTGGTACGACGCCAGGGGCGCAAGAGACCCAGGAGGCCCAGGAGGCGCAACCCAAGCTCTATCCGGCGATCATCCTGAACGTCCAGCGGCAGCCGGGTGCCAATGTGATCGGCACGGTCGACGCGATCAAGCGGCAGTTGCCTGAGCTCGAGGCATCGCTGCCCGGCTCGATCAAGGTGGAGGTACTGAGCGATCGCACGACGGGCATTCGCGCGTCGGTGAGCCATGTGCAACTCGAACTCGCGCTGGCGGTGGTGCTGGTCGTGCTGGTGATCTTCTTCTTCCTGCACAGCCTGCGCGCGACGGTGATCGCGAGCATCGCGGTACCGATCTCGTTGATCGGCACTTTCGGGCTGATGTATCTGCTCGGCTACAGCCTCAACAACCTGAGCCTGATGGCGCTGACCATTGCGACAGGCTTCGTGGTGGACGACGCGATCGTCATGATCGAGAACATCGCCCGCTATCTGGAGAAGGGCGAACCGCCGTTCCAGGCAGCACTCAAAGGCGCGACGCAGATCGGGTTCACGATCATTTCGCTGACGGTTTCGCTCATCGCGGTGCTGATTCCGCTGCTCTTCATGGGCGATGTGGTGGGGCGGCTTTTCCGCGAGTTCGCGGTGACGCTGGCAATCACGATCCTGATTTCGGCGGTGGTCTCGTTGACGCTGGTGCCAATGATGTCGGCGCGCTGGTTGAAGCCCGAATCGGAAGAGGGTGGCCGTTTCGGCGTGAGCGTGCAGCGATTCTTCGACCGGGTGATCGCACGCTACGACCAATGGCTGCAGTGGGTGTTCCGGCATCAGCCGCTGACGCTCCTGGTCGCGGCGCTGACGCTGGCGCTGACAGTGCTGCTTTACGTCGTCATTCCGAAGGGGCTCTTTCCGACGCAGGATACGGGTCAGCTCCAGGCGCGCATCCGGGCGGCGCAGGAGGTGTCGTATGTGCGAATGGCCGAGCTGCAGCAATCGGCGGCGAATGCGATCCTGGCGGACCCTGACGTCCAAAGCCTGAGTTCTGTGGTGGGTGTGGATGCTGCCAACAACACGGCGCTCAACGCCGGAAGCATGCTGGTCAACTTGCGCAAGGGCCACGATTCGCAGAGCACTGTGATGCAGCGTCTGCGCGACCGCGTCAATGAAAGCGTGGCGGGCGTGAGTCTGTATCTGCAGCCGACGCAAGACTTGACGATCGATGCGGAGACGGGGCCGACGGAGTTCCGCCTGTCGCTCGAAGGCGTGGACACGGCGACGGTGAACGACTGGGCGCGCAAGCTGGTCGAGCGTCTGCGCACTGTGCCGGAGGTGCGCAATCCGACGACGGATGCAGGGGCGCAGGGGCTGGCCGCTTATGTGGACATCGACCGCAATACCGCATCGCGGCTGTCGGTGACGGCAAGCTCGGTGGACGACGCGCTCTACAGTGCCTTCGGGCAGCGGATCGTATCGACGATTTTCACGGAGACGAATCAATACCGGGTGATCCTCGAAGCGCAGCGCGATGCCTTGTCTTCGCCGGAGCTGCTGGGGAACCTGCAATTGCGCACGGGCACGGGCGCGCCGACGCCGCTGTCTTCATTGGCGACGGTGCGCGAGCAGTACGCGCCACTGCAGGTGACGCGGGTGGCGCAGTATCCGGGCGCGACGGTGGGCTTCGATACGGCGCCAAACCTGGCGCTCGGAAAATCGGTGGCGGCGATCCGCACGGCGGCCAAGGAGATCGGCCTGCCGCCGAGCGTGACGATGACTTTCCTCGGCGCGGCTGGAGCCTATGAGAAGTCGCTCACCAATCAGTTGTGGCTGATTCTTGCGGCGGTGGTGTGCGTGTACATCGTGCTGGGGGTGCTGTATGAGAGCTACATCCATCCACTGACGATTTTGTCGACGCTGCCTTCGGCGGGTGTGGGTGCGTTGCTGGCGCTGATGGTGACGGGCAACGACCTGGGGGTGATCGGGATCATCGGGATCATCCTGCTGATCGGGATCGTGAAGAAGAACGCGATCATGATGATCGACTTCGCGATCGATGCGGAGCGCCATCAGGGCAAGTCGCCTGAGGAGGCGATTCACCAGGCCGCGCTGCTGCGCTTTCGGCCTATCTTGATGACTACGTTGGCTGCGCTGTTTGCGGCTGTGCCTCTGATGTTCGGATGGGGCGAGGGGGCTGAGCTGCGGCGGCCCTTGGGGCTGGCGATATTTGGTGGGCTGGTGGTGAGCCAGGTGTTGACGCTGTTCACTACGCCTGTGATTTATCTTGGGTTTGATCGGTTGGGGCGGCGGTTTGGGCGGGGGGCTGAGGTGTGACTGTCTTGGTTTGCGGTCCGCTGGTTTGGTGGGTCCGCCCGGTATGCGGTGCGGGCTGCACAACCCCGCTGCGCCGGCCCTTCGGGCTTCCCTGCAGTGCTCACGTCAGGCGGGGTCCGCGTGAAACTCGCTGCGCTCAAACACACGCGGCCCTGATCCGCCTGACGCTCCGCGCTTCGGCGGTGCAGAGGGGTTGTGCAGCCCGCACCGCATACCGGGCTGCGTTGTTTTGCGAAGGCGGCTGGTGCTTCGACGGGCTTTCGGGGGGCGTGCTTTGAATCTCTCCAAGCCATTCGTCGAGCGGCCGATCGCTACGGTGCTGCTGACCATTGGGGTGGCACTGGCGGGGATCGTCGCGTTTCTGGTGCTGCCTGTTTCACCGCTTCCGCAAGTCGACTTTCCGACGATTTCGGTGCAGGCTCAGCTGGCCGGGGCCAGTCCCAGCACGATGGCTTCAAGTGTGGCGACGCCGCTGGAGCGCAGGTTGGGGATTATTCCGGGGGTCAACGAGCTGACTTCGACGAGTTCCAACGGGTCGGCTCGGGTGACGTTGCAGTTCGATCTGAGCCGCAATATCGACAGTGCGGCGCGCGAGGTGCAGGCGGCCATCAATGCGGCCCGTGTCGATTTGCCGGCGACGCTGCGGAGCAATCCGACTTATCGAAAACGCAATCCGACGGCAGCGCCGGTGATGATTCTTGCGCTGACGTCGAAGACGCGTACGCCGGGGCAGATCTACGAAGAGGTTTCGAACATCGTCAGTCAGCGCCTGTCGCAGGTCGAAGGCGTGGGCGAGGTGGAGATCGGTGGCGGCTCGCTGCCGGCGGTGCGGGTGGAACTGGAGCCTTTCTCGCTGAACAGGCTGGGCATCAGTACGGAGGACGTGCGCGCGGCGATCCAGGCCAACAACGCGAATCGGCCGAAGGGCGCGATCGAAAGCGGCGATCGCAAGCTGCAGATTTACACGCCTTCGCCCGGAAGGCGCGCGGCGGACTACAAGGATCTGGTGATCGCCTGGCGCAACAACGCGGCGGTGCGCCTGGGCGATGTGGCGCGTGTGATCGATGGGGTCGAGAACACGCGCACGCTGGGTCTGTTCAATGGCGCGCCGGCGGTGATCGTGCTGGTGACGCAGGCGCCGGGTGCGAACATCATCGAGACGGTGGACGGCGTGCGAAAGCTGCTGCCGGAGTTGCGCGCGCAGTTGCCGCAGGACATCGACATCCAGGTCGCCTCTGATCGCACGAACTCGATCCGCGCGTCGCTGCGCGAGATCGAGGGCACGTTGATGATTTCGATCGTGCTTGTGGTGCTGGTGGTCGGGCTGTTCTTGCGAAAGGCACGCGCCACGATCATTCCGGCGGTGGCGACGGTGGTTTCGCTGCTCGGCACCTTTGGGGTGATGCATCTGCTGGGCTATAGCCTGAACAATCTGAGCCTGATGGCGCTCACGGTTGCGACGGGCTTCGTGGTGGACGACGCGATCGTGGTGCTCGAAAACACGATGCGGCATGTCGAGAAGGGCATGAATCGTGTCGAAGCGGCACTGCGCGGGGCGCGCGAGGTGGGCTTCACGGTCTTGTCGATCAGCATTTCTCTCGTGGCGGTGTTCATTCCGCTGCTCTTCATGGGCGGGCAGGTCGGGCGGCTGTTCCGCGAGTTCGCGGTGACGCTGTCGGTGTCGGTGCTGATTTCGCTGGTCATTTCGCTGACCACCACGCCGATGCTGTGCGCGTTGTTGCTGCGCAGCGAATCCGAAGAAGCCGGCAAGCCGCCGGGCAAGGTGCGCGCGTGGTTCATCCGGGTCTCGGAGCGCATGTGGGACAGCACGCTGCGCACCTATGCGCACAGCCTTGACTGGGCGCTCGCGAGCAAGGGGATCGTGATCCTGGTGCTGTTGGCGGTGATCGGGCTGAATGTCTATCTCTTCGGCGCAATTCCGAAGGGCTACTTTCCGCAGCAGGACAACGGGCAGCTCAATGCGGGCTTGCGGGCCGACCAGAGCATCTCGTCGGAGGCCATCAACGAGAAGCTGCGGCAGGCGGTGGACATCATCAACAAGGACCCGGCGGTCGACAGCGTCGTCGGCTTTGCGGGCGGCAGCCGCGCGGGTGGCGGGTTCATGTTCGTCAACCTGAAGCCAGTGTCCGAACGCACGGAGCGCACCCAGGCAGTCATCGATCGCCTGCGGCCGCAGCTCAACCAGCTGACGGGACTGCGGGTGTTCCTCAGTCCGGTTCAGGATCTGCGCATGGGCGGCCGGTCGAGCAATTCCACCTACCAATACACGCTCAAGAGCGACAACCTTGCCGATCTGCGGGCGTGGTCGACCAAGCTGGCCGACCGCTTGCGGCAGGAGACCTTGCTGACGGACGTCGACAGCGACGATGCGGACAACGGCGTCGAAACCTTCGTCGACGTGGATCGCGAAGCCGCCGCTCGGCTGGGCGTGACGTCGAGCGCGGTGGACAACGCGCTCTACAACGCCTACGGCCAGCGCTCGGTGGCAACCATCTACGACGAGCTCAATCAGTACTCGGTGATCATGGAGTGGGCACCGCGATTCCAGCGCTCGCCGATCGTGCTGAAGGACCTCTACGTGCCATCGACGCTGGCGACCACCACGGCGGCGAACGGGGCGTCGATTGTCAGTTCGCTCGATGAAAACAGGGATGCGACCACAGGCACGTCGACCCTCACGTCGGCCAACCCTTCGTCGCGCACTGCCTCGACCGGCCAGCAGGTGGCGACCGACACGACGCTGATGGTGCCGCTGTCCGCCTTCGCGAAATTCAGCGAGCGCGCCGTGCCGACGTCGATCGATCACCAGGACACCGAGCTTGCCAGCACGGTGTCGTTCAACCTGGCCGATGGCGCCAGCCTGAGCGATGCGAAGCGCATCGTTGCGCAGGCCGAGGCGGACATCGCGATGCCGGTCAACGTGCGCGGGAGCTTTCAAGGCACTGCGCTGGCGGCGCAGCAATCGCAGGCGCAGCAATGGTTTCTCATCGTCGCCGCGCTGGTGGTGATCTACATCGTGCTCGGCGTGCTGTATGAAAGCCTGATTCACCCCATCACCGTGCTGACCACGCTTCCGTCCGCAGGGGTGGGGGCGGTGCTGGCGCTGCTGCTGTTCCGCATGGAGTTCTCGATCATTGCGCTGATCGGGGTCTTCTTGCTGATCGGCATCGTCAAGAAAAACGCCATCCTGATCATCGATTTCGCATTGGAGGCCGAGCGCTCGCGCGGCCTCACCGCGGTCGAGGCCGTGCGCGAGGCCTGCCTGCTGCGTTTCCGCCCCATTCTGATGACGACGCTGGCTGCGGCGCTCGGTGCGTTGCCGCTCGCCATCGGCTTCGGGCTGGGTGCGGAGTTGCGGCAGCCGCTGGGCGTCGCGATCATCGGCGGACTGATCGCGAGCCAACTGCTGACTTTGCTGACCACGCCGGTGGTCTACGTGCTGCTGGACAAGCTGCGCCGCCGTCCGGCCAACGAAAAATTCCTGAGCCGCGCCGCCGACGCGTCCCCGACATCATGACCGTATCGAACCGACTTTTCTTTCGTCGTTCTCAGCACCGCGCCGTTGTGCGCACCTGCCTGGCAGTGGCGATAGCTGCGGCCCTGGCCGGCTGCGCGGTAGGCCCTGCGTATGTGCAACCAACGACAGCGGCGCCGGCTGCCTGGAAGTCCGCGCCTGCCGCCGAGGGCTGGCTTCCCGCAGCACCCGCCGATGCGCTGGATCGTGGCGAATGGTGGAAGCTTTTTCAGGACCCTGTTCTCGACGACCTCGCCGCACGCGTGCAAGTGTCCAACCAGAACATCGCGACGTCGGTTGCCAACTACGCGCAAGCGCAGGCGTTGGTTCGGGGAGAGCGCGCGGCGCTGTTCCCCAGCATTTCGGCAGGTGCGGGCGCGGATCGCAGTGGCGCTCGCAACAAGTCGCCGGTGACGAGCACCACCGCATCGTTGAACGCGGATTGGGCGCCCGACGTCTGGGGCCGCCTGCGCGAGGCGGTCAACAGCGCGCAGGCGAATGCGCAGGCGAGCGAAGCCGATCTCGCGCTGGCGAGGCTGTCGGCTGTCGGCGCAGTGGCGACCAACTACTTCTCGTTGCGCGAAGCCGACGCCGGAATCCATATCCTCGACGTCACGATCGAAAGCTACAAGCGCAGCCTCGAGATCACGCGCAACCGCTATGCGGCCAGCATCGCCGCGCAGAGCGACGTCTTGCAGGCGGAGACGCTCTACGCGTCCACTCAGGCGGAGCGCCAGCAACTGCAGAGCACCCGCGACACGCTGGAGCATGCCATCGCCGTGCTGGTGGGCGTAGCGCCGGCGGACTTCTCGCTGCCCGTGGCCGAATGGAAGCCGGTCATCCCAGGCGTTCCAGCGGGCGTGCCGACGACGCTGCTGCAGCGTCGGCCGGACATCGCTGCGTCCGAGCGCGCAGTGGCTGCCGCCAATGCCCAGATCGGCATTGCGCGGGCTGCCTACTACCCGAACTTCACCCTCAACGGCGGAGTCAACAGCGCGGCGAGCAAGGTCGGCGATCTGTTCAATGCTTCGAACACGCTGTGGTCGCTGGGCCTGTCGGTGGCGCAGGTGGTGTTCGATGCGGGTGCGATCGGCGCGAGCGTCGATGCAGCCAAGGCGGGTCACGATTCGGCAGTGGCACGCTATCGGCAGACGGTGCTGGCCGCGTTCCAGGACGTCGAAGACCAGCTCACGTCGGGCAGCAGCCTCGCGCAGCAGGAAGTGAATCGCCGGGTATCGTCCGTCGCCGCCGATCGCACCGAACAGCAGTTCCTCAACCGCTACCGCGCAGGGACGATCGACTACACCAGTGTCGTGGTCGCCCAGGTTTCCGCGCTCAATGCGCGGCGAACGTTGCTCCAAGTGGAGTCGAACCGTCAGATCGCCGCAGTGGCGTTGATCCAGTCGCTGGGCGGCGGTTGGCAGGCCGAATGGATGGCGCAGGGCACCGCGCAGCCGGTCGCCAAGTCGGGCTCCTGAGTTGGCTGCAAGGGTTGGCAAAACGATGAAGACGCTGCTCGACAACCTCGCATGGCACACCCTGGCCGGGCCTCACGCAAAGTACGCCACCGGCACCGACCGAGCTCGCCGCTACGCGCAGGGCTTTTCGCCGATCGTCGGCTTTGCGGACACTCGCCATCCTGATTTCGACGCGCTGACGCCGTACTGCGATCCCGGCGAACACTTCTATTGCATGGACTGGTCAGGCGCGGCACCCGCCAACTGGCGGATCGAAGTGGATTCGACCATGTTCAGGATGGTGTGGGACGGCGCAATTCCCGATGAAGACGAATTGCTCGCTGCCGTTCCGCTGAGGCCGGAGCACGCCGCGCAAGCAGTCGAACTGGCGACGCTGACGCGCCCCGGCCCTTTCGGTCCGAGAACGCTCGAACTCGGTGATTACTTCGGTTGCTTTCAAGGAGATCGCCTGATCGCGATGGCAGGCGAGCGCATGTGCGCCGGGACCTTGCACGAGGTCAGCGGCATCTGCACGCATCCTGATTTTCAAGGACGGGGCCTTGCGCGCCGCTTGGCCGCAAAACTGATCCGCGGCCAGTTGCTTCGTGGCGAAACACCGTTTTTGCACGTCATGCACGACAACGACAGCGCGCATCGGCTCTACCTTCGCATGGGCTTTCGGGACCATTGCGAAACGGTGGTCCGGGTCATTTCGCCGTGCTGAAACTGACGAGGTCCTGAACGCGGGCATCGCGATAATCGACGCTCTTTCAAGGAGCGCGCGTGGATATCGTTTTGCTGGTCAAGGCCGCCATCATGGGCATCGTGGAGGGGCTGACCGAATTTCTTCCCATCTCATCGACCGGCCATCTGATCCTCGCGGGCTCGCTGCTCGGTTTCGACGACGACAAGGCCAAGGTATTCGACATCGCCATCCAGACCGGCGCCATCTTCGCGGTCGTCCTCGTCTACTGGCACAAGATCCACTCGACCATCGTGGCGCTGCCGCGGCAACCCAAGGCGAGGCGCTTTGCACTCAACGTACTGATCGCCTTCCTGCCCGCGGTGGTCCTCGGTTTGTTGTTCGGCAAGGCGATCAAGGCGCATCTGTTCATTCCGATCGTCGTCGCCAGCACTTTCATCATCGGCGGCTTCATCATCCTATGGGCCGAGAAGCGGCCGCCCGGATCGGTGCGCATCGAGAACGTCGACGACATGACGCCATGGGATGCGCTGAAAGTCGGGCTCGTTCAGTGCCTGGCGATGATTCCGGGGACCAGCCGAAGCGGAGCGACCATCATCGGCGGCATGCTGCTGGGGCTCTCGCGCAAGGCGGCGACGGATTTTTCGTTCTTTCTCGCGATTCCGACGCTCATCGGGGCGGCGGTCTACAGCCTCTACAAGGAACGTGCGCTGCTGTCGGCGGCGGACATTCCGTTGTTTGCGGTGGGCCTGGTGTTTTCGTTCATCAGCGCGTGGCTTTGCGTGCGGTGGTTGTTGAGGTACATCAGTACGCACGATTTCGTGCCGTTTGCGTGGTACCGGATCGCTTTCGGGATCGTTGTCCTGGCCACCGCGTGGAGCGGAATGGTGGTCTGGGCTGAATAAGGCTCGCCCCCAGGCTACGCGCACTTCGTGTCGCTTCGCCTACCCCCTACCGGGGGCAACACCGGCGGCCTGGCAAAGCCAGTTCCGCGGTGTTTCTGGAAGGGGGCGGGGCGTGCCGGGGGGCGGCGAGGATTAGGGGAGTAGGTTTCTCAGGGATGCTTCTACTGCGGCGGCGGTGGCTATGGGCTTTTCCATGGGGAAGAGGTGGGACCCGTCCAGCATCATGATGCGGCCCTTGGTGACCTGGTGGGTCATGGTCATGCCTACTCGGCGCATTTCTACGGACTGGCGGCCGCCGATGAAAGCTGCGGGGCACTTGAGGGGATGGGCGCGCAGGAGTGCGCTCAGGTTGTGCGGGATGGTGTCGTAGATGGCGGTTTCGACGTCGCGATCGAAGCTCAAGGCGCGGGCGTCCTCGATGTCGAAGGTGCCGTGCTCGATGTAGTCGCGCAGCACTCGCTCATCCCATTTCGCGAAGGCCTTCTTGCTGCGAAAGTGCTCGAAGACGGCCTCGCGATGCTCCCAGATGTTCTTGCGCTTGCGGCTGATCATGCCGGGCGACACGCTCTTCATGAGCGGCGTGCGCTTCATGAGGTTGATGGTGCCGGCGCGCCATCCGCCGATGATGGGGGAGTCGATGAGCACCACGCCGCGCGCGAGCTCGGGATGTCGCGCGGCGCACATGAGGCTCAGGAAGCCGCCGAGGGAATGGCCGACGAGAAATAACGGTTGCCCGGCCTGCTTCATGCGTTCGCGCGCGAAGTCGGCAAGCTGTTCCACCAGGTGCGGCCAGTTGTCGGTGACGGGATACTTCGAATCGTGGCCGAATTTCTCGATGGCATCGATGTCGAAGCCTCGATTGCGCAGGCTGTCGAGCATCACGCGATAGGTGCTCGCCGGAAAGCTGTTGCCGTGGGAGAAGATGACAGGAGGGAGCATGGGCATCACTGCCGCCGCATCGAGCGCGCGCGGCCAAGACCGGGAACCCCGCGGAACCGGCTTTGCCGGGCCGCAGGGGTTGCCCCCGGAAGGGGGGTGGCGGCCACACGAAGTGGGCAAGCCTGGGGGAGAGCTCTCACCTCAGATCAACTTTTCGTCGGGCGTGGAAATCTTGCGCAGCGCACCGTGCCGCGTGGCCGGCATCTTCAGCGGATGCTCGGTGTAGGCGTCATCCCAGACCGGGTCCTCGATGCTGTCGAAAACTTCGCGCAGCTTCTGTCCCCAGCTGTTGTGCATCATCCGGTAGTAGGGGTTGTCCGCGTCGATGCAGATCACCTTGTCGGTCTGCAACTGGTTGGCCTCGTACACGACGAGGTCGAGCGGCAGTCCCACCGACAGGTTCGACTTCATCGTTGAATCCATCGACACCAGCGCGCACTTGGCGGCTTCGTCGAGCGGGGTGTCGGGTGTGAGCACGCGGTCCAGCACTGGCTTGCCGTATTTCGATTCGCCGACCTGGAAGTAGGGCGTCTCGGTCGTCGCCTCGATGAAATTGCCGGCGGCGTAGACGAGGAATAGGCGCATGCCTTCGCCCTTGATCTGCCCGCCGAAGATAAAGGAGACGTTGAAGTCCAGCCCCGCATGCTTGAGCGCCTCGGCGTCGCGGTCGTACACGTGGCGCACGGCGGAGCCGAGAACGCGGGCCGCATCGAACATGCTCTTGGCGTTCCAGATGGTGATGGGCGTGCCGTCCTCGCCGTCTTCATGGGCTTCGCGCAACTCTTCGATCTGGAGGATTTCGCGTACCGATTGCGAGATGCTCAGGTTGCCGGCCGACAGCAGCACCATGACACGGTCGCCTGGCTTTTCGTAGACGATCATCTTGCGGAAGGTGCTGATGTGATCGACGCCCGCATTGGTGCGCGAATCCGAGAGGAACACCAGTCCGGCGTTGAGTTTGATGCCTACGCAGTAAGTCATGAGATGTTCTTGCACGAAACGGACCACGACGGCCTAGCCGTTTTCGCGCATCTGGAGTTTCTTCAAAGAGTAGAGCGCTTCGAGCGCCTCTCGCGGGCTCATCGCATCGGGATCGATCGCGGTCAGCGCG
Source organism: Variovorax sp. 01N429 (assembly GCF_056399425.1). NCBI lineage: Bacteria > Pseudomonadati > Pseudomonadota > Betaproteobacteria > Burkholderiales > Comamonadaceae > Variovorax > Variovorax sp. 01N429. The sequence goes on along the minus strand of NZ_JBFTRG010000003.1, from coordinate 371,687 downwards.
GATTCTACGGCGCTGATCGTCGGCGCCTCCTCCACCGGAGGGGGGGCAAAAAGGTCGACCTGAGCGCGCGCGTGGGTCTGCTGCGCCTCCAGCGCTTCGAGCGCCTGGCGGGCGTGATTGACCACCGCAGCGGGCATGCCGGCCAAGCGCGCCACCTGGATGCCGTAGCTCTTGCTGGCCGGCCCGGGCTGCATCTCGTGCAGAAAGACGATGTCCCGGCCGGCTTCAGTCGCGCTCACGTGCATGTTGACCGCGCCATGATGGGTCGCCGGGAACTCGGTCAGCTCGAAGTAGTGCGTGGCAAACAGCGTGAATGCGCGCGTGCGGTCATGCAGTTGCGCCGCAATGCCGGCCGCCAGCGCGAGGCCGTCGAAAGTGCTCGTGCCGCGGCCGATCTCGTCCATCAACACGAGCGAATGGGCACTCGCGCCATGCAATATCTGCGCGGCTTCGGTCATCTCGAGCATGAAGGTCGATTGCGCGTTCGCCAGGTCGTCGGCCGCCCCGATGCGCGTGTGAATCGCATCGATGGGGCCGAGTCGGCACGCCTGTGCCGGCACGTGCGAGCCGATCGAAGCCAGCAGCACGATGATCGCCACCTGCCGCATGTAGGTCGATTTGCCGCCCATGTTGGGGCCGGTGATGACCTGCATGCGCTGCTGCGGGCCCAGCCGCGTGTCGTTGGCGATGAATGCGCCTGACGACTTTTCGGCCAACCTCGCTTCGACCACTGGATGTCGTCCCTTCTCGATCTCGATGCACGGGTGCGCGACAAAGCTTGGCGCGCGCCAGTGGAGCGTGTGCGACCGTTCGGCAAGCGTACAGATGGCATCGAGTGTGGCCACGGCAGTGGCGAGCCCCGTCAGATCGGAAACAAAGGGCTGCAGGGCATCCAGCAGTTGCTCGTAGAGCCACTTTTCGCGGGCCAGCGCGCGGTCTTGCGCCGAGAGCGCCTTGTCCTCGAAAGCCTTGAGCTCGGGCGTGATGAAGCGCTCGGCATTCTTCAGCGTCTGGCGGCGACGGTAGTTGTCGGGTACGCGGTCGAGCGCACTCTGTGTGACTTCGATGTAGAAGCCATGCACCCGATTGAATTGCACGCGCAGATTCGTGATGCCCGTGCGTTCGCGTTCGCTGACTTCGAGCTTCAGGAGGAAATCGTCACAGTTCTCGCTGATGGCGCGCAGTTCGTCCAATTCGGCGTCGTGCCCCGTGGCGATCACTCCACCGTCGCGCACCAGCGCGGCCGGCTCGGGGTGGATGGCGGCGACGAGCAATTCGACGCAGCCCGTGGGCGGCGCAAGGCGCGATGCGATTTCGCCGAGCAGCGCTGCCGAAGCGGGCAAGGCGGGAGCAAGCTGCTCGGCCTTGGCGAGCGCCATGCGCAGCGCGACGAGCTCGCGCGGCCGCACCTGGCGCAGCGCGATGCGAGCGGCGATGCGTTCGACATCGCTCGTGTTCTTCAACTGCTCGCGCAAGGTGCGCCAGGGCGCCGCAGTGCTGCCGAAGGGTGCCTCTTGGAGCGCCGCGATGGCGTCCAGGCGCGCCTGCGCATCCGCACGTTCGCGGCGCGGTGCGAGCAGCCATCGCTTCAGCAAGCGGCTGCCCATGCCCGTCATGCAGGTGTCGAGCAGAGAAAACAGTGTGGGCGAGTCTTCGCCGCGCAAGGTCTGCACGAGTTCGAGATTGCGGCGCGTGGTCGGCGGAAGTTCGATCAGATCTCCGTCACGCTCCACCGAAAGCCGCTGCACGTGCGACAGCGCACGTCCCTGCGTGTGTTCGGCAAAGCCCAACAATGCGGCCGCGGCGGCGTGCGCGTTGGTCAGCGACTCGGCGTTCCAGGCGGCCAGATTGGTGCTGCCCATCTGCTCGCACAGCTTGCGCTCGCCAAGGCCGCCGTCGAATTGCCACGCCGGCCGGACAGAAAGCGTGAAAGGCGTGGTGCTGCGCGCGGCCTTCAGCCGGAGTTCGAAGGCGGGCGTGACTTCGGCGCTATAGAGCAGTTCGCTGGGTGCAATGCGGGCGATCCAGGCCTCGAGCGCATCGGCGGGACATTCGGCGAGGCGAAGCTCGGCGCCCGTGACGCTGAGCCACGCCAGACCGCAGAAGTTGCGAGATCCGGCGTGTACCGCGAGCAGCAGCGATTCGCTCTTGTCGTTCAGCAGTTCGGCGTCTGTCAGCGTGCCAGGCGTGACGACGCGGACGACCTTGCGCTCGACAGGGCCCTTGGCCGCGCCGACCTCACCGACTTGTTCGCAGATGGCGACCGATTCGCCAAGCTTGATCAACCGTGCGAGGTAGGCGTCGACCGAATGGAACGGCACGCCGCACATCGTGACGGGTTGCCCGGCAGATTGGCCGCGTTGCGTGAGGGTGATGTCGAGAAGGCGCGACGCCTTTTCCGCGTCGGCATAGAAGAGTTCGTAGAAATCGCCCATCCGGTAGAAGAGGAGGGTCTCGGGATGGTCTGCCTTGAGGCCCAAGTATTGGGTCATCATCGGCGTGTGGGGTGCGGTCGCGGGGAAGTTCATCGAAAGGAAAGCTGCGCGCGGCGATGCGCCGGCAAGTACGCATCATAAGGAACGCCCACCCGGCGCAGCCGTGCGGGACGTCCAATCGAAGCGGGGGTATCCGACCGCTCAATGCTCGCCGCGCCGGCGGCGCGCGACACGCACGGCTTCCACCCACGTGTCGACGTTGAAGCGCTGGCCCGAGTCCGCGATGCGCGCGGACGTGATCCGGTGCAGAGGCAGGCGCCTGATTTCGCCAGGCAGTTCGCAGTGGCCGAGGATGATTTTTTTCTGCAGATCGAGATGGTCGACCTGCATCACGGATTCAACCTTCTTGTCATGCGAATCCATGTAGCGGACGCGAATGCGCGGATGTTCGTCCACCACCGCGTGTTCGCCCTTGCCCTGGATGAACCATTCGGGGAGGGTGTCGGGAACCGAATCGCCCGACGTACTCACGCCGCCACGAACCGTGGGGATCTCGAGGGGAACATGCCCGGAGCGCACCCTGGCTGCTTCGATGCGGCGTTCCGCTTCGCGCCGTCCGGCCAAATGGCGCCAAGCCCACATCACACCGAAGAGCAGCAGTACGCCAGTCAACAATGAAATGAAGAACTGCCACTGCACCATGCTCATGCCCATTCCCCGATCTTTGTCTGGTCTTAGTGCCTAAGTATTCAAAAATCCAAGACAAGAATTTTCGACCCGGACCCTGGCAGCGTCAATCGCTACGCGCCATAGGCCTTTCGTTCAGGGGATGGCCGTATCAATCTTCGTGCGTGTCGTGGGTCGCGACCGCACCGCGGCGCCAGTAGCCTGAGGCCCGGGTCCACTTCGGGTTTGCGCCACGTCCGCCAACCAGGTGCGCGCGAAGGGACTTCGCAGCGCTCGATTCGCACGCCACCCAGGCGTGAAAGTCGCCGTGGGGCAAGGTCAGAGCTCGCAGCGCATCGAGCAGCGGCGTGCCTTCGCCAGGCTCGGCACCGGCGCGATGCACCCAGTGAAGTTCGACAAGGGCTGCCGATTCGAGCGGGATCTCGTCGGCTTTGCCGTCGACTTCCATCAGCACCACAGCGCGCGAACCGGCCGGTAGTTCAGCGAGCCGGCGCGAGATGGCTGGCAGGGCAGTGTCATCGCCAATCAGCAAGTGCCAATCGAATGCGGTCGGAATGATGAAGGACCCGCGCGGACCGCCCACGCCGAGGATGTCCCCGGGCTTTGCGGATTCAGCCCACTGCGTGGCGGGACCGGCGTCGTGCAGGGCGAAGTCGATCTCAAGCGTGCCGGCCGCGGCATCGTGCCTGCGCGGTGTGTAGTCACGCATCATTGGCTTCGGGCCCGGCCACTGTGGGCCATCGGGGCCGATCGTGGGGAGTGTGAGTTGGCCGGTGGTTGCGTCCGGAAAGAAGATTTTCGCATGATCGTCGAAGCCGGGGCTCGCGAAGCCGGTGAGTTCATCCCCGCCGAGGGTCACCCGGATGAGATGGGGTGTCACGCGCTCTACCGACTGCACCTGGAGCTTGCGAAAGCGCAGCTCATGGCGGACGCGGCGAGGAAGTCGATCGGGATGAATGTCGGACGCGGGCGAGTGAGTTGCCCCGGTTGTTTCGGTTGTTTCAGTCATGAGGCTAGATGCGTTCAAGTTGTTGAGCGGCGCCGTCGAGCACTGCGGCGAATTTGTGGGCTTGTTCTTCGGTGAGCGGTTCTCGCGCCAGACGCATGCGCATCGCGAGCTTGAGGTTCTCGAGGGCGCGAACCACTTGCGGCGGCCGCCCCGCGCGCAGTCCGGCGCCGTCGACGCCGCCACTCATGCGAGCCATCATTTCATCGGTCATCGCGCGGTTGGCCCCGAGGAATTCGCGCCCGGCATCGGTGACGCTATAGCGCTTGCGGCCACCGCTGTCGGCGGTGTCGACGTTCACGTAACCCAGCTCCTCCAGTAGCGTGAGCGTCGGGTAGACGGTGCCGGGGCTCGGGCTGTAGCGTCCGCCAAGGCGTTCCTCGATGCCCTTGATCAATTCGTAGCCGTGGCTGGGTTTGTCGGCGATCAGTTGGAGCAGCACGAAGCGCAGACCGCCGTGCCCGAAAACCCTTCCTCCGCCTCGACCGCCGCGCAGGCCGCCATGGTGGTCGTGGCCTTCGAAGCGCCCGCCGCCCAACCCGTCGCCGTGTTCGGCACGCGGCATGCCGTGAAGGAAGTGTCTGATATCTCGCATGGGTGACCTCTGTCTGGTTTATCGAAAGTCTAAAAGATATATCTAAATAGTGTCGAAGTCAATGTTCCGCGAAGGACGATGGACTCGCCTCGGATGGCGCTTTATCTGACGCTGAGCGAGTGGCGCCCACGCGATGCTGGCCGACGGCCGGAGACGGTCCTTCACCTTCAGGACGGCCCCGGGCAGACGCGCCAACTGGCATTCCCCTTCCACCCACATCAAGCCAAGGAGCCTGCATGGCGCCGCTTCCTGAGAAGCGTCTTTTTCATTCGCTCGACGCCGCAAGGGGAGTGGCGGCCATCGCGGTGGTCGTCTACCACAGTCATTTGCTGTTTGGCGCACAGTGGTTTCAAAGTGGCTTTCTCGCCGTTGACTTCTTCTTCGGCTTGAGCGGCTTCGTGATCGCGCACGCGTACGGAAGCAAATTGGTCACCGGACGGATGACCACGCGCGAATTCATGAGGGCCCGCTTCAATCGCCTGTACCCGATGTACCTGCTCGCACTGGCACTGATCGTGCTCACGCTGGTGATCATGTGGGCGCTGTCGATGAATTTGCCGTGGTCTCGGACGGCGCTCGCGGCCAAGCTGCCGTTCGCGGTGCTGATGCTGCCGTCACCTTCGCTGGACCCAGGCGGGTACCTCTATTCGTTCAACGTTCCGGCCTGGTCGATCTTTTTTGAAGTACTGGCCAATTTCCTGTTCGCCGTCTTTTGCCGGCCGCTCATGGACGCCCGGATACGCTGGACGGCAATCGCGGTCTCAGCGTCCATCCTGGTGTTTCAGGTCGCCGTACTCGGCATCGAGCAGGGCGGTGCCACATGGAGCGCCGCAATCGCTGGCATTCCGCGCGTCGTGTTCTCGTTTCTGGTCGGCGTTCAACTCTACGACTGGCACAAGCGCCGCGCGCCTGATGAGGGAGAGGGACGTCGCGCTCGGCAAAGCGCCTGGGCCTGGCTGGCACTCGTGGCTCTGCTGGCCTGCCTGGCGGCTCCCGCTCATCCAGCATTGCAACTCGAGAGCACGTTGCTGATCTTTCCGCTGCTCATCCTGCTGCTGGCCGAGTGCGACCTGCGCCTGTCCATCCCGGGACGGGCCCTGCGCCAGTTGGGTATCGTCTCGTATGCCGTCTACATGCTTCATGCCCCTGTCGGCACTGCCTATGCGGCGCTGACGACTTTCCTTGGCGTTTCACCCGACGGGGAGCCCGCGTGGGCGATTGCGTCGATCGCCTGTCTGATCCTGCTGAGCGTTGTCGCGGACCGGCTGTTCGACCGCCCTGTGCGTGCCTATCTGCAAAAAATCGGAGGTCAACGGTTCATTCGACCTCGCGCTGAAGTTCTGCGCCGGCGCTGAAGAACGACCTCGCGCGGAGCCTGCCGCGCAGCCTGCTAGCGCTCTTCCGGCATCGCCTCGAGCCGATCGCCGGACCGTTCGCGCATCGTGCCGCCGGAATCCTCGATGCGCATCTTCGGCAGGAACTGCGGGTACTCGCGCCGCATGAAATCGATCAGCCCTTCGCGCACCGTGCAGCGCAGGTCAAATGCCAGCGCCGACGATGCAGCGGTGCAGAGCACACGAATCTGCATCGTCCGCTCGGTCGCATCCGTCACGCGCAGGTTGAAGAAGCGCCCATCCCATTCGGGTGCCGCCTTGACGATGCGCTCCACCTCGGCCCGCAGCGGCGCAAGCGGCATGCCGTAGTCGGCATAGACGAAGACGGAGCCCAGCAGTTGCGAACTGTGGCGAGTCCAGTTCTGGAAAGGGTGTTCGATGAAGTAGGTGAGCGGCAGGATGAGGCGCCGGTCGTCCCAGATCCGCAGCACGACAAAGGTGCCGCTGATTTCCTCCACGCGGCCCCATTCGCCTTCGACCACCAGCACGTCGTCGAGCCGAATCGGTTGCGCCAGCGCGATCTGCAGGCCGGCAATGAGATTGCTGAAAACCGGCTTGGCGGCGAGGCCGGCCACGATGCCGATCACGCCCGCCGATGCCAGCAAGCTGGCACCGACCTGTCGCGCGCCCGGAAACGTCATCAGCATGAGCGCCGCGCCGGCCACCAGCAGCACCGAATTCGCGGTGCGCGCCAGTACGCGTGATTGCGTGAGCACGCGCCGCGCTTCCAGGTTGTCCCTCACGTCCGAAGGATGCTGCTTGACCATGCCTTCGGCAAACCCGCTGACCGCCTGGACCGCAAGCCACGTCGCCGCGGCGATCAGCAACAGGCCATTGAGATGCCGGATGTTGCCGATGAAGCGCAGGTCATCGGGCGCCGCCTGCCAAAGCAATTGCAGCCCGATCAGCGGGAGCACGATCTTGGCGATGCGCTTGATGTTGAGCAGCATCGTGTGCAGCACCGGCACGGAGCGGGTCACGCGCTCCAGCACCAGCCCGCCCAAACGATGGGCAATCAGGGCCAACGGCACGATCAGGAGCGCCGCAATCAGGAGGCCGACCCACGGATTGGCGAGCATGTCCTTGGTCATCGTCATCAGGCGGTTTCGGTCTTGGTTCCGGGTTCGTTGTCGGTTTCTTCGAGAGATTGCAGGATACGCGCCGCATCGTCGCGCAATTGCGCGGCGATGCCAGTGGCCATGTCGAGGCGCCGGAACATCCATGGCGTGATGTCGTTCTCGAAAGGATCCGGCAGCGGAATCGGGCCTGCAATCGTGCTTGAAGATGCGCTTTCCGGCATCGCCGGTCCGCCGCTGGGCGCCGAGCCGATGATCGCCTCGATGCGCTGCGCGGTGCGCGCCAGCGGCCCTTCGATGTCGGACAAGGTGAGCCGGTCGCGCCGCAGCACGAGCATCGACTTGACGGCGCTCAGTTGGGCCAGCAACTGGTAGCTGTGCGCTTGAAGGTGTTCGAGCGGCCCGACCGGCGGACGCACCGCGCGGGGTTCGGACAGAGAGCGTTGCGTCGCCTGCACCAGTGCTGAAAGGCTGTCGAAAGCCTCGCGGCGGGCGAGGCGCCATTCGAGTTCGGCGCTGGCGTCGACGGATCGCAACTGCCCGAGGCCAAGCGCCAGGCGTGCATGCCGGGCTTGCGCCGTGAGCACGCGGCTCACGAGTGCGGGCAACTGGTTGCGCTCCCATGAGGGCAGCACATAGCAGAAGGCCCACGCCAGCGCGGCGCCGATCAATGTGTCGGCAACGCGTTCGAACAGCGCGAAAGTCGTGCTGATGCCCACATTGAGCATGTGCGCCTGGATCAGCCCAAGCACCGTCGCCGCGACTGCGGTGATCAGGTAGCGGCGCACCGCAAATCCGTGTGCAATGGCCTGCGCCACCGTCATCGTGAACAGCAGTTCCAGCGGCCCAAGCTGGGCGGAGAGCAGCGCCACCGCAAAGATACAGCCCAGCAGGGTTCCGGCGACGCGGCTGTTGCGCCTGTCCAATGTTTGCGAGAGGCTCCCCCGCAGCACTACCACGATGGTCAGCAGGATCCAGTAGTCGTGTGAGCCCCAGGGCATGGCGAGCGCGACGCCGTAGCCCGCCGCGATGGCGAGCGACGCGCGAATCGCATGGCGCAGCGGCGGGGCGTCCCAACGCCAGAGCGCAAGAAACGGCCGCCACGACCATTCGGTAGGGCTGACGAACACCTGCCAGCTCGCGCGCACCACTGCCAGATCGGGTTCGCGGTCGCCGCGGGCGAGCGCCGACAGTCTCAGTACTTCGTCGTTGATATGGCCGATGCGGCTTGCCAGACCGCGCGCAAGCATGGCGGGCGTGGGACCGGTGTAGCCCTGGTTTGCCAAGGGGTCTTCATCGACCCTAATGCCCGCGAGACGCGCACGCCGGTCGGTCAGTTCAGCCGGTTGGCGGCCCAGCAACAGGGCATCGGCGAGTGCCGCGGTATCGTCGGCCAGCTCCTCGAGGATGCGCCGCATCTCGGCCAGGGCCGGCGCGTGGCTCGGCTGCGAACGGAGCATGTCCAAGTCCAGTTCGCTCGCCAGCAGCATGTCCCGCAATTCGAGCACCGTGATCAGCATGCCGGCCAGCCTTTGCCGGCGCGGCGTGCGCGGAGATTCGAGAACGATGTCGCGTGCAGCCTGCAGCTGGTCGGCGAGCGCCGCCTGTTCCCTCAGCAGTTGCCCAAGCAGCGACGCCGGCACTTCGCGCACGTCGCGCAGCTCGTCCTTGGACGTGAACTGCCGCGCTTCGGTGCGCATGAGAGCGGCGAGCGACAGCAGCAGATCGGCCATCACCTGGACGCGATAGCGTGCGTTCAGCGCCAGGTTCGCCAGCGTCGCGTAGATGACGTAGAGCCCCGCGCCGAATCCGAAGTAGAGCGTGCGCTCCAAGGCCTGGTGCATCCCGGTGGGCGTGGGCGTCGCCATCGAGAAGATCATCGAGAACATCACTGCGATGGCGATCGGGATGCCCCGCTTGCCCCAGGCCATCGCAAGAAATGCGAAGAACGTTGCCGGCACCAGCAACAGGCCCAGCCGGACGGGCGCCGCATGAAGCAGTTGGACGAGGAAGAACAACGGCAAACCGATCAGCGGTGCCGGGAGCATCTGCAGGAATTTGCCGCGCCGCGGGGCGGCGAGGTCGGGAGGTGCGGACACGATCACACCGACGGATGCGGCCGATGCCGCTATCGCCCCCAGCCACAGGTGCACGCCGCCGGAGATCAGAAGGAGGCCCACGGCGACGGAGATTCCGTTCGCGATGTAGTGGCTCAAGGCCACGCGCATTGCTGCGCGGCCTCTGTCGGCGGCGGCGCGCGGCGCCTGCATCACTTCGCGGAAGCGTCGCCCTTGCCGGGTGCGACGGACGCGTCACGGCGGATGCGCGTGAGCTTGCGTTGCGGTGGGGCGGCTTCAGCGGCCGGGTCGGCTGCGGCGCCTTCGCTCGATGGCGCCGCGAACTCGACCGTGCTGCGCGCGTAGGTGTCGGCCTTGGAGGCCGAGGGATCCACGGCACGGATGCGGTCGCTGGCGCGCAACTTGTCGTCCACGCCCGCGAACTTGGAGTATTTGGACAGCAGCGGCACGAGTTGCCCATAGATGCGCGGCGCACCGGCCAGGCATTCGCGTTGATCGAGAAAATTGGGTTCGCCCGTGAAATTGCCGATCAGGCCGCCCGCCTCGGTGACGATCAGCGAGCCTGCCGCGATGTCCCAGATGTTCAGGCCGGTCTCGAAGAAGGCATCGGTGAAGCCCGCGGCCACGTAGGCCAGGTCGAGCGCCGCGGAACCGGGGCGCCGCAGGCCGGCAGCCCGCGGCATCAGGTCGGCCATGATCGCCAGGTACTGCTTGAAATTGTCTCCAGTGCGGAAGGGAAAGCCCGTGGAGATCAGGCATTCGCTGAGCCGCGTGCGCTTGCTGACGCGCAACCGACGGTCGTTGACGAAGGCGCCTCGGCCCCTGGTCGATGTGAAGAGATCGTTGCGCGTCGGGTCGTAGATGACGGCCTGTTCGATCTTGCCCCGGACCGAGAGCGCGATGGAGACGCAGTAGACCGGAAAGCCGTGGATGAAGTTGGTGGTGCCGTCCAGCGGATCGATGATCCAGACGTAGTCCGAATCCTTGGCGCCGTGTTCGGTGCCCGATTCTTCGGCCAGGATGCCGTGCCCCGGGTACGCGGTGAGCAGCGTTTCGATGATGGCGTGCTCGCTCGCGTGGTCGACTTCGGTCACGAAGTCGTTGACCTGCTTTTGGGAGACGCGAACGGCTTCGACGTCGAGCGCGGCGCGATTGATGATGGCGCCGGCGGCGCGGGCGGCCTTGACGGCCACATTGAGCATGGGGTGCAGGTTGGGGGACGACATGAATTGTGTGAAGAACGTTAGAAGGGCGCCCTGTGCGTGTAGCCCCCTGAAATGCGGCCCGGCGATGCGGGCGGCGAGAATCGAGGGATTTTAGCGACTCCTCGCCGTCGTGCCTTGCGTTTGCAGTGGCGGCCCGAATCCAGTCTTCATGCCTACCCGATTCATCCTGATCCAGACCAGCCATGCCGGAAACGTCGGCGCCGCGGCCCGCGCCATGAAGACCATGGGTTTTGGCGACCTCGTGCTGGTCGCGCCCCGATGGGCCAACGTGCTGCGGCGCGAAGAAACCATCCAGCGGGCAAGCGGCGCGCTCGACGTGCTGGCCAACGCGCGCATCGTCGACACGCTCGAAGAGGCGCTGGACGGAGTCACGCACCTGTGCGCAACGGCGATGGTGCCCCGCGACTTCGGACCGCCGACGCGCACGCCGCGCGAGCATCTCGAACCGCTCGCCAGGGACGAGGCGCAGCACGTGGCGTTCCTGTTCGGCTCGGAGCGCTTCGGCATGCGCAACGAGGATGTCTATCGCTGCAATGTCGCCCTCAGTATCCCGACCGACCCGAATTTCGGATCGCTCAACCTCGGCGCGGCGGTCCAGGTGATCGCCTACGAATGGCGTCTTGCGCTGGGCGGCTATGCGGTGCGCGATGCGACTGCACCTGTTCGCGCGGCCGATGCGAAGGCGGTCGCCGGAATGCTCGATCACTGGGAACGTTCGCTCGTCGAGATCGGTTTTCTCGACCCGGAGGCGCCGAAGAAGCTCATGCCGAGGCTGCAGCAGTTGTTCAACCGGGCGCGGCCCACGCCGGAAGAGATCCATATCCTGCGCGGCATCGCCAAAGCCATGGCGGATGCCGCGCATGGGGGGCCCAAGACCCCTTCCGCGGTGCGCGAAGATCCTTCGCTATAGACTGCCTGCCCTCTATCGATATAACAACAACCGAGCATGTTTTCGCGGCTGCGTTCCGACATCCAGTGCATCCTCGACCGCGATCCCGCGGCGCGGACCCGCTGGGAAGTATTGACTCTTTATCCGGGCCTGCACGCGGTCGTGCTTCACCGGTTCGCGCATTGGTTCTGGACCCACGGCTTCAAGTGGGTCGGGCGCTTCATCTCGCAGGGCTCGCGCTGGTTGACCGGCATCGAGATCCATCCTGGCGCGATCGTCGGCAAGCGAGTCTTCTTCGATCATGCGATGGGCGTGGTCGTCGGCGAAACGGCTGAGATCGGCGACGGCTGCACGATCTATCAGGGCGTGACACTGGGCGGCACCTCGCTCTACAAGGGCGCCAAGCGGCATCCGACGCTCGGGCGCAATGTGGTGGTCAGCGCCGGCGCCAAGGTGCTGGGCGGCTTTGTGGTGGGCGATGGCGCCAAGATCGGCAGCAATGCCGTCGTGATCAAGCCGGTCCCCGCCGGCGCGACGGCGGTGGGCATTCCGGCACGGATCATTCCCTCGAAGGCTGGCGAGAGTGCCGATCTTGCCAAGCCTGTGACCAACTTCTCGGCCTATGGCGTCACCCAGGAAGACGATCCGCTCAGCCAGGCAATGAAGGGGCTGATCGACAGCGCGGCGGGCCAGGACCATCAAATCGCCTTGCTTTGGCAGGCCATCGAGGCACTGTCGGCGCAGCCCGGCAAGAAAGACTGCGTCCCTCGCGATGCCGCCAAGGACGAGTGCTTCGAAGCCGAGCGGCTGACTCAGCTGATCGGCAAGTGAATCACCTCATTGAATCGGTGAATCACATCCCCACGTAGTTCGGTCCGCCACCGCCTTCCGGCGTTACCCACACGATGTTCTGCGTCGGATCCTTGATGTCGCAGGTCTTGCAGTGCACGCAATTCTGGGCGTTGATCTGCAGCTTTTCCTTGCCTTCTGAATCGGGCACGAACTCGTAGACCCCGGCCGGGCAGTAGCGCTGTTCGGGGCCGGCGTACTCGGGCAGGTTGATGGTCGTCGGCACCGCCGCGTTCTTCAGCGTCAGGTGCGGGGGCTGGTTCTCTTCATGGTTGGTGTTGCTGATGAACACCGAAGAAAGCCGGTCGAAGGTCAGCTTGCCATCGGGCTTGGGATAGGCGATCTTCTTCGAGGCCGACGCGCGCTTGAGCCGCTCGTTGTCAGCCTGTGTCCGATGAATGGTCCAGGGCACGTTGCCGCGCAGCAGCAAATGCTCGATACCGGTCATGACCGTGCCGACCGCGAGGCCCTTCTTGAACCACTGCTTGAAATTGCGCGCCTTGTGGAGCTCGGTGTGCAGCCAGCTCTTTTCGAAGGCGGCCGGATAGGCCGTGAGTTCGTCATGCTGGCGACCGGAAGTGACCGCCTCGAAAGCAGCTTCTGCGGCCAGCATGCCGGTCTTGATGGCGGCATGACTGCCCTTGATGCGGCTGGCGTTGAGATAGCCGGCATCGCAACCGACCAGCACGCCACCGGGGAACACCGTCTTTGGCAGCGAGAGCAAACCGCCCGCCGTGATCGCACGTGCGCCGTAGCTCAGGCGCTTGGGTGCCTTGAGGCCCTTGTCCTGCCCTTCGAAATACCAGCGGATGTTGGGATGCGTCTTGAAGCGCTGGAATTCCTCGAAGGGGCTCAGGTATGGATTCTGGTAGTCGAGGCCGACCACGTAGCCGATGACGATCTGGTTGTTTTCGGCGTGGTAGAGGAACGAGCCGCCGTAGGTGTCCGAAGGCAGCGGCCACCCGGCGGTGTGCACGGCGAGCCCGGGTTCGTGGCGTGCGGGATCGATCTCCCACAGTTCCTTGATGCCAATGCCGTAGCTTTGCGGATCCTTGCCGGCGTCCAGCTTGTACTTGGAGATGAGTTGGCGGCCCAGATGTCCGCGCGAGCCTTCGGCGAACACGGTGTACTTGCCGAGCAGTTCCATGCCGAGCTGGAAGTTCTCGGTGGGTTCACCGTCCTTTCCGATGCCCATGTTGCCCGTGGCAACGCCGCGGACCTTGCCGTCTTCGGTGTAGAGCACTTCCGCTGCGGGAAAGCCCGGGAATATCTCGACCCCGAGTGCTTCGGCCTGTTGGGCGAGCCAGCGCACCACGTTGCCGAGGCTCACGATGTAGTTGCCATCGTTGTGGAAATTCTTGGGCAGCAGGAAGTTCGGCGTGCGCGTCGCGCCGGTCTCTGTCAGCATCAGGAAGGTGTCCTGAGTGACAGGCTGGTTGAGCGGTGCGCCCAGTTCTTCCCAGTCGGGAATCAATTCATAGAGCGCGCGTGGGTCCATGATCGCGCCCGACAGGATGTGCGCGCCGGGCTCCGAACCCTTTTCAAGCACGACGACCGAGATTTCCTTGCCGTGCAATGCGGCCAATTGCTTCAGACGGATGGCGGTTGAAAGGCCTGCCGGACCAGCGCCGACGACAACCACGTCGTATTCCATGGCTTCGCGGGGGCCAAACTGGGCAAGTATTTCGTCATGCGTCATTTTGTGGGTCTCGTCGATAATGATTCGGGGGTGCGAGGCACCGCTTAGGCCGGACCATTTTATGCGGCGGTTGCGCGGGTCCCGGGCCGTCGCGTCGGCGACTCCAAGAGGATCTTCCATGGCTTACAGCATCGATCTTTCCGGCCGGGTGGCCTTCGTCACGGGTGCGTCCAGCGGACTCGGCGCGCAGTTCTCCAAGACCCTGGCGCGCGCCGGTGCGGCAGTGGTCCTGGCCAGCCGCAGCACCGACAAGCTCAAGGAGCTTCGCGCGCGCATCGAAGGCGAGGGCGGCGACGCCCATGTGGTCGACCTCGACGTCACCGACATCGACAGCATCAAGGCCGCCGTGGCGCGCGCCGAAACCGAAGTCGGCCCGATCGACATCCTGGTCAACAACTCCGGCGTCAGCACCACGCAGCGCCTCCAGGAAGTGTCGAGCAAGGACTACGACTTCATCTTCGACACCAACGTCAAAGGCACTTTCTTCGTCGCGCAGGAGGTGGGCAAGCGCATGCTCGCGCGCGCCAAGGGATCGGCGCCGGGCACCTATATCGGCGGGCGCATCATCAACATCGCTTCGGTCGCCGCGCTCAAGGTGCTGCCTCAGATCGGCGTCTATTGCATGAGCAAGGCGGCCGTGGTGCAGATGACGAAGGCAATGGCGCTCGAATGGGGGCGCTTCGGCATCAACGTCAACGCCCTGTGCCCGGGCTACATCGCGACGGAGCTCAACGAAGAACACTGGGTGACCGATGGCGGCCAGAAGCTCGTGGGCATGCTGCCGCGAAAGCGCGTCGGCAAGCCGGAAGATCTCGACGGATTGATCGTCCTGCTTGCGAGCGGGCAAAGCCATTTCGTCAATGGCGCGGTGATTGCGGCGGACGACGGCTTCGCGCTCTGAGTCCGTTACGCGCTGGTCGGCTCACACCGGCTTCAGGACGATGCGAGCCTCGAAGCCCGTCGTCGCGCCCACGGCCGGTGAACTCAGCTCGAGCCGCCCGCTGAGCTTCTCGACGATGGTTGCGACGATCGACAGGCCCAGTCCGTAGCCTGCATGCCCCAGGTCGTGACGGACATGCCGCTGCCGCAGGGTGCGCAGTTGCTCCGGGCTCACGCCCGGTCCGGCGTCGCGCACGGAAAGCGTGCAGGGCGCCATCACTTCGATGACGACGCGGCCGCGGCCGTACCGCAATGCGTTCTCCACCAGATTGCGCAGCGCGATCGCCAGCGCATCCACGTCGCCGAGCGCGGTGGGCGGCTCCGTGTCGGGCACCTTCAGTGCCAGGCGCTCGTTGGCATCGGCGCTCTGCCAGAACTCCTGTGCCACCGCGCCTGAGAGTTGCACGAGATCGATGCGCTCACGCGCCAGCGAAGCGGCCGATTCGGCTCTTGAAAGCTGCAGCAGCTTTTCGGTGCGGTGGCCGAGCACCTGAAGCGCTTCGAGCGCAGCCAGCACTTCGTCGCGCTGCAAGTCGTGCTCCAGCGCGGTCTGCAGCCGCAATCGGGCGGCGGCAAGCGGTGTGCGCAGCTCGTGCGCCGCATTCGCCGCCAGCGCGCGTTCGACGTCGAGCGATTGCGAGAGCCGTTCGAGCAGCTGATTGACGTGATCACCGACCGCCCGGAGTTCCCTGGGCAGCCCTGGCAGCCGGATCGGCCGCAGGTCGGCCCCGCTGCGCTGCTCGATCTCGGCCGCGAGCATCTCCAGCGCACGCAGTTCGCTCCGCGCCACATTGCGAAGCACCAGCGCCAGCAGCGGCAGAACGGCGCCCAGCGGAATGATCAGCCCGAAGAGCGTGTGGTTGAGTGCCTTCTGCCTTTCGGTCAGCGGATCGGCGACCTGCAGAAACAGCTCGCGCGTCGGATGCCGCACGGTGTAGACCCGCCACGGTCCGATGCTCGCGAAGCCGGGCGTGAGCGGCACATCGAACGAGGTGCCCGTGGCTTCGGCGGATCGCAGAAGAACGCCTTCGTGCAGATCGACCAGTTGGTACTTCACCGCATCGCTCGGAAACATCGTCTGAGGCGCCGCGATCAGCGGCTTCTTCGCGCCGGAATCAGGTTGCTGCCGTTCGCCGAGTTCGTGCAGGGCCATGGCGAATATGCGATGCGAGACCTCCACCAGCTCGTGGTCGAAGTTGTGATTGATCTCGCGATTCACATACCAGACGACGCCCAGCACGCCCATCAGCCAGACGCCGCCGATCCAGACGATGAGCGTGCGCGTCAGCCGGCCCGCGAGCGAATCGCGCTTGCCGGAGGAATCGGCACCGCCCGAAGGCGGAAGCCTGGGGTTCATTCGTCCTCTTCTTCGACTTCAGGCGCAAAGGACAGCCGATAGCCCAGGCCGCGAAGCGTCTGGATGTGGCTGCGGCCGAGCTTGCGTCGCAGACGGCTGATGAACACCTCCAGCGTATTGCTGTCGGCCTCGTCGCCAAAGCCATAGAGTGCGTCGGCGAGGTTGTCGCGCGTGTGAATGCGATCGGGCCGGGTGGCCATCACGCGCAGCAGCGCCCATTCCTTCTGCGTCAGCAGGACGGGCATTCCGTCCTTGAGGACCAAGTCGCGGGCGAGATCGATCTCCAGCGTGCCGAGCCGCACCACCGGCGAGCTGCTCGTGCTGCGCCGGCGTTCGACCGCCCGCAGTCGCGCGAGCAGTTCCGCGGGATCGTAGGGCTTGATGAGGTAGTCGTCCGCGCCGGCGTCGAGGCCGCGGATCCGATCCGTCACCTGGTCGCGCGCCGTCAACACGATCACGATGGGACGGTCGCGCAACGCACGAACATTGGGCAGCAGCGAAAGCCCGTCCCCATCCGGCAGATGCAGGTCGAGCAGAACCGCTGCGTACTGCACTGTCAGCAGCGCGGCGCGTGCTTGCGCAAGTCCGGGCGCGACATCGACGATGAACGCCTTCGCCACGAGGTAGCTGCAGACGGCATCCGCGAGGGCCGAGTCATCTTCAACCAGCAATATGCGCACTTCGCTGTCCCCTCGATTCACTTCTTGTCACGTGGCAGCCGGCCCATCAGGTAGAACTCCGGATTCGGCTGCATGCCGCTGAAGCTTGCCATCCGGTTTGAAAGACCAAAGAACGCGGTGATTGCGGCAATGTCCCAGATGTCTTCGTCGCTGAAGCCGTGCGCGTGCAACGGCGGAAAGTCGCTGTCGCCGATCTCGTGCGAATGCTCGCAGACCTTCATCGCGAATTCGAGCATCGCGTACTGGCGCGGTGTGATGTCCGCCTTGCGCCAGTTGACTGCGACCTGATCGGCCACCAGCGGCTTCTTCTCGTAGATGCGCAACAGCGCGCCGTGCGCCACCACGCAATAGAGGCACCGGTTGGCCGCACTCGTCGCGGTCACGATCATTTCGCGGTCGCCTTTGGTGAGCGAGCCTTCTTCTTTGAGCATCAATGCGTCGTGATAGGCGAAGAAGGCGCGCCACTCGGCCGGGCGGCGAGCGAGCGCGAGGAACACGTTGGGTACGAAGCCGGCCTTTTCCTGCACTTGGAGAATCGAGGCGCGAATGTCGTCGGGCAAATCCTTGAGTTCGGCCAGCGGATAGCGTTGGGTCATGAGGTCTCCTGATAGGCTGGTATGAGGCTCATCATAAGGAGCTACCGAGCGCTCCCGGATGGCCGTCCGCGTCGAGCACCGCCAGGTGGCTTTCATCCTTCAACCCGATGCCCGTCAGGCCGCGTCGCAATGACTCGCGCACCAGCCAGGCCAGCTTGTTCGCAGCCGCGCCGTAGGCGAGGCCCTCGGGACGTATGTTCGAAATGCAATTGCGCTCGGCGTCGTTGCGCCCGCGGCGGGGTGCGTGCGTGATGTAGGCCCCGAGGCTGTCGGGCGAACTGAGGCCCGGGCGCTCGCCGATCAGCATGATTGACAACCGGGCGCCGAGCGCTTCAGCGATCTCGTCCGCCAGGGCCACGCGCGCCTGCGACGCAATCACCACGGGCGTGAGGGTGAGGCCTTTGGGCAACTGCTGCAACTGCTGCCGGAACGCAGTCACCAGCGGCACGGCATGCCGATCGACCGCGAGCGAAGACAAGCCGTCGCCAATGACGATGCAGATGTCCTTCGGCGTCCCGGCCATGGCGCGCATGCGCGATGCGTCGTCGTCTTCGAGCTGCCGGCC
Source organism: Variovorax sp. 01N429 (assembly GCF_056399425.1). Taxonomy (NCBI): domain Bacteria; kingdom Pseudomonadati; phylum Pseudomonadota; class Betaproteobacteria; order Burkholderiales; family Comamonadaceae; genus Variovorax; species Variovorax sp. 01N429. The sequence goes on along the minus strand of NZ_JBFTRG010000003.1, from coordinate 353,616 downwards.
GAGATCGGGGCGGCGCAGATAGGTCGTGCGATCGGCCGCGCGGCTTCGGACTTGGGCGGTTTCCCAACCCTGCGCATTCAACGATGCCGCGAGCGCATTGGTGTCGAGCTCGGCGTGAATGGCGTCGCGCGCCATCGCGTGCGCCCATCCGAAGCGCAGTATTTCGTCGGTCGGCATGCCCGCCCCGGCTCGGCCGAGCGCAATGCGCGCTGGCGTCGCCTTGCGCCAATCGCTCCACGGGCTGGGGCTGACGAGGTCGTTCGTCATCGGCCGAGAGCGCTCAAGGCGCGCATGTCGGTGAGCAGGTGGTTGGAAGAGGGCGGCAGGAGCCGGCCGGCCATGTCCGTGATCTGCATGCGCTCGAGCCAGGCTTCGAACTCCGGTGCGCGCTTCAAGCCCATCGTCTCGCGCATGAACAACGCGTCGTGAAACGAAGTGCTCTGGTAGTTGAGCATCACGTCATCCGCACCCGGCACGCCCATGATGAAGTTGATGCCCGCGGTACCGAGCAGCACCAGCAGCGTGTCCATGTCGTCCTGGTCGGCTTCCGCGTGGTTGGTGTAGCAGACGTCGCAACCCAGGGGCAGGCCGAGCAGCTTGCCGCAGAAGTGATCCTCCAGGCCCGCGCGGACGATCTGCTTGCCGTCGTAGAGATATTCAGGCCCGATGAAGCCGACGACGGTGTTGATCAGCAGCGGCTTGTAGCGCCGCGCGAGCGCATAGGCGCGGGCTTCGCAGGTCTGCTGGTCGACGCCGAAGTTGGCATTGGCCGACAGGGCGCTGCCCTGGCCGGTCTCGAAGTACATCACGTTGTCTCCGATCGTTCCGCGCTTCGTTGCCAATGCGGCGGCGTACGCCTCGTCGAGAAGTTCGGGCGTCACACCGAAAGATCGATTGGTTTTCTCGGTGCCGCCGATCGACTGGAACACCAGATCGACCGGGCCGCCCGATTCGATCAGCTTCAACGCGTGGGTGACATGCGTCAGCACGCAGCTCTGGGTCGGAATCTCGAAGCGCTGGATCACCTCATCCAGCATCCGCAACAGGTCTCCGAGCACCTGCATGCTGTCCGATGCCGGATTGATGCCGATCACCGCATCGCCCGCGCCCATGAGCAGGCCGTCGAGCGTGGATGCGGCCACCCCCTGCAGATCGTCGGTCGGATGATTGGGCTGCAGCCGCACCGAGAGATGGCCGGGCAGGCCGATCGTGTCGCGGAACCGCGTTATCACGCTGCACTTGCGCGCGACCGCGACGAGATCCTGGTTGCGCATGAGCTTGGACGCCGCGGCCACCATCTCTGGTGTGAGTCCCGGCGCGAGCGCAGTCAATGTCTCGGTGCTCGCCTGTTCGGACAAGAGCCAGTTGCGAAAGTCGCCCACCGTGAGGTGCGACACCGGCGCAAAGGCCTGGGCGTCGTGCTCGTCGATGATGATCCGCGTGATGTTGTCGTCCTCATAAGGCACCAGCGCTTCCGTGAGGAACTGCTTGAGCGGTGTCTCGGCCAGCACATGGCGTGCGGCCATGCGCTGCTGAGCCGTGGCTGCGGCGATCTGGGCGAGATAGTCCCCGGAGCGCGCCGGACTCGCGAACGCCATGACCTGCTTCAAGTCGATGAACTCGAAGACCTGCGAATCGATGGTGGTTCGGTAGCGCATGAGCGTCGGTGAGAAGGTGAGAAGGCCCGAAGGCAGTGCCGAATGGACTCGGCCACCCGGCAATAATGGGCCCGTTCATTCATTCGACCAAGGGGTAAATCGTGCGATCCATTCTTGTTGCAGCCGCTGTTTCGATGTTCGTCCTGCCGTCAGCCTTTGCGCAGTCGGCGCCCGTCACCAAGCCGAGCGGCCTCATCTTCCAGTCGCTGGTCGACGGCAAGGGAGCCTCGCCCGCCGCCACCGATGTCGTGAAAGTCAACTACCGCGGCACCTTCCCCGACGGCAAGGAATTCGACAGCTCCTACAAGCGCGGCGAGGCTGCCGAATTTCCCCTGAATGGCGTAATCCCCTGCTGGACCGAAGGCGTCCAGCTCATGAAAGTCGGCGGCAAAGCCAAGCTGACCTGCCCACCCGCCATCGCCTACGGCACCCGCGGCGCAGGCGGCGTCATCCCCCCCAACGCCACCCTCGACTTCGAGATCGAACTGATCTCGATCAAAGGCAAGTAACCGAAACAGCTCCGGCCTCGTCCCGGCCTCCATTCCCTTGCCAGAAATACCGCGGAACCGGCTCAGCCGGGCCGCTGGTATTGCCCCCGGTCAGGGGGTAGGCGAAGCGACACGAAGTGCGCGAAGCCTGGGGGCGAGCAACCGCTAAAACGGCTGGAACTGGTAGAGCCAGGTTTCTGACAGCGTCTGGTCGCCAGTCTTCAGGAACAGGCGCATGTCCACCGGATCCGTTCCCTCCGCCGTGAAATCGAACTGCGCGCGCCAATGACCGGGCACGCCATCCGGCACGGCTTCGGCAAAGATGTACGAGAACTTGCCGCGCGAGGCCGTCAACACCAGTTCGGGCTTGGTGCCGAAAGGCAGTGACTCCAGCGGCTTGCCGATGAATTCGACCATGAACTTGCGGATGCCCGCGGGTCTCGGCTGGCCGGGCTGACCCCCGCGGCCAATGCGTGTGGCCAGCACGCGCGCCAGCGGCGAAGGAAAGGGCTCGTCGGCCGCCCAATGCAGGCGGTACTTGAGGGTGTAGCTCGACCCCGCCGTGGCCGGCGCCTTGGGCACCCAGCAGGCGAGCACGTTGTCGTGAATTTCGTCATCCGTGGGAATCTCGATGAGCTGCACGGTGCCTTCACCCCAGTTGCCGAGCGGCTCGACCCAGAGGCTGGGGCGCTTGTCGTAGTAGACGCCATCCTGGTAGTGATCGAAGGAGCGATCGCGCTGCAGCAGCCCGAACCCACGTGGATTGGTGTCCGTGAATGCCGATGCGCGGGTTTGCGTCGGGTTGTTCAGGGGCCGCCAGATGCGCTCGCCGGCGCCGTTCCACATGGCCAGGCCGTCGGAGTCATGCACCTCCGGCCGCCAGTCGATGCCGGTGGGCTTCACGGTTTCGGAATACCAGTACATCGACGTCAACGGCGCAAGGCCGAAGCGGGCGACGTCCCGGCGCAGGAACAGCCGCGAATCGATGTCCATCAAGACTGCCTTGTCGCGCGTGAGCACGAACTTGTAGGCGCCGGTGATGCTGGGCCCTTCGAGCAGGGCGTAGATCGTCATGGAGTTGGCGCTGTCCGACGGGGGCGGCTCGAAGTAGAAGCGCGTGAAGGTCGGAAACTCCTCGGCGCGATCGGGCATGGCCGCGTCGAGCGCGATGCCGCGCGCGGACAAGCCGTACTGGTACAGCTCTCCGATCGCGCGAAAGTACGACGCGCCAAGGAAAGCCGCCCAATCGTTGGTCTGCCAAGGCAACTTCTTCTGATCGCCGAGGCGGCTTTCCTGAAGGCGAAATCCAGCGAATCCGGCACCGTCGGGCAGTTTTCGCGCCGGGCTGTCCGCAGGCATGGTGAAGTAGGCGCTGTCGTAGACGATTTCGCGGGCGAAGCCGTCATCGCCCGCGTTTTCCAGCACGTACATGTGCACCGGCACCTGAAAGAATCGGCCGAGGTGGAAGAAGGTCACCGGAAACTGGCCGGGACCATCCCGGAATAGCGCGTTGTCGGTGTTGAACTTGATCTTGCCGTGTGCGTCGTAGTCGATGCGCTCGAGCACGTCCGCCGGAAGCGATTTATCGGGCGCATAGGGCTGGGCGCCGAGCGACTTCGCGAGTGCAACAAGACGTTCGAAGGAAAAGGGCCGAGGCTGGCTCAGTGTGAGTCCGGCGGCGGCCATTGCTTCGGCAGGAATGCCGAGCGCGGCGAGTACCAGCGATGCTCCGCTGGCCGTGAGGAGTGAACGTCGATCGATCATGTGGCCCAAATGGTAACGAGGCCGCCAGGCAGCCCCCGTAGGCCGAGGGCTGAAGAAAGCACGGTGATGTCGGCATCGTCCTACGATCTGAGGAACGGCCCTGCGTCGAATTCGAAAGCAAGAGCCGGAGTGCGGCGCGCGGCGACGATCCCTACAGTGGACGCATCGACAACGACATGACTGAAGGATGCAAATGAACATGCGCAATCCCAACGAGATGCGGGCCCTCGCCACAGTAAGCGACCCGCGCTGGGCCGCCGTCATGGCCCGTGATGCGGCGGCGGACGGCAGCTTTTTCTATTCGGTCCGCACGACGGGGGTGTATTGCCGGCCTTCCTGCGGCGCACGCCAGGCACGGCCCGAGAACGTGGCCTTTCATGCGAGCGCGGCCGAAGCGGAGCGCGCCGGCTTTCGGCCGTGCAGGCGCTGCAAGCCTGACGCGCCTGCGCAGGCTGCGCAGCAGGCGGACATGGTGGCCGAGTCGTGCCGCTTCATCGAAGCCGCCGAGCAGACGCCGACGCTGGACGAACTCGCGCAAAGGGCGAAGCTCAGCAGCTCGCACTTTCACCGGCTCTTCAAGCAAGTGACCGGCGTCACGCCCAAAGCCTATGCAGCGGCGCATCGCGCGGCTCGCGTACGCCGAGAGCTGTTGCGCAGCGACACGGTGACCGATGCGATCTACGGGTCCGGCTACAACTCCAACGGCCGCTTCTATGAAAGCTCGAACGACATGCTCGGCATGACGCCGACGGCATGGAGGGCAGGCGGCGCCGACACGGACATTCGCTTTGCGATCGGCGAATGCGCACTGGGCGCGATCCTGGTTGCGCAAAGCGAACGCGGCGTCTGCGCCATCGCATTGGGTGATGACGCTGAAGCCTTGGCGCGCGATCTGCAGGACCAGTTTCCGCGGGCTCGGCTGATCGGTGGCGACGCGGAATTCGAAGCACTGGTCGCGAAGGTCGTTGGCTTTGTGGAGGCGCCGGGGGTGGGGCTCGACCTCCCGCTCGACGTTCGCGGCACGGCCTTCCAGCAGCGCGTCTGGCGTGCGCTCCGCGAGATCCCACTGGGCCAGACCGCGAGCTACAGCGAGATCGCGAAACGCATCGGTGCACCGAAGTCGGTGCGTGCGGTGGCGCAAGCCTGCGGCGCCAACGCGCTGGCGGTGGCGATTCCATGCCACCGCGTAGTGCGCAGCGACGGCAGCCTGTCGGGCTATCGCTGGGGCGTGGAGCGCAAGAGTGCGTTGCTTGAACGCGAAGCGAAGACGGCATGAACGCACGAGACAAAATGCCGCTGCGCGACGAGACCGGGCCTCGCGTCGCGGCCATCGATTGGGCACAGGTGGCCGACGAACTCGATGACCAGGGCAACGCCGTGATCGGGGGTCTGCTCACGCCGGCCGAGTGCCGATCCCTGGCGACGATGTATCCGGCCGATGCGCTCTTCCGCAGCCGCGTGGTGATGGAGCGGCACGGCTTCGGGCGAGGCGAATACAAGTACTTCGCCTATCCCTTGCCGGAGTTGATCGGGGACCTGCGCGCGCACATCTATCCACACCTCGCGCCGATCGCGAACCGATGGAATCAGGCGATGGGCATCGACGTGCGCTTTCCGCCGGCGCATGCCGAATTCATCGCGCGCTGCCATGCCGGTGGCCAGCTGCGACCCACGCCGCTGCTCCTGCAATATGGGGCCGACGACTACAACTGCCTGCATCAGGACTTGTACGGCGAGCACGTCTTTCCGCTGCAAGTCGTGGTTCTCCTGTCAGAGCCCGAACGCGATTTCACGGGCGGCGAATTCGTGATGACCGAGCAGCGACCACGCATGCAATCGCGGCCGATGGTGCTGCCGCTGCGGCAAGGCGATGCGGCGGTGATCGCGGTGCACCACCGGCCGGTGCAAGGCACGCGGGGGGTGTATCGGGTCAACCTGCGCCATGGGGTGAGCCGGGTCCGGTCCGGTCGCCGCCACACGCTGGGCATCATCTTTCATGATGCGGCTTGAGCCGGAAAATGAGCATGAGCCAGAGGATTGCATGACGCTGGACCTGTTCGAAGACACCGCTGAATCCGATGTGCCCACCGCGGAGCCATTGGAGCCGGGTGCGGTCGTGTTGCGACGCCATGCGATCGAGCGCGAGACCGAGTTGCTCGCCGCCGTTCAGCAAGTGATTGACCGAGCGCCGCTGCGCCACATGGTCACGCCGGGCGGCTTCCGCATGTCCGTGGCGATGACCAACTGCGGCGAGCTCGGCTGGGTGACCGACCGCACCGGATACCGCTACGACCCGATCGACCCCGACAGCGAACGGCCATGGCCGCGCATGCCGGCGGCCTTCACACGGCTGGCGGCGGATGCGGCTTCGCAAGCCGGGTTCGCCGATTTCGTGCCCGATGCGTGCCTCATCAATCGCTACGAACCCGGCACGCGGCTTTCGCTTCATCAAGACCGCGACGAGCGCGACTACGGCCAGCCCATCGTCTCCGTGTCGCTGGGCATTCCGGCCGTCTTCCTGTTCGGCGGCGCGAAACGGGCCGACAAGGCGCGCCGCGTGCCGCTCGGGCATGGCGACGTGGTGGTCTGGGGAGGGCCGGCGCGTCTGCGTTTCCACGGCGTGCTGCCGTTGAAGGAGGGCACGCATCCGCTTCTGGGCGATTGCCGGATCAATCTCACTTTTCGCAAAGCCGGCTGAATCCGTTGAATCCGTTCGGGAAGCGTTCGGGAAAACCAGTATCTCCATCGGATGGCGAGTGCCTACGCTGGCCTCGTGCGTACAACAGGAGCGATCCATGGAAATCCGCAATCCCTCACCCGGGCTCTACAACGAGGACCTGGCACCCGCCAAGGAACGGAACTGGGGCGCTTTCAGCATCTTCAACGTCTGGACTTCCGACGTTCACAGCCTGTGGGGCTACTACCTCGCGGCCAGCCTGTTCCTGCTGTGCGGCAGCTTCGTCAACTTCCTCATCGCCATCGGACTCAGCTCCCTGGTGATCTTCGGGCTGATGAACCTGATCGGCTATGCCGGTGAAAAGACGGGCGTGCCGTATCCGGTGCTCGCGCGAGCTTCCTTCGGCGTCTGGGGCGCCAATCTGGCGGCGATGGTGCGGGCGGTGGTGGCCTGCTTCTGGTATGGCGCGCAAACAGCGGCGGCTTCAGGCGCCGTGGTCGCGCTATTGATCCGCAGCGATGCGATGCTCGAATTCCACAAGGGCACGCACATCCTCGGGCACTCGGCACTGGAGGTGATCTGCTATCTGGTGATCTGGGCATTGCAACTGCTCATCATCCAGAAAGGCATGGAAACCGTGCGGCGGTTCCAGGACTGGGCGGGCCCCGCAGTGTGGATCGCGATGCTGCTGCTTGCGGTCGGACTGTGCGTCAAGGCCGGCGCTATCTCGTTCGACCATGGCATCCCGATGGACGCGCTGATCCAGAAGACCCAGGACGCTGGCGTCCCTGGCGAACCGGGCTCGTTCTGGGCGTTGATGGCGGTCGGTGCGACATGGATCACCTACTTCGCGGCGCTGTACCTCAACTTCTGCGACTTCTCGCGCTACGCCAAGGACAAGGACGCGGTAAGAAGGGGCAACCTCTGGGGCCTGCCGATCAACCTCGTCGCGTTCTCGCTGGTTGCCGGCGTCACGACGCTCGCAGCCTTCAAGGTCTACGGAGAAGTGTTGCTGCATCCCGAGCAGATCTCCGCCAAGTTCGACAGCTGGGTGCTGGCGCTGATTGCCGCAATCACCTTCGCCGTCGCGACCCTGGGCATCAACGTGGTGGCCAATTTCGTGTCGGCGGCGTTCGACATTTCAAACACCTTCCCGAGGCAGATCAGCTTCAAGAAGGGGGGCCTGATCGCAGCTGCGATTGCGCTGGTGCTCTATCCGTTCGCACCGTGGGAAGGCAACGCCGCGCATTTCGTGAACGCCATCGGGTCCACCATGGGGCCGCTGCTCGGGGTCATCCTGGTCGACTACTACCTGGTCGCGAAGGGCAACATCAATGTGGCGGCGCTCTATCAGGAATACGGCGAGTACCGCTACGAGGGTGGCTGGAACGTCAACGCCCTGGTCGCCGCAGGCATCGGCAGCGTGTTCTCGACCTTGCTGCCTACCTTCACGACCTTGCTGCCTACCTGGTGGAACATCTACGGCTGGTTCTTCGGCGTGGTGATCGGCGGCGGTGTCTATTTCGTCATGGCGACGCTGCGTCCGCGCGCAGCGGTCGCGGCAGCGAGTGCCTGAGCCTCGCGCCCGAAGCCTTGCCCGAACCGGAAGCTACTTTCTGCAGATGCCGAGTACCAGCTCCTGGTCAGAGCACGGTCTGGCTTGGGGTGGCGCCGCCTTCACCGGCGTCGCCCGGGCTGTGGCGGCCGCCTGCTGGCCAGCGATGCAGGCTCGCATCCGCTTCTCCATCGGAGCGTAGTAGCGCCATCCCTGGCTGAGGGGAGGCAGTTCGAATTTCACCTGCTTCCACTTCGGATGTCCGTTGGCCTGGAGCTTGTCGAAGTTGGTACACAGCGAGTCCGCGAAGCGGATGAGATTTCCGACGGTCGATTGAAGGTTGTATTCGTAGGTGACCAGGTAGGCCTTCACCGTCAGCGTCGGGATGTCGGCGGACAGCCATGCCGGGTAGCTGCTGGCGCGGATCACGGCCGGAAAGTAGGTCTTCTTCGCGCGCGCTGTCTCGGGCGCCGCATTGTCCAGCTTCAGGATCTTGATGTAGTTGCGCGCCTCCGGCTTCATGTCCGCGAAAAGCTTGGCGGGCTGCCCGGCGACGATGATCGCGACGTCGATCGTCTTGTCGACCGTGAGCTTCACGAGTGCATCCTCGTTGCCCAGGTACTCGATGTTGGCGGCAGGGATCTGTTCGCCGAACATCAGGTTGTAGATGGTTCGCGAAGTGAGCGCCGTGCCGCTGCCCAGGGGGCCGACGCTGATCCTCTTGTTCTTGATCTCGTTGATGGAGTTCATCGGCGCGTCTGCGCGGGCGACGAAGTAGATCTCCTCGTCATACAGCGGCATGATGAGCCGCAGCGGACGAATGATGTTTCCGGCCTCTGCGTTGCCTGCCTTCGCTTCGTCCAGGAAAGCCTGGTAGACGTCCGACTGCACCAGGGCCAGCTTGACCCCGGGCTCGAAGCGCATGCGCTGAACGTTCTCCGCCGACCCTTTGGACTCGAGCACTTCGAGGTCGATGCCCGCGGGCTCGGCGATCCACTTGGCAATGTCGTTGCCGATCTGGATGTAGGTGCCCGTCTTCGATGCGGTGACGATCTTGTACGCCGCCCGGTTCTGCGCCAGCGCAGGGGACAGGAAGACCATCATCAACAACGCGGTCAGGAAGGTTCTGATTGGCATGCTGGCTCCTTGAAGTCGATCGGTTGTGATTGTTATCGGTGTCTCGTTGCTTCTACTTTTGGCAGAGGCCCAGCGCCGTCAGCGTGGTGGTGCAATCCTTTTCAGTCGATTTCGCCGCGCCCGCCGCTTGCGCAGGGGATGAAGAGGGAGGGGGCGGGGCGCTTGTGTTTGCCGGAGCACGGGGAGCCGCGGGCTCGCCGAGTCCGAGCGCATTGGTTGTTTGACGGGCGGCGTCATTGACCGGCGCCGGTGCCTGGACGCGGCTCTGGGCTTGGACCGGCGCCGACTGCGCCGGCGGCGGAAGACCGATCGCCTTCGATGCCTTCAGCGCGGCCTCCCTGAGTTGCTCGCGCTTCGCGACCTGCTCCTGTAATCTTCGATCGAACGCCTGTCGGAGGGCCTGAACGCCTGCATCGTCCGCATGTTCGGTCTCGAGTCCTTCGAGGATGCGCGCCGCGCCGCCGAGGTCGCCGCGATCCATCGCACTGTGCACTTGCTCCAGGTTCGCCTTGAACTCCCGCTGCCTGCCGGCCTCGCTGCCGTTGTCGAGGTACAGGTTGTCGATCAACAGGGCGATCGCCACGAGGGCCAGCGCAGCCACGACGCTGATGACGAGGCGTATCGGCAATAGTGAACTGCCGGCCCAATGCCGCGGCATTCCGCGGCCCCCCAGCACTTCCTTCTGCCAGTAGCCTCCGGGGCGCACGAGTCCGATTTCAGGGTCCGTTTCGTCGTTGGCTGCTGCGGTCGTCGGGACAGGGTAGCCAAGCGATTCGGAGGTCTGTGCGTCCGGCTGCACGGTGTCGGCGAAGTCCACGACATCCATGGGTGCCGGCGCTGCGCGCCTGACCGGAGAAACATGATCGGGAAATTGGTCTCTGCCGCAATACGGACAAAACTGAACCCCTTTCTGCAGCAGTGCAGCGCAGTGCTTGCAAGGCACTGACATCGACGGGTCCGGATCGGCCATGTTCATCATTACTTAAATCGAATGTATTACACGATGACGGCGGCATTTTGATTATTGACCTACGTTTGCGTCAATCCAACGCTTTGGGGGTTCGCAATGTGAGTTTGCGTGTCTCGCCTACGGCAAGAACGAAGAATTCGTCTTCGGGCATGCCCTGTGCGGCACGCAGCTCGGCCAGCTTTCTGGGGGGCTCGTCGAGAGCCTCGTCAGTCAGATTGAATACTCCCCAGTGAATGCCCAGCGAGCGCTTGGCAGCCACATCACGATGAATCCGCAGTGCTTCTTCGACGTCCACGTGCTGTGTCTGCATGAACCAGCGCGGCGCATAGGCGCCGATCGGTATCAACGCAATGTCGAAGCCGCCGCCTTGCTCGGGCGTTTGCCGATCGGCAAAGTGACGGCGAATGTCGGCGAAGTCGCGCGAATAGCCCGTGTCTCCGGTGAAGAGCAGATGGCAGTCCGGCGCCAGCACCACAAAGCCGCCCCATAGCGTCGCCATGGCGTCTCTCGGACTCCTGGAGGACCAATGCTGCGCGGGCACCAGAGCCACTTCGACAGCGCCTTGCGGCCCCGCTACCGGATGCCGTTCCCACCAATCGAGTTCGACTGCGTTGTGCACGTGGTGCGCAGCCAGCCAGGCCTTGAGCCCCAACGGAACGATGAAGAGGGGCGGACCCCCGCGCTGCCCGTTCAGAGCGGCCACGGAAGCCAGGTCGAGGTGGTCATAGTGGTTGTGCGAGACCAGCACCAGATCGATGTGCGGCAAGTCGGCGAGCGCAATGCCCGGCGGCGTCTGCCGCGTGGGGCCGACCAGTGGCACGGGAGACGCCCGCTGCGAGAACATCGGATCGGTCAGCATCGTGAGGCCGCCGAGTTGGGCCAGCACGGTGGCATGGCCGATCCAGTTCACGGCCGGCAGCATTGCAACGCCCGCGCTGCCGTTGGCGCGCAGCCAGGGCAGGTCGGCCGCCACGCGCGGCGTGGGCGCGAGCGGCGGTGGCGGCAGGTGATTGCGGATCGCATCCCTGCGCCAGCGCAGAAGCTCCGAGAGGCTCTTCGGCTGAAACTCGATGTAGTTGTTCTGGAATCCGCGTGCGCGGTGGTGGGGTTTTTCGGGGTCGTGCGAAGAGGCCATCGTTGGCCGGAATCTATCCTGCGATCAGCTTTTGCACCAATTCGGCGGTCGTCGCCGCCGCGTACTTGCGCATCAGCCGCGCGCGATGAATCTCGACCGTGCGGTGGCTGATCGCGAGCGCCTTGCCGATTTCCTTGGAGGTGCGGCCCTGCATCACCTGCGCGGCGACTTCGCGTTCGCGCGGCGTGAGTTCGGCCTTGGCCGAGCGCCGCGATCCCAGGTCCTCGAAGGTCCAGATGCCCGCCTCGTGCGGCGCGGCTCGATTCAGCGCCTGGCCGCTCACGTGGCACCAGAAGGTCTCGCCTGCGAATGCGCCGTGCAGGTTGCCCAGCCTTTTCATCATCCGGTTGTCGGCATAACGGCCGCTGGCGTTCAGGATCGGCTCCATCCGCTTGCCGATCCGTTCGAATTCGGCGACGCTCGGGTAGAGCACCTGAAAGGATTGACCGACCAGCGCATCGCGCGTGGTGCCGAACATCTCGCAAACGCGCGCATTGCAGCCGACGATGTTGCGATGACGGGAGAGCACCATGCCGACCGGCGCGAGCTCGAAGGCGAGCCGGTAGTCGACGGTCTGCCATTCCTTGGCGGGGGCCTTGTCGGGTGTCTCCATTACGAAATACTACGTATGCCTCTACGTAGTATCGTCGAAGGCGATTCACGGTCAACATCCATCACCACCATCACCACCATCATCACCAACGAGGAACCATGGCGAACAAGATCTACCCCTCCGCCGATGCGGCACTCAAGGGCGTCGTGGCCGACGGCCAGACTCTCGCCGTCGGTGGCTTCGGCCTCTGCGGCATTCCCGAAGCGCTGATCGATGCCCTGCACGACTCCGGCGTCAAGAACCTCACCTGCATCTCCAACAACGCGGGGGTCGACGGTTTCGGCCTCGGCAAGCTGCTGGGGACGCGCCAGATCAAGAAGATGATCGCGAGCTACGTGGGCGAGAACAAGGAGTTCGAGCGCCAATACCTGGCGGGCGAACTGGAGCTCGAATTCACGCCGCAAGGCACGCTGGCCGAAAAGCTGCGTGCGGGCGGTGCCGGCATCCCGGCCTTCTTCACCAAGACCGGCGTCGGCACGCAGGTCGCCGAGGGCAAGGAGCTTCGCGAATTCGATGGTGAAACCTACGTGATGGAACGCTCGCTGGTGCCAGACGTGGCATTGGTCAAGGCCGACGTCGCGGACAAGTCGGGCAACCTGCGCTTTCGCCTGACGGCGCGCAACTTCAATCCCGCCGCGGCCATGGCCGGCAAGGTCTGCATCGTCGAAGTCGAGAAGATCGTCGAAGTCGGCGAGATCGCACCGGACGATGTTCATCTGCCGGGCATCTACGTGCATCGCATCGTCCTCAACAGCAACCCCGAGAAGCGCATCGAGAAGCGCACCGTGAGCGCTGCGGCCCCGGTCGATGCGGTCGCCGCGAAGGTCGAGGCGCAAGCCGCCATCGCGCAAGCAGCCGCCGGCAGCGAAGTGCCGGCCCCCATCAAAAGCAACAACGGCAAGGGAGCTTGACATGCCTTGGACCCAGGACCAGATGGCCGCACGCGCGGCACAAGAACTCGAAGACGGCTTCTACGTGAACCTCGGCATCGGCATCCCGACGCTGGTCGCGAACTTCGTCGGCGACAAGGAGGTGTGGCTGCAGAGCGAGAACGGCATGCTGGGCATCGGCCCTTTCCCGACCGAAGACCAGGTCGACGCCGACCTTATCAACGCCGGCAAGCAGACCGTGACGACCATTCCCGGCTCGGCCATCTTCGGCAGCCACGACAGCTTTGCGATGATCCGCGGCGGCAAGATCAACCTGTCCATCCTCGGCGCCATGCAAGTGAGCAGCAAGGGCGATCTCGCCAACTGGATGATCCCGGGCAAGATGGTCAAGGGCATGGGCGGTGCCATGGACCTCGTCGCCGGCGTGAAGCGCGTGATCGTGCTGATGGAACACGTCGCAAAGAAGAAGGACGGCACCGAGGACCTCAAGATCCTCGAGAAGTGCTCGCTGCCGCTGACGGGCGTGGGCGTGGTCGACCGCATCATCACGGATCTGGCTGTCATCGACGTCGTGCCCGAAGGCTTGAAGGTGGTCGAACTCGCGCCGGGCGTGACCTTCGACGCCCTGCAGTCGAAGACCGGTGCCAAGCTGATCCAGTAGCGAGGTCACCGGCAGCGCTGTCTGGTGCGCAAGGACAGGAGCACGAACATGGACGGGGCGGAAGCTCTCAAGGACATCTGGCAACTGTCAGGCTTGCCGCTGGATGCGCTGGCCTTTGCGCGCCTCGGCGGCGCTGACCCCGTGCTGCCTTCCTCTTTTGCCGTCGGCGTGGCGGCGCAGAGCACGATTGCCGCCGCAGCACTTGCCGCCTGCGAATTGGGGCACGTGCGAGGCGTGCCGCGCCAGCAGGTCGAGGTCGACATGCTGCATGCCGCGCTCGAATGCACGGCCTGGTACAGCGTCGACGGGCGGGTGCCCGACGCCTGGGACCCGTTCTCGGGCCTTTATCGCACGGCGGATGGTTGGGTGCGCATCCATGCCAACTTTGCGCACCATCGCGACGGCGCGCTCCGGCTGCTGGGGCTCGATCCGGCCACCGCCCAGCGCGCCGATGCCGAAGCGGCCATGCAGACGTGGAAGTCGATCGACTTCGAAGACGCAGCGGCCGCCAAGGGCTTGGTGGCAACCGCACTGCGCCGTTTCGACGACTGGGACGCCACCCCGCAGGGCAGGGCACTGGTGTCGCAGCCCTTGTTCAGCATCGAACGCATCGGCGATGCACCGCCGCTTGCGCTGCCGCCTCTCGCGGACGACGTACGGCCCTTGTCCGGTGTGCGGGTGCTGGACTTCACGCGCATCCTCGCCGGGCCCGTGGGCGGCCGTGCGCTGGCGGCCTATGGCGCCGACGTGATGCTGGTCAATTCACCGAAGCTGCCCAACATCGAGGCCATCGCCGACACCAGCCGCGGCAAGCTCTCGACGCATATCGATCTTCATGAAGAGGCTGGCCGAGACGCGCTGCATCGGTTGGCGAAAGATGCGCACGTCTTCCTCCAGGGCTACCGCCCCGGCGGCATTGCATCGCTGGGCTTCGGTCCGGAGGATGTCGCGCGGACTCGGCCGGGCATGGTCTATGTTTCGCTCTCGGCTTACGGAACGGTTGGCCCATGGGCGGCACGGCGCGGCTTCGATTCGCTCGTGCAGACCGCCATAGGCTTCAACCATGCCGAGGGCGAAGCCGCTGGGGGCGGCAAGCCGAGGCCCTTGCCGATGCAGATCCTCGATGAGGCGACCGGTTACCTCATCGCCATGGGCGCGGCCGCCGCGCTTTGGCGGCAACAACGCGAGGGTGGCAGTTGGCTCGTGCAGGTGTCGCTCGCACAAACCGGCCATTGGTTGCGAGGACTCGGCCGGGTGACCGATGGATTCCGTATCGAAGTGCCTGACAAGGCACCCTACCTGGAAATCTCTCCGTCAGGCTTCGGCGAACTGACCGGGTTCAGGCACAGCGCGCAGCTTTCGCGCACGCCTGCCGCATGGCCGCGGCCATCGATGCCGCCTGGGAGCCATCCGGCGGTCTGGCCCTGAGGTTGGAACGGCGAGTCGAGCCGCTTTTTCATCATCGCTTTGGATGATGACTCGCCAAGGGTGGTCGTCTAATCTCCTGCAGCACGTTGATGAGCGGGAGATTCCGGCCATGTTCAATCGCACACTTCACTACCTCCACGAAGGCGCCAAGAGGGCGTCGGTGCGCTTTTACGTCACGTTGATCGTGTTGGTTCTTCTGGCGCTGATCTGGAAGAGTCCGGCGGGGCATGTCGAGGCGGCCATACACCCGCAGCCTGCAAAGACAACCGGTTCGGTTCCGCCGGAGCCGTCGACTTTCAATTCGCTGCGCAATGCAGCGGCCAGCGGAGACGACTTCGCCAATCGCGAACTCACCGCTGCCTTGCTGGACAGGTATGACGTGAGCGGCAACTCGGATGATCTGTACGAAGCCGTGGTCTGGATCGACAGGCGGTGGGATGATGCCTCCAAGACCGAATTGGCCGCGCGCATCACCACCCAGTATTGCGGGCAGCGCGTCATTCGGTGGCACTGGCTGTGCGCATCCAACGAATAATGGGCTTTTTCGCCCGCGTGATTCTGCTGGCGGCATTGGCCGCCGTAGTCACCGCATGCTCGCGGCCCAATGACGAGCCGATGACCTATGACAAGGTCGTGAATGTGGTGCAGTCGATCGCCTACGAGCCGGATCACCTCGCCGATTTGCTCGGTCGCCGGGTCGCTCTCGATCTCCGGCGCTTTGGCACGACCACCGGCTACTACGTCGACCAGGTCCATCTGATCAGCTTCGGATGTCGCACCGAAGACGGCGATTTCGATGGCCATTTCACGGGCGGACTGCACGTGATCGCAAGGGTCGTCGACTTCGACGCACTGCCGAGCGGCGTCACGACGATCACGCTCGACAGGTGTTCCTCGACCAGGAGCCTGCCCTTCGATCGATATGCGATTTCCTCCGCTACGGCAGCAGCAACGTACGCTGCGCCTCCACGATCTCTCGCAAAAAGTCCCAGGTCGCCTTCATTCGGGCGAGATGGCGCGTCTCCGCCGGAACCGACATCCAGAACGTGCGCGTGAAGTTCGCCTCGTCGGGCAGCACGCGCCGCAAGGATTTGTCCCGTTCCGCAATGAAGGCCGGCAGCACCGCGATGCCGGCCCCCGCCACCGTCGCCTGGTGCTGCGCCAGGATGCTGGTGCTGCGCAGCGCGAAAGAGTCCGGGCGATAAAGCTCGTCCAGGTACTGGAGCTCCTTGCTGAAGAGCAGGTCGTCCACGTAGCTGATGAAGGTGTGGCCGCGCAGGTCGTCGCGCTTGCGGATGGCGCCATGCTTGGCCAGATACTGCCTGGAGGCATAGAGGCGCAGCACGTAGTCCGTCAGTTTGGTCACCACCACCGGCCCGCGCGCGGGGCGTTCGAGCGAGATCACGATGTCGGCTTCGCGGCGCGACAGATGAACCAGCCGTGGCATCGCCAAAAGGTCGATCACGAGCTTGGGATGCTGCTGCGCGAAGAGTGCCAGGTGCGGCGCCAGCACGATGGTGCCGAAGCCCTCCGTCGCGCCGATGCGTACCAATCCTGACAAGCCCTCATCGGAGGCCGGCGTCGTGCTCTCGACCGTGAGAAAGGCGCTTTCCATCGCTTCGACCTGGGGCTGCAACCGGCGGCCCGCTTCGGTCAGCCGGTGCCCGTCGGCCTCGCGCGAGAAGAGGGCGGTGCCGACCTGCTTTTCCAGCGTCTGGATGCGACGCGCCACCGTCGTGTGATCGACCGCCAGACGGCGCGCCGCCCCCACCAGGGTGCCCGAGCGCGCGAGCTCCAGAAAAAAGCGAAGGTTGTCCCAGTCCATGCGTTGCAATTATGCAGATCGGGGATGCGTATTTGTCTATTGCCATGGCAAAAGTGCAAAGCTAGCATCACCTCCTGCACCCCATTCAGGAGACAAGATTCATGGACGCCACCACCACACCCGCGACGAAGGTCGCCACCGTCAAGCTGCTCATCGGCGGCAAGTTCGTCGAGTCGAAGACCGCCGAATGGCGCGACATCGTCAATCCCGCGACGCAGGAAGTGCTCGCGAAGGTGCCTTTCGCGACGCAGGCCGAAGTCGATGCGGCGGTCGATTCGGCCAAGGAAGCCTTCAAGACCTGGCGCAAGACGCCCATCGGTGCGCGCTCGCGCATCTTCTTGAAGTACCAGCAGCTCATTCGCGAGAACATGGCCGAGCTGGCGGCGATTCTCACGGCGGAGCAAGGCAAGACACTGCCCGACGCCGAAGGCGACGTGTTCCGCGGGCTCGAAGTGGTCGAGCATGCAGCCGGCATCGGCAACCTGCAGCTGGGCGAGCTGGCCAACAACGTGGCCAACGGCGTCGATACCTACACGCTGCTGCAGCCGCTGGGCGTATGCGCCGGCATCACGCCCTTCAATTTCCCCGCGATGATTCCGCTGTGGATGTTCCCGATGGCCATCGTCACGGGCAACACCTTCGTGCTCAAGCCTTCCGAACAGGACCCGATGGTGACGATGCGCCTGTGCGA
This sequence comes from Variovorax sp. 01N429, assembly GCF_056399425.1. Taxonomy (NCBI): domain Bacteria; kingdom Pseudomonadati; phylum Pseudomonadota; class Betaproteobacteria; order Burkholderiales; family Comamonadaceae; genus Variovorax; species Variovorax sp. 01N429. The sequence goes on along the minus strand of NZ_JBFTRG010000003.1, from coordinate 336,124 downwards.
GCTCGCGCTCGAAGCCGGCATCCCGCCGGGCGTGCTCAACGTCGTGCATGGCGGTGAAGCGGTGGTCAACGCGATCTGCGACCACAAGGACATCAAGGCGATCTCTTTCGTCGGCTCGACCAAGGTCGGCACGCACGTCTACAACCGCGCGACGCTCGCCGGCAAGCGCGTGCAATGCATGATGGGCGCGAAGAACCACGCCATCGTCATGCCCGATGCCAACAAGGAGCAGACGCTCAACGCACTCGCGGGTGCCAGCTTCGGCGCTGCCGGCCAGCGCTGCATGGCGGTGTCGGTCGCGGTGCTGGTGGGCGATGCGCAGAAGTGGGTGCCCGATCTGGTCGCCAAGGCAAAGACGCTGAAGGTCGGCGCGGGCACGGAGAAGGGCGTCGACGTCGGCCCGCTGGTTTCGTGCGCTGCGTATGACCGTGTCAGCGGCCTGATCGAACGCGGCGTGGCCGATGGCGCGACGCTCGCGCTCGACGGACGCAACCCCACAGTGCCAGGCTACGAGAAGGGCAACTTCGTCGGCCCGACGGTGTTCGCTGACGTCAAGCCCGGGATGTCGATCTACGAGCAGGAGATCTTCGGCCCGGTGCTGTGCCTTGCGAATGCAGAGACGATCGACGAGGCCATCGAGCTCATCAACGCCAACCCGAACGGCAACGGCACGGCGATCTTCACGCAGTCCGGTGCGGCGGCGCGCCGCTTCCAGGAAGACATCGACGTGGGCCAGGTCGGTATCAACGTGCCAATTCCGGTGCCAGTGCCGATGTTCTCGTTCACGGGCTCGCGCGCATCCAAGCTGGGCGACCTGGGGCCTTACGGCAAACAGGTCGTCCTGTTCTACACGCAGACCAAGACAGTGACCGCGCGCTGGTTCGACGACAGCACCGTCTCGCACGGCGTCAACACCACGATCAGCCTCAAGTAAGCTCGTCCGCATGGACTTCGAGCTGACTGAAGAACAGCGCGCATTCGCGCAGACCGCGCGCGATTTCGCGCTGAGTGAATTCGCGCCGCATGCGGCCCGCTGGGATGCCGAGGCGATCTTCCCCAAGGAGGCGATCGCCAAGGCTGGCGAACTCGGCTTCTGCGGCCTCTATGCGCCCGAGAGCATCGAGGGGCTGGCGCTGCCGCGGCTCGATGCCGCTCTGGTGTTCGAGGAGATGGCCGCAGTCGATCCGTCGACGACGGCTTTCATCACCATTCACAACATGGCGACGTGGATGCTGGGCACCTGGGGCGGCCCTGCCGTGCGTGAGCAATGGGGCGCGGATCTGACCAGCGGCCGCAAGCTCGCGTCCTATTGCCTGACCGAGCCGGGCGCCGGATCGGACGCCGGCTCACTCAAGACGCGCGCCGAGTTGCACGGCAACGACTACGTCATCAATGGTGGCAAGGCTTTCATCTCGGGTGCCGGCGCGACGGACGTGTTGGTGCTGATGGCGCGCACCGGCGGTGGCGGTGCCGGCGGTATTTCGGCCTTCGCGGTTCCGGCGGATGCGCCAGGCATCAGCTACGGCAAGAAGGAACACAAGATGGGCTGGAACAGCCAGCCCACGCGCACCATCAACTTCGACAACGTGCGAGTGCCTGCGGCGAACCTGCTCGGCAGCGAAGGCGAAGGCTTTCGCATCGCCATGAAGGGGCTCGACGGCGGGCGCATCAACATCGCGACCTGCTCGGTCGGCGCGGCGCAGGGCGCGCTGGATGCGGCCCGGCGCTATCTGCATGAACGCCAGCAGTTCGGCAAGCCTCTCGCAAGCTTCCAGGCGCTGCAGTTCAAGCTCGCCGACATGGCGACCGAACTCGTGGCCGCGCGCCAGATGGTGCGCCTCGCCGCGAGCAAGCTCGACGCCGGCCATGCCGACGCCAGCACCTATTGCGCGATGGCAAAGCGCTTCGCCACGGATGCTGGCTTCAATGTGTGCAACGACGCCTTGCAGTTGCATGGCGGCTATGGTTACCTGAGCGAATTCCCGCTGGAGCGGCTGGTGCGCGATGCGCGCGTGCATCAGATCCTCGAAGGCACCAATGAAATCATGCGAATGATCGTCGCGAGAAAGCTCCTCGAAGGCGACAGCGACATCCGATGAACCCAACCCAGAACAAATGACAGATCCAGTCGTCCTCTTCAGCGAAATCAAGACAGCCACCGGCAAGCGCTTCGGCGTGGCCACCCTCAATGCGCCTGCTTCGCTCAATTCGCTCTCGGTGGCGATGGTGCGGTTGCTTATTCCCAAGCTGCAGGAATGGGCGAACGACGATGGCGTCGTCGGCGTGTTGCTCGATGCCGCGGGCGAGAAGGCTTTCTGCGCCGGCGGTGACTTGCGCCAGCTCTACCAGACGCTGCTCGAATGCGGGCCTGCGCGCAACACTTATGCGGAGTCGTTCTTCAGCGAGGAGTACGAGCTCGACTACCTGATTCACACCTTTCCGAAGCCCTTCCTGTGCTGGGGACACGGCATCGTCATGGGCGGGGGCGTCGGCCTGATGGCGGGCGCATCACACCGCGTCGTGACATTGCAGAGCCGCATTGCGATGCCGGAGATCAACATTGGCCTGTACCCCGACGTGGGCGGAAGCTGGTTCCTGCGCCGGGCGCCCGGTCGCATTGGCCTCTTCCTCGCACTGACGGCGGCGCCGCTGAATGCGGCTGACGCGATCTTCTGCGGCCTGGCAGACATCGTCGTGCCGCAGGAGCGCAAGGCGCAGCTGCTGGAAGCCGTTGCATCGAGTGCATGGAAAGGCGAGACGAAGGCAGACCGCGCGACGTTGTCACGTCTGCTGGCGCATGCCGGGGAGGGCACCGAAAAGCAGCATTCGAAGCTCAGGGAGCACTTCGACACGATCAATGCGCTGATGGCCGGCGACGATCTGCTCGATATCGCCAAGCGCCTGCGCGAGTTGAAATCGGACGATGCGTGGCTGCTGACCGCCGCCGCCACCTTCATGAAAGGCGCTCCGAGCACGGCGGCATTGTCTTTTGCGCTCTGGCAGCGCGTGCTTCACATGTCGCTGGCTGAAGTGTTCCGCCTGGAGTACTGGGCATCGCTCGGCTGCTGCGCGCACAAGGACTTTGCCGAAGGCATCCGCGCGCTGCTGATCGAGAAGGACCGCAATCCGCGCTGGAACCCGCCGACGCTCGAAGAGATCACGCCCGAGTTCATCGAAGACCACCTCCGCGTGCGCGCCGAAGGGCCGCACCCGCTGGCGGCGCTCGTCTGAGCGCCATCCAGTCCAATCATCCAAACAGTGGAGACAAGCACATGAAGATCGCATTCATCGGACTCGGCAACATGGGTGGCCCGATGGCACTGAACCTGCACAAGGCCGGCCACGCGCTCAGCGCGTTCGACCTTTCGGCCGAAGCATGCAGGAAGCTGGCTGGCGAGGGCGTGGCCATTGCCTCGTCGGCGGCCGAAACGCTCGCAGGTGCCGAAGTCGTGATCAGCATGTTGCCTGCGAGCCAGCACGTCGAAGCGCTTTACCTCGGCAGCGAAGGCAAGCCCGGGTTGATGGCGGCGATCCCCCCCGGCACGCTGGTGATCGACAGCAGCACCATCGCGGCCGCCACCTCGCGCAAGGTGGCAGAGGCGGGGGCGAAGCGCGGGGTGGCCGTGATCGACGCACCCGTCTCCGGCGGCACCGGTGGCGCGATCGCCGGCACCTTGACCTTCATGGTCGGCGGCGCGGAGGCCGATCTCGAGCGCGCGCGGCCCGTGCTCGAGAAGATGGGCGCCAACATCTTCCACGCAGGCGGCGCGGGCGCTGGCCAGACTGCGAAGATCTGCAACAACATGCTGCTCGGCATCCTGATGATCGGCACTTCGGAAGCGATTGCGCTGGGCGTCGCGAACGGGCTCGATCCGAAGGTGCTGTCGGAGATCATGCGGCGCAGTTCGGGGGGCAACTGGGCGCTCGAAAAGTACAACCCGCTGCCTGGCGTGATGGAGGCTGCACCGGCCTCGAAGGGTTATGCCGGTGGCTTCGGCACCGATCTGATGCTCAAGGATCTCGGACTGGCGCAGGAGAATGCCGCGGCAGTGCGCGCCGCGACGCCTCTGGGTGGCCTTGCGCGCAATCTCTATGCGGCGCACAGCCTCGCCGGCCATGGCGCGCTTGACTTCTCCAGCGTTATCAAGCTGGTGCAGGCCAAGGGCGGCTGAAGACCGCGCCAGCCTGGGGCTGACACGGTCGGCCTAGAGCCTTCGAGCTATTGCGAGGCAGGGGTCGCGCTTCTCACAATCGCGCCCCAGAGGATCGACAAGTAGGAGAAGGCACGCCATGGCCCAGGCAGCACGCACGAAGCCACGCGGCAACAAGAAGACCACGCCTGCAGTCGCCGCCGCGAACGAGATCGCGGCGGCGACGGCGATTCGCACGCCGGTGCCGGGCCGGCTTTTCGATGCGCGGCCCGACCGCCTGGATTTTCGCGACCTCCCTTACCGCGCCCCTTTGCGTTCGCTGCCGCCCAATTGGCCGCGCGAAACCAACGTCGCGCGCTTTCTCGGCAGCTATGTGCAAGCGGGCCTCGTGCTCGATCAGGGCCAGGAGGGCGCCTGCACCGGCTTTGGACTGGCTTGTGTCGCCAACTACCTGCTGTGGGTTGCGCACGTCGAAGTGGACCCTTCGCGGCCTTTCGACGAAGTCAGCCCACGCATGTTCTACGAGCTTGCGCGGCGCTATGACGAATGGCCCGGCACCGACTATGAAGGATCGAGTTGCCGCGGCGCCTTGAAGGGCTGGAACAAGCATGGCGTGTGCGGCCGCAAGTTCTGGCCGTATGACCTCGGCAAGGGCGGGGCCGTGAATTTCCAGCGGCCACTGGACGGCTGGCAAACCGACGCGGGCAAGCGGCCGCTGGGCGTCTACTACCGCATCGATCGCACTTCCGTCGTGGATCTTCAGTCCGCCATCTGCGAGATCGGCGCGGTGTATGTGTCCGGAGACGTACACGACGGATGGGACGACCTGCTTCGCGACACGCCGCAACCGCCCCCGATGAACCACGCCGGGTTGCCGGTCATTCCGCCGCCGGCCGATCCGATGAAGCTGGGAGGCCACGCCTTCGCGCTCGTCGGCTACAACGAGCACGGATTCGTGGTGCAGAACTCGTGGGGCAGGCGCTGGGGTGCCTCGGGCTTTGGCGTGTTGCCGTACGACGACTGGGTCGTGCATGGCACCGATGCGTGGGCCTGCGCCTTGGGGGTGCCGCTCGCACTGACCGATGCCGGCGGCAAGCCACGGCGGGTGAGCGTGTCGGGGTTTCGCGTGCCGAGCGGACAGTCGCTGGTCACTCTCGATCGTGCGACGCGCGTGCCGGACAACCCGGCGGACGATCCATGGCCCATCGACCATCCCTTCAAGGTGGCGGCCTACCAGCCATGGACGACGCCCCGCGCCTACGAGCACACGTTGGTCACCGGCAACAACGGCGAGCTCGTCGCCACGGATTTCACGCGCGGAGCGGCCGACATGACCGGGCTCGTCGCTGAAGTCGTGCATGACCGGCCCTTGGCCTGGCTCGCCAAACAGCCCGCCACCGCCAAGACCCTCAAGCTCGCCATCTACGCGCACGGCGGATTGAACTCGGAGGACGAGTCGATCCGCCGCATTCGCGTGCTCGCGCCGTACTTCGAGGCGAATGGGGTGTACCCGATCTTTCTGACATGGAAGACGGGCGCGGGCGAAACCCTCGCCGACATGACCCAGGACTGGGTTCGGAAGCTTTTCGGTGCCGACGCGGTCCGGGCTGCCGGCGTGCTCGATGCGCTGGGCGACGCCAAAGACCGGGCCATCGAAGCGCTGGCCCATGTGCTGGGCAAGGGCGTCTGGGGCGAGATGCGCGACAACGCTGAGGCGGGCGCTTCGCCGGGCAAGGGACTCGACCTCCTCTCGCGCCAACTCGTGGCGTTGGCGAGCGATCTCGCGGCCAAGGGCAGCGGGCTCGAGCTGCATCTTGTCGGGCACTCCGCCGGATCGATCCTCTTCGGGCATCTGCTGGATCGGATGGTCGCGTTGAACGCACGGGCGGCTGCCGCGCAGCAGGTTCGCGTCGCAAGCTGCACGTTGCTGGCGCCTGCATGTTCGGTTCGATTCGCCGTGCAGCACTACCTCGCTGCCGCGCAGGACGGCGTGATCGACCTGGGCGAGCTGAGGCTGCACGTGCTCTCGGACGAGAACGAAAAGAACGACGCGCTGCCTTCGCCTTCAGTGCCCGCTTACGGCAAGTCGTTGCTCTATCTGGTGTCGCGTGCGCTCGACGACGTACGCAAGATGCCGCTGCTGGGGCTTGTGCGTGCGCATGACCCCAAGTACGCCAACGACAACGATCAATGGGCGGACAGCGAACTGCCTTCGGTGCGGCAATGGCAGGCTGCATGGCCGCCGATCAGTGCTGGCGGCAAGGCACTGCTCGACGTCGTCGTCACGCCGCAGGTGGAGAACACCCGGGAGCACGGGCGCATCCAGGCGACACACGGCTCGTTCGACAACAACATCGTCGTCATGACGGAGCTTGTCCAGCGCCTTGCCGGGCGTCCGTTGGCCGGCGAGATCGAGTGGCTCGACTACTGAGGTTATTGCGGGGTCACGCGGGCGGCTTCGCCGTTGCCCTGGATGAAGACGCGCTGGCCCACGCGAAGCCCGGGAACCACCGGCTGCGTGATTTCGACCAGCACGCCGCTGTCGGTGCGAACGAAGACTTCCTGCCCTGGCATGGGCTGTGCGGCCCTGTTGGCGACCTCCGCGCCCGCCATCGTCCCGCCGATCGCCCCTGCGACCATCGCGACGTCGCGTCCCGTCCCGTTGCCGATCAGGCTGCCCAGGCCCACGCCCGTGAGACCACCGACGACCGCACCTACGCCCGTGTGTGCCGGGCTTCGGATGGTGGTCGGCGTGATCTGCTCGATGGTGCCCTGACGGATCGACATCGGCGCCGACTGTGGGCCGCCCGGTGCCGCGCATGCTGTCAGTACGAGCGCTGTCGCAATCGCCGCGATGCGGGCGTAGAGATTGAATGCCATGAAGAGTCGCCTCGTGTGTGTGACTGCTGAGGCCATAGTTTGGCGTTGATTTGCGCCCACACCAAGCATGTTCGGGCCGCTTCCTTCTTTGGACGGCATCTGCTAGCGCGTCAAATCAACGCAAGACCGGACGCTGTGCCCGCCAGTTCAGGAAGGCGCCGGCCGCCATCAGCACGCACGTCGCCAGGAACACGAACCGCATGCCGAAATGCCCGCCGACGAAGCCGCCCATGAGCGGACCGACCACCTGCCCCGTGTACTGCGCGGACACTGAATAGCCGAGCATGCTGCCCGCCGACCGCTCGGGAACGCTATGCCTGATCACATGCGCGATGCACGGCAGCAATCCGCCGAGCGAAAGGCCCATCAAAAACCGCAACACGACCAGTTGCCAGCTTGCGGTGACGAAAGCCTGCGGGATCAGCAGCGCGGCGGACACAGCAAGACAACCGACGATGACGTTCCATGCACCGACGCGGTCGGCAAGCTTGCCCAGTCGCGCCGCCGAAAGAATGCTCCCCAGCGCCGCGGCCGACATGACGAGGCCCGCCACCATGGTGGCGTGGCGGGGGTCGGCAACGAGCTGTTGCACATAGACGGTGATGATCGGCTCGATCGACATGTTGGCGAGCATCAGCAGCGTGCCCGTGATGAACATGACGACCACCGGCCGCTTGTCGTCGATGCTCGACCACCCGCCGCTCGACTTGGCCGTCTTCGCGATTCGTGGCCGCTTGTCTTCGCGAATGAGGAGGAGCGTCGCAAGAAAGGCCACGAAGATGACAGCGCCCGCAGCGAAGAAAGTCCAGCGGATGCCGATCAATGGCGGGAGGACGCCGCCGATGAGCGGCCCCGCGAGGCTGCCCGCCATGATGGCCGACGACAGCGTGCCGAGCGCCCAGCCGGAACGTTCCTTGGGCGTCTGGGTGGCAATGAGGAGAGTCGAACCCGACGCGTAACCGCCCAGGAGGCCCGCAAGCAGCCGCAGCCCCACCAACTGCCAGACGTTCTGCGCCGTGCCGATGAGCGCCATGGCCACGGCCATGCCGAGACTCGCGCGGATCAGCATCAGCTTGCGGCCGTACAAGTCGGCCAGGCGCCCCCAGAGCGGCGCAACGAAGGCCGCGGACAGGAAGGTGGCGCCATAGGCCGCGCCCGACCATTGCGCAATGCCCGCAGGGTCGGTCACACCGAGTTGCTCGACGAAGAGCGGCAGGAACGGCAGCAGCAGCGTCATCGCGACGATGGTCGTGAACGAGCCGAACATGCAGACGTAGAGATTGCGTCGCCAGTGCGAGTCTGCAGACGAGTCGAACGTGGAAGCGGAAGAGGGCGCAGAAGAGGGCGCGGAAGAGGAGATGGGCACGCAGGCATGTTAGGCCGATGGGCCTGAATCAGCCGTGCTCATGCGAGGGGGCGACCATCGTGCGGCGCGAAGGATGCTCCGACAAAAAGCCCGCCGCCTTCGGTCATTCGCCGCTGGTTCAGAAGCCCAGCGTCGGATTGCGGCGCGCTTCGTCGCGCTTGCGCTCCTCGCGCACGAGGTTGCAGCGCGGGTGTCGCGAGTATTCGGGCTTGTCGCAGTGCGCGGCTTCGCAGCGCGCGGCGAAGACGAAGTTGAGCGTCTCGCACCCGTGGCGCGGATCGAGCGCGACGGGCCGTTGCGGCGCCGCCGTGCGCGGAGGCGACCGGCGCTCGGGTGCCGGTTGATAGCTCGGAGCGGCCGGAGCTGTGGAAGCGACAGGCGGCGCCGGGGTCGGCGGCGCGACTGCGGCGGGCGGCTCCGCCGTGGGACGGGGATGAGTCGGCGCGAGCTCGAGTTCGCCCGGCGACAGCGAGGCCACCAGCGGAACGGAATCAGCAGGCGCCTGATTCGCCGGACGGGGCGGATCCGCCTTCACGGTTGCGACGGCGGAGGACGCCACGACCGTAGCCGGCGCAGTGCTCGCGACGCGCGCCGCCTTGTGGGAGCTGCGCGACGCTTGCACGTACCAGGCGACCGCCAGTGCGGCGACCAGAAGCGCCACGCCCAGCGGAAACAAGGGCTCGCGCACGGCCCGCCTGAGCATGGACGCAGCCTGGCTGGAGGGCCTGGCGGAGGCCGCTGCATCCCGGGCCCGCATCGTTTCGAGCACGGACGGCGCTGTGGGCGCAAAAGCTGGCAACTTGCGTGCGCATCCGTGACAGAACATCGCGGCATCGCGATTTTCAGTGTGGCAGGCGGCGCAGATCACGGGCATTCAAGACTCCGATGCAAGAGGCGGGATGATGATGCGTCACTTTCGATGCACGGCGCATCGATGTCTGCCAGCGGCCTCCTACTCTTTGGGGGCTGTTGGGGCGGCAGAATCGCTGGCAATAGAAACAACATTTGGAGACACTCATGCGCATGTCATCGTCCCGCCGCCTTTCGTTCAAAGAGGGCCTTGTGGCCGCCATCGCTTCCGCATTCGCGGCCGGCAGTGCGGGCGCGCAGACCTGGCCCACCAAGCCGATCCGCCTGGTTGTGCCGTTCTCGGCCGGCGGCGCCAACGACCTGATGGCGCGTGCAGCCGCCGAAGGAGCTTCCAAGGTGCTGGGCCAGCCCATCGTGGTCGACAACAAGCCAGGCGCTGGCGCCATCCTCGGCGCGGACGTCGTCGCCAAGAGCGCGCCGGACGGCTACACATTCCTCGTGAGCGCGGCGGGCGTGATCTCCAACAGCATGATCAAGAAGAGCATGCCGTACAAGGACAGCGAGCTGGTGCCGGTCGCGTTGATCGGACTTGCGCCCTCCGTGATCGTGGTGCCCGCGGACGCACCCTACAAAGACCTCAAGGAATTCGTCGCCGCCTCGAAGAAGGCGGGCAGCGGCTTCCATTGGGCGACTGCGGGCACCGGCAGCACGCCGCACTTCGTCGAAGGCATTCTCGAAACCAAGTACGGTGCCAAGCTGGACGTGGTGCCCTACAAGAGCGGTTCCGAATCCATCACCGCCGTGCTTGGCAGCCAGGTCGAGGCCACTTCGGAGGCCAGCATCGTGGTGCTGCCCTACATCAAGAGCGGCAAGCTGAAGCCGCTGGCCGGCACGTGGACCCAGCGCATTTCCGCCTATCCGCAGCTTCCGACCGCGAGCGAAGAAGGCTTCCCTGAAATCCGCATCGCGCACTGGGCCGGCGTGCATGCGCCGCGCGGCACACCCGACGCGATCCTCGACAAGATGGCCGATGCCATCGACAAGGCAATGAAGATGCCGGCCACCGTGGAGCGCCTCAAGAGCATGGGCATCGAGCCGATCGGCGGCAACCGCGCGTCATTCACGAAGTTCGTCGACGAAGAGCGCACGCGCCTGGGTGGCGTGGTGAAGGCCACCGGCATGAAGGAAGACTGATGCAGATCGTTTTGCGCGAAGACCTGCGCGGCGTCGCGACGCTGTGGCTGAATCGTCCGGCGCAATTCAACGCGCTGTCGGAAGCCATGCTGGACGCGTTGCATGAGCAACTGGATGCGCTGGCCGCCGACCCCCAAGTGCGCTGTGTGGTCATCGGCGCAAAGGGCAAGGCCTTTTGCGCAGGGCACGATCTTCGTGAGATGCGGGGCAAGCCTGAGCTTGCGTACTACCAGGCGCTCTTTGCACGGTGCAGCCGGGTCATGCAGGCGATCCAGGCGCTGCCCGTGCCCGTCATCGCGCGGGCGCACGGCATCGCGACGGCGGCGGGTTGCCAGCTGGTGGCCAGTTGCGACCTCGCCATCGCGGCGCAATCGGCCAGCTTTGCGGTGTCGGGAATCAACGTCGGCCTGTTCTGTTCGACGCCATCGGTCGCGTTGTCACGGAACGTGTCTGCCAAGCGTGCCTTCGACATGCTGGTGACGGGGCGCTTCATCGATGCTGCGACGGCGGCGGACTGGGGCCTCGTCAACCAGGCCGTTGCCGACGAGTCGCTGGACGCAGCCGTTGAACAGAAAACCGCCGAGATCATCGCCAAGAGTGCGACCGCGGTGCGCTACGGCAAGGCGATGTTCTATCGGCAGCGGCAGTTGGCGCTCGCGGAGGCATACGCTTATGCCGGGGACGTGATGGCGCGCAACATGATGGAAGAAGACGCGGGTGAAGGCATCGATGCGTTTCTGGGAAAGCGCGCGCCGAAGTGGACGTCTTGACAGGGCTCGACACCGGCCTTGCAGCGTAGAGCTGCGCGTTCGGGGCGGTGTGACTGTTTTTGCAGGCCTTCCGTGTTGTTCGCGAACGAGAAAGAATTCACGGGAATTCGTTGAATATCCTTTAGCGTCGGCGAAATAGTATTCAATGAATACTGAAAATTTGCCGCGGCAGCGCGTTGCTGCCGCTGGCGCCCCGCAGCATCAGGGGCAAGACAAAGTAGATGAATGCGAAAAAGATGCTGTGCCACGCGCTCTTGGCGCTGCCAGCTCTCCTGGGTGCTTGCGGTGGCAGCGGTGGAGGGGGAACGGACGCTGGCGGTGTTGCAGAAGGCTTGCCAATTGCGACGGTGACTGCGCATGCGCAGAAGCAAACAGGCCAAGCGAAGCCGCCTCCGGCTCCGATGGTGTCCTCCTGCTCCGTCGCCTTTTGGGGCGACTCGATCTCGGTCTTGACGGCGCCTCACTTGGGCGAGGGCCTGCAAGTCCAGCTTCGCGGCACCATTGGCGGAACCGCCGCAGCGACGGTGCCAACCTTTCTTCAAGATCCCCTCGATGCTCGCTTCGTCGTGCTGGAATACGGCACGAACGACAGCAACGGAAAGACGCTGTTCGAGTCTCCGATGCGCTCGATGTTGGAGTCGGTCAAGGCCAAGGGCCGCACGCCGGTCGTGGTGGGACTGTCGAACGCCACTCAAGGCGAAATGGCTTACCGCGCAGTGAACAACTTGAAGGGCAGCCAACTTGCGAACGAATACGGCGCTCTTTTCGTGGACTGGGCTGCTGTGCCTTGGTCGCCTTCCGACCTGATGGACGACGGTGTACATCCCGATGATGCCTATCAGCAACGCCTCGCAGGCCTATTGACGCAAGTCCTCGTAGACGCCGCGCCTGAGTGCGGGCAAAGTGGCGCGGCCGCAGCCTGAGCGGTGCGAGAACCGGCCGATCGGGCGCCGGTTCACCCTCAAGGATTCGCTGTCGTGAGTGAAAACAACCGTCCGCATCGCACGAAACCACTGTTGCCCGGCACGCCGTCTGTCCAGGAGATCAGGACCGCACGCCTGGATGCCGGACTCACTCAAGAGCATGCCGCTGCGCTCATCTGGTACAGCGAAATCACGTGGAAGCAGTGGGAGGGCGGTGTGCGCCGTATGCATCCCTGCACGTGGTGGGCGTTCCAACAACGGGCGAGCGTGCTGCGCGCGACAGCGAAGGTGAAGCAATGAGGGCAGCTACGAAGCGAAAGCCGATGGTGCGGGGCCCCTTCCACGTACGTGCATGTACGTGTGGGCCGGGATTTACGCGCTTTTGTCGACCGCCGAAGATGAAGTCGCTTCCGGCCGGCAAGTCGCATGACGTATGCGACACCGGACGGACGCAGCTTTCAGGAGGCAAGCATGAAGTCGAAGTTCATCCTCGCGCTGTGCGCAATGACACTGGTCGCCGGTTGTGTGTCGAAGCAGACCTACAACACCGAAGTGCAGAAGGCAAACACCTATGCGTCGCTCGACAAGCAACTCTCCGGAGAGCTGAGCAGCGACCAGGCACAGATCACGAATCTGCAGGACCAGCTGAAGGTGACGATGGTCAACGAAATTCTCTTTCCTGAAGGCGGCTGGAAGCTCAGTTCGAGGGGCGAGCAGACGCTCGGCAAGATCGCTCCGACGCTCTCCAATCTCCCGGGTCAGCAGATCATCGTGCAAGGATTCACCGACAACGTGCCGATCGGGCCTGAGCTGAAGTCGCGCTTTCCGTCCAATGTCGAGCTCTCGTCGGCACGTGCGGACGACGTCGTGCGCTTCCTGACGTCGAAGGGCGTGCCGCAGAACTCGATCTCGGCGCAGGGCTTCGGGGATGCGCGTCCGGTCGCGAGCAATGACTCGTCGCAGGGCAGGTCCAAGAACCGCCGCGTCGAGATCGTGATCGCGGCGGCCGGTCGTCCGTGAGGACTGCGCACGAGCGCAGGCGTCCGCCGATGGCGTGACGCAGTCATCAAACAATCCTCCAGGAGGTCGCATGGACCGTGTCGATGCGCGCAACAAAGTCGTTGCGATCGCCGCAGGCTTGGCGTGGCGAAAAGGCCATGCCCTTTGATCTCAACTTCGGAGCACACCGATGACTCTCGCCATGGATCAACTCAGTCGTCGTCTTGCCGTGTCTTTGCTTGCCGCAATGGCGCTGCTTGGCGCCGGACCAACTGTTCTCGCGCAGGACAACAAGCCCGCGCAAGAGGTGGCGCCCGCGAAGGACTTGAAGGACGAGCGCGCGCTCGCGCTGCTCAGAAGCATGAGCGACACGCTCGCGGGCGCGAAGACCTTGAGCTTCAAGGTGCGCGGCATCGTGCCAACACACTCGCCGACAGGGCAGTTCGTGAGCCTTTTCGCGTCCTCTCGGGTGGTGATGCAGCGGCCGGACAAACTCTTCGTGGAAGCGCGCGGCGACTTGTTTCCGAGCGACAGCTTCTATGACGGCAAGTCAGTCACCGTGATTGGGGTCGATCGCAAGTTCTATACGCAGCGTGACGCCGCTGGGGGCGCGATCGAGGCACTGATGAACGGCGTGCAGCCGGATTCCGACGCCACGGCGCCTTTCTTCGACTTGTTGGTTCCAGACCCGTACGCCCTCCTGACAAAGGATCTCTCGAGTGCACTCTTCGTCGGCCAGACGGTCATCGGCGGTGTGATGACTCAGCACTTGGCGTTCACCGCCCCGGGACTTGACTGGGAGATATGGATCGGTGCTTCCGACAAGCTGCCGCGCCAAATGGTCGTCTCGTACCGCACGGGCGAGAGGCAACCGACCTTCACGGTCGAAATCTCGGACTGGAAGCTCAATGCGCCGGTGCCGGCGAAGACCTTCATCGCCGCGATCCCTCCCGGTGCGGCGAGACTCGAGTTCAAGCAGATGGGTCAGGCCAAGTGACCGTGAAAAGGAGCGTAGCCATGAATCAGATCAAGACCCTCGCCCTTGCGGCCACTCTTGTGGCCGGCGTCCTGGCTCCGCTCTCCGGCGCGAATGCATGGATCGCCGCTGCGGGCGGCTGGCGAGGTGGTGCCGTGGCGGTAGGCGGCTACCACCCCTATCACCCGTACTACCGTCCTGCCGGTTGCTATGGCTGCGGCGCCGCTGCAGGTGCGGTCGCGGGCATGGCCGTGGGCGCAGCGATCGCGAGCCGCCCCGCCACCGTGGTGGTCCAGCAGCCTGTCGTGGCCGTGCAGCCTCTCCCGGTTGTGGTGCAGGGCGGCCCGCCGCTCGGTACGCAGATGGCTGCGCTACCCGGTGGGGCGCGCAGCATGGTGGTGAACGGCGCCAACTACTACCAGTCCGGCGCCACTTGGTACAAGCCTTACTTCGGCTCCAGCGGTGTGTATTACGAGGTCGTTCCGGCGCCGTGACGACGCTGGTCCGCGGCTCAGCTCAGCACAGAAGAAGCCTGAGTGACTTCGGGCGGCACATAACCCGGCGCTCCCCCGGTGTGTGGGACCAGTCGCTTCTTCGCGAGCTGCTCGCCGAGCACCTGCTTCATGCGCGCCAGCAACTCGCGTGAGTGCTCGTCAGCGTATCTCGGATGTGCGAGGTTGCGCGTCTCGGTGGGATCGGCGGTGAGGTCATAGAGCTCATACTCGTCAGCGGCGCGTTCGCTGACCTTCTCGACCTTGTTGCGGCGCATGAGACGCTCGTCGCGTACACCCGGCACTGTCCAGAACTGAGGGTTGTCGTAGTAGCGCGCCAGTTTGGCCAAGTGCTTCTGACCGTTCACGTCGACCTCGGCAACCACCATCTCGATGTGGTTGGGCTGGATGACGTTGAAGTAGGCGCCGGTCATGCGAGCCCAGATCTGGAATGGGCTCTTCGGGTGCTCGCTGCCCTCGGTGATCTCGTCGTCGGTCATGAAAAGTATCGGTTCGCGTGCCGGCGCCTGGCCGCTCCCGAGGACCACGCCCGACAAGTCGCGGCCCACGAGCGGATGCGCTTCCTTGTGCGTAGCCGCCACCTTCTTCAGTGCGGCGGCCGGATCGATGCCTGCAAGTCCCAGCAGGGTCGGAATGACGTCAGCATGGCTCGTCGGCGTGTCGATTGTCTTGGGTCCCTTGAGCAGGGGACTGGCGACCACGAACGGAATGCGGGTCGCCTCTTCGTAGGCGATGTGCCATTTCTGGTGCATACCGCCGTGGGCGCCGAGCATGTCCCCGTGATCGGTGCTGAACACCACGATCGTGTTCTCGAACTGCTTCGTGGCGCGCAGGGCCTCAAGCACGCGCGAGATCTGCTCGTCGACATTGCGCTGCATCTGGAAGTAGAACTTGCGCTGAAGCTCGACCCACGGCTGGGGCGCGAGCATCTTGCCCCAGACGTCGACATAGCTTTGCTGGGCGCTCGGCTTGGTCGACAGATCCTCGTCGTGCGTTGGCGAATTCGGAATCGAGGGAATTTCGCTGGTGTCGAAGCGCAGGCCCTGCGCCAGCCCGATTACGCCGAATATTGCGATGTCATGCGGATTGAGGAACGAGCACACCGTGAGCCAGGGTTGGTCGCTGCCGTCGGCATCAAGGCGCTTCAGCAGTGCGATGGTGTCGTCCGCCGTGAAGKGGTCGCGGAGCGTGCCGGTGTTCTGCGGCCCGAGCCCGTGGGGCTCCGGCCCGATCCACTCCGAAAAGCCGTACGGCTCCAGCAGGTCCGCCTTGAGGCAAGTGGCGATGTTCTCGGGAATCGGCGCGCCTTCCTTGGTCAGCGTCTGCAATTGTCCTTCGCCATCCGGCGCTGGCAGGTCCCTGTGGGCCACGTGCCATTTGCCCTTGTAGAAGGTCCGGTAGCCGCCAGCGCGGAACCAGTCGCCCATGGTCGGCACCGTGTCAGGCGCGAGCCAGTGCATATCCGCACTGTCCGGTCCTTTGCAAATCCCATCCGTCTGGGTGACGCCGTGCAGCGACGGATACTGGCCGGTGAACAACGATGCACGGCTGGGTGTGCAGGCTGCCGACATCGCGTAGTGGCGCTCGAACGACACACCCGCGTCGTGCAGGCTCTGCTCTCCCTTGAGCACTTCACGGCGGAAGGTCTTCAGGTCCTCGTTCTCATAGGACGGCGGAAATCGCTGCTGGTCGGTCAGGATGAGGAAGATGTTCGGCTGCTTTGGCATATACATCCCTTCGATCGATTGATCTCGCGGTCATTGACGAACCAGCTGCGCCGCGACAGAGCGCCGCATCTCGGATTGTCGAGAGGGCCGCACAGGCAGGCAATCCCGGCAGCTACCTATCTCCACGTACGGGCTCTCTGGCCAATGGGGGCTTTCGAGTTCGACTTGCTCTGACCCCGGCCTTGCTGCTGCGATCGGGCATCGGATGGATCGACGGACCGCGGCCCGTCGGATCTCGCTTCAGGCGGTCGGGCCGTCTGTCAGCGGAGTGAAGCGTGGAGCGCCGCGGGCCGTGAACTCGCCGGTTGGCCTGACGCTGTAGATGCTTCGCGCCGCGTTGTGCGGGTGCCGCGCCGCCTCGGCGAGACTCAGCACCGGTGCAAAGCACACGTCGCTTCCTTCGAGCAGCATCGACCAATGCGCCCGCGATTGGCTTGCGAACAAGGACGTGAATCGCGCCTTCAGCGTTGGCCACGTGGTCTTGTCGTACTGGGCGGACGGGTTCACATCGGCAAAACCGAGCTTCTCCAGCAGCAGTGCGTAGAACTGCGGTTCGAGTGCTCCCAGTGTGATGAAGCCGCCGTCGGCGCAGGCATAGACGTCGTAGAACGGCGAGTCGTGGAACGGGCTCGGTTCGGGTCCATCGATCTGGCCGCCGGAGCGCACCATCTGCGCGATGCCACCGAGCATGGCGAGCACGTCGACGATGGCGCCATCCACGACGCGTCCATGGCCGCTCGCACGCGCGTCGAACAGCGCGCAGGCAATGCCGAAAGCCAACCCGAGGGCACCGGCGGCATCTCCGACGACGGTCGGCGGCACCATCGGTCTTTCGCCGCGGCGGGCGGACAAGGACAGCAATCCCGTCAGCGCCACGTAGTTCAGATCGTGGCCCGCCGCCTGGGCCAAGGGCCCGCTCTGGCCCCAGCCGGTCATGCGGCCATAGACCAGCCGCGGGTTGCGCGTTGCGCAGTCGGCAGGGCCGAGCCCGAGTCGTTCCATGACGCCCGGCCGGTTGCCCTCGATCAGCGCGTCCGCGGCCGAGACCACCGCCATCGCCTCGGCGATCGCGCCCGGCTGCTTCAAGTCGAGCGCGACGACTGCCTTGCCGGCACGCATCGGGTCTTCGCCGCCGCCTCCCAACTGTGCGCGCACCGCGCCTCGCGCAGGGCGCGTGATCAGCGTCACCTCGGCCCCCATGTCGGCAAGCATGCGGCCGGCCAGCGGACCGGGGCCGATGCCTTCGAACTCGACGACGCGTACGCCTTGCAGCGGCGGGTTCATGGCGCCAGCTTTCGCGCGATCAGGTCCTTCATGATTTCGGTGGTGCCACCGTAGATGCGCTGGATGCGCGCATCCGCATACAGCCGCGCGATCGGATATTCGGCCATGTAGCCGTAGCCGCCGAACAGCTGGACGCACTCGTCGACGACCTTGCCCTGTTGTTCGGTGCACCACCACTTGGCCATGTACGCGGCCTCGTCGTCGAGCGTGCCATCGAGCATGCGCTGGATGCAGTCGTTGACGAAAGTGCGCACCACGTGCGCGAGGGTGGCGCATTCAGCAAGCTTGAATCGCGTGTTCTGGAAGTCGAACACGGTCTGGCCGAAGGCCTTGCGCTGCTGTGTGTATTCGACCGTGAGCTCGACCGCGCGCTCGATCACCGCCGCTGCCGGTACGCACAGCAGCATGCGCTCATACGGGAGCTGGCTCATCAACTGGATGAAGCCTTGGCCTTCTTTCGGGCCAAGCAACTGGTTGGCTGGCACACGCACGCCATCGAAGAACAGTTCGGCGGTGTCCGATGCATGCTGGCCCAGCTTTTCGAGGCGGCGGCCGACGCGGAAGCCCGGCAGGTTCTCGGTTTCCAGCACCATCAGCGACACGCCGCGGCTGCCCGCATCGCCGGTGCGTACCGCGACCACGAGCAGGTTGGCCGTGAAGCCGTTCGTGATGAACGTCTTGGCGCCATCGATCACGTAGTCGTCGCCATCGCGCCTGGCCCGGGTGCGCAGCGCCTTGAGGTCCGAACCGCAACCGGGCTCCGTCAGCGCAATGCCGGCCAGCAATTCACCACTGGCGAGCTTGGGCAGCCATCGCTTCTTCTGTGCCTCGGTCCCGTAGTCCAGGATGTAGTGCGCGGCAATGGTGTGAACGGCGGAGTTCGCCGGCACTTCGGCCTTGGCGAGTTCGTCTTGCACCACGAGCTGATAGGCCACCGATGCACCGGCCCCTCCGTACTCCTCGGCAAGTTCGGGCAGCATGAAGCCCATCTGCCCGAAGGGGCGCCAGACTTCGCGCGGGATGTAACCCTGACGTCGCCATCCTTCAAGGGATGGCACCAGTTCGCCGACGACATAACGGCGCACCTGGTCGCGAAAGGCTTCGATGTCTTCGTCCATCCAGCGATGGCGGTAGAGCTGTGGCAGCATGCTTCAGATCCCCGTCAGGCCGCCGCTGCACATCAGCGTCTGGCCGCTCACGTAGTCCGACTCGGGGATGCACAGCAGATACACCGCGCCCGCGGCCTCTTCGGGCGTGCCGCCGCGGCCCAGCGGGATGCTTCGCTCCATCATCGCCATCAACTCGGGGTTGACGCCGACCTTGATCTCGCGGCCCTCGATGTTGGCCGTGGACTCGCCGGCCGCACTGGTGGTCAGGCGCGTCTTGATGAAGCCATAGGCCACGCAGTTCACCGTGACGTTCATGCGCCCCCATTCCTTCGCCAGGGTCTGCGTCATGCCGACGATGCCCGCCTTGGCCGCGGAGTAGTTGGTCTGACCCGCATTGCCGAACAGCCCGGCGACCGACGAGATGTTGACCACCTTGCGCATCACGCGCTGTCCCGCCTCCGTTTCGGTCTTGCCGAGCGCGCGAATCACCGGTTGCGCGGCGCGCAGGATGCGAAACGGTGCCGTCAGATGGCAGTCCATCATGGCGTACCACTGCTCGTCGGTCATTTTCTGAATGACGTTGTCCCAGGTATAGCCGGCGTTGTTGATGATGATGTCCAGGCCCTTGTATTCGCTGACGGCAGTGCCGACGAAGCGCTCGGCAAAGTCCGGCGCCGTGACGCTGCCGACGCAGGCGACGGCCTGGCCGCCAGCCTCGCGAATGGCCTGCACGGTTTCCTGGGCTGGGTCGCTGTCGAGGTCGTTGACGACGATGCGCGCGCCTTCGCTGGCCAGCTTGAGTGCGATCGAACGGCCGATACCGCGGCCCGAGCCGGTGATGAGGGCAACCTTGCCCTCGAGTTTGCGTGTCATGTGGGATGTCTCCTGGGGTGAGGTGTTCAAGGCAATGCAACGAGTGCAATGCCCGCGATCTTGGTTTGTCCGAATTGGTTGGCGCTTTGCAGTTCGATGCGCACGCAGCGCTCGCCGTTGTGCTCGAGTTTCTCGATCACCCGACCGCTGCAGCGCATCGCATTGCCGAGGTGGGTGATGCCCTGGAAGCGCGCTTCGAACTGGCGCAAGCGGCTCTGCGGCGTCCAGCCGGTGAGCAGGCGGCCCAGCCAGGCCATGCCGAGCATGCCCTGCGCAAAGACGTCCGTCATGCCGGCACGACGTGCGACGTCGATGTCGATGTGGATCGGGTTGTGGTCGCCCGAGGCGCCGCCGAAAAGAGCCAGCGTGGTGCGATCGACAGGTGGAAGCTGCAGCGCGGGCAGCTCGTCGCCGACATGGACGGTATCGAAGGTAGGCAAGGTCATGTGAAGGTCCTTCAGTTGCGGCAGACAAGCACCGTGCGCAGTTCGGCCACGAGCTCATCGCGCTGGTTGGTCGCGCGCGCGGTCTTGACGACGAATTCGAGTGCGCCGTTCTTCTTGTCGTAGATGTCGCTGATGGATGAGCGCACCGTTACCGTGTCGCCCACGCAGGCGGCGCGGTGGTAGCTGAAGCTCTGCTCGCCATGCAGAAGCCTCGCGATGGGGATCTGCAAATCCGCGAGCATGCGCTCGGAGGCGCCGGAATCGAGTTCGGCCGCGAACAGAAAGGTCGGCGGCGCGGGCAAGTCCGGGTAGCCGGCATCGCGTGCGGCGGCCGCATCGGTGTAGACGGGATCGGTCTCGCCGATCACCTTGGCGAAGAACTGCAGCCGACTGCGCTCGATGGGCAACACCGACGCGGGCAGCTCATGGCCGATCCATTTCTTGTCGATCATGATTTCTCCCTCAGACGCGTTCGTACAGCGTGACCACGCAGGCGCCGCCCAGGCCGAGGTTGTGTTGCAGCGCCAGTTGGGCGCCTTCGACCTGACGTTGCTCGGCAGTGCCGCGCAGCTGGTGCGTCAACTCGAAGCATTGCGCCAGGCCGGTGGCGCCCAGTGGATGGCCCTTGCTGAGCAAGCCGCCCGAAGGGTTGGTGACGACCGTGCCGCCATAGGTGTTGTCGCCGTCGCAGATGAACTTCTCCGCGCCGCCCACCGGGCAGAGGCCAAGCGCCTCATAGCTCACCAACTCGTTCTGTGCGAAGCAGTCATGCAGCTCGACGACATCGATGTCTTGCGGTCCCACGCCGGCGGCCTCGTAGACCTGCTGCGCGGCCGAGCGAGCCATGCTGAAGCCAACCACTTCGCGCATGTCACCTGCCTTGAAGGTGATCGGCTGGTCCGTCGTCATGGCCTGCGCCTTGATGCGAACCTGGCGATTCAAACCATGGCGCTCGGCGAACTCGGACGAGCAGATGATTGCCGCCGCCGCGCCGCAGGTGGGCGGGCACGCCATCAGGCGCGTCATGACGCCGGGCCACATCATGGGAGCATTCAGCACGTCCTCTTCGGTGATCACGGTGCGGAAGAGGGCGAGCGGATTGTTGGCCGCGTGGCGGCTTGCCTTGGCGCGGATCTTGGCGAAGGTCTCGAGCTTCGTGCCGAACTCCTTCATGTGCGCGAGGCCCGCGCCGCCGAAATAGCGCAAGGCCAACGGCAGGTCGACGTCGGTCAGCGCCGCGGCCTGTTCGTCGAAGCGCTCGAACGGGCTCGTCCGGTCCGTGTACATCGAGCCGAGCGCGCCGGGGCTCATCTGCTCGAAGCCCAGCGCCAGCACGCACTCGGCGGCACCGCTGCCGACGGCCTGGCGCGCCAGGAAGAGCGCGGTCGAGCCGGTGGAGCAGTTGTTGTTCACGTTGACGACCGGAATGCCGGTCATGCCGACTTCGTACACGGCGCGCTGGCCGGCGGTGGAGTCGCCGTACACATAGCCGACATACGCCTGTTGAACCAGCTCATAGCCGATGCCTGCGTCGGCCAGGGCCTGGCGGGTGGCCTTGGCGGCCATCTGCGGATAGGGCTCGTTGGCGCCTGGCTTGGTGAAGGGGATCATGCCGACCCCGCTGACAAAGACGTCACGGTTCATGGAGGACTCCTGGAGGTGCTGAAGAGGGCAGCGGGATCGCGCCCTTTGAATGGTTCGATGGTAGGAATTCGTTGCCCCGCCGGCGATGACACATCGCATCGATCGCATGGCAAAAGGCATCGGCTTGCCGGGACATGCCCTGCTGTCAGGCCACTTGCCGGGATTGCGCTTGCCAGAAGGGCTCGCGCAGCTTGGTCTTGAGGACCTTGCCTGCACCGGACAGCGGCAGCGCTTCGGTGAAGACCAGGCTGCGCGGGCATTTGTAGCCAGCGATCAGCGACTTGCAGTAGGCGATGAGCGCTTCCGCGGAGGCTTCCTCGCCGGGCTTGAGAACCACCACCGCATGCACCGATTCGCCCCAGTCCGCGCTCGGAATGCCGATGACCGCGCAGGCCGCAACGGCGCGATGCTGGGCGAGGGCGTTCTCGACTTCGGCCGAGAAGACGTTTTCTCCGCCGGTGATGATCATGTCCTTCAGGCGGTCGGCGATGAAGATGAA
Source organism: Variovorax sp. 01N429 (assembly GCF_056399425.1). Classification (NCBI taxonomy): domain Bacteria; kingdom Pseudomonadati; phylum Pseudomonadota; class Betaproteobacteria; order Burkholderiales; family Comamonadaceae; genus Variovorax; species Variovorax sp. 01N429. Next base: position 313,961 of record NZ_JBFTRG010000003.1, on the reverse strand, counting down.
GCCGTCCTCGTCCATCCAGGCGCCGTCGCCGGTATGCATCCACGCGTCGCGCACGGCCTGGGCGGTCATCTCGGGCTTGTTCCAGTAGCCTTGCATCACATTGGGGCCTCGCACCACGACCTCGCCGACGATTCCGCGGGGCACTTCGTTGCCCTGTTCGTCGACGATCTTGACCTGGGTGACGAAGCTGGCCCGACCGGCTGCGCGCAACTTGCCGCGTTTGCGGCCCTCCACCGTGTGAGTCCAGGCGGGGTTGATGGTGGCAACCGGCGAAAGCTCGGTCATGCCGTACGCCTGCACGAAGCTCACGCCGGGCAGCGCGGCCATGGCGCGGTCGACCAGGGCCTCCGAGATGGGCGCGGCGCCGTAGATGATGGTGCGCAGCGCGCTCAGGTCGCGCGGCTTCTGCATCGCCGCGTGGTCGACCATCATCTGGATCATGGTCGGGACCATCAACACATGAGTGGCGCGGTCGCGCTCCAGCACATCAAGGACCCCTTCGGGATTGAATGCCGGAATGATCGAATGGGTGTTGCCCTCCAGCCAGTGCGCCATGGCACAGCCCATGTCGGCAAGATGGAACATCGGGGCCGCATGGAGGTAGGTCCCCGCAGGCGAAGCGAGCCCTTCGGCCCGCGCGGCAAGCGCGGAGCTGCACAAATTGGTGTGGCTCAGCATCACGCCCTTGGGAAATCCCGTGGTGCCGCCGGTGTAGAAGATGCCGGCCAGGTCCTCGCCGCGTCGCAGGGCATCGGGCACCGGGTCCGTGATTGCGATCAGCGCTTCATAGCCGCGCATGCCCTCGGGCACCTCGCCATCGCCGCAATAGACCACTTCACGCAAGGTGCGCGAACTGCGCCGGAACTGCTCGGCCATCGGGCGAAAGGTCTCGTCGACCAGAAGGATCGTCGAGCCAGAGTCGTCCAGCGAATAGAGGATCTCTGCAGCAGTCCAGCGGATGTTGCAGGGATTGAGAACGCCACCGGCCCAAGGCACGGCCATCTGGTATTCGAGGTACCGATCGGAGTTGAGCGACAGCATCGCGACGCGATCGCCGACCTGCATGCCGAGCCCTTGCAAGGCACCAGCAAACCGCGCAACGCGATCGGCCATTTGCCCGAAGGTGCGATGGCGATCGCCACAGCGCACTGCAACGCGCTCGGGGTGTTGCTGCGCCGCCCGGTGCAGGGATTGCGTGAGATACATGGTGCTTGTCTCCATTCGGCCACGGAAAAACGTGGCCCATTGATATGCACCCGATCGTAGGAAGCGCCGGCCCCGCGCACGATTGCGCAATGCCCTGATCCGATGGCAAAAGACCTCACTCCCGCGAAGTCCGGATCACCTTCCGCTGCGGCGATAGGCTCCGGGCGCGCTGCCCGTCCATCCCTTGAAGGCCCGCTGAAAAGCCGCGCTGTCCGCAAACCCAAGCTCATAGGCCAGCGCCGCCAGCGAAATGCCGCTGGTGTTCAGCCGGACGATGGCCGTGTCGCGGCGGAGTTCGTCCTTGAGCGACTGAAACGAAGTGCCTTCGCTCGCAAGGCGCCTCTGCAAAGTGGAGGTCGACATATGCAGCGCTTCGGCCGTGGCGACAAGATCGGGCCATGCGGGCTGCGTGCCCTGCAAGTGACGTCGCACGCGCGCGCTCACAAAGTTATCGACTCGCCTGGGAACGATGATTTCGGCCTGCGCATAACGAAGTGCCGTGCGCACTTCGGCTTCCGTGCGTCGCACCGGTTCTTTCAACCAGGCAGCCTGGAACCAGAAGGTCGACCGCACGCAATCAAAGTGCAGCGGCGCAGGAAACGCCTGGCCGTAGCTACCGGCGTAAGCGGGCAATCCGAACGCGAAATCGAAGCGCTCCGCGGGGAGTTTGCCGCCGATCAACCAGGCAAGCTGGCGCCAGAACATCCGAAGAAAGAACTCGTGAAGAAAGTTCGGATAGATGACCGAAGCGTTCGTGAACTTCAGCGACAGGCCTGCCAATGCGCCGTCTTGCACAGGCTCCAGAAGCACATCGTCCTGCAGCAGCCAAAAGGCGCGAGCGATCCGGCGCATCGCCAGTTCGAGCGTTTCGGCCCCGACAGCAGACAGGGTGATCAAGCCGAGGCTGCCAGGCTTCAAGGGCCGCGACAAGAAGCCGAGGCATTCGTCGTCGAGGCGCTTCATCAGGATACGGAACAGTTCGGAGTACTGACTCGCTGTCACCCGGGCGCTGGCCTGTTGCATGAGCGAGGGAGCGATGCCGGCTTCGAGCAGGAATTCGTCGCAGCCCTGGCCGCGCGCGTGGACACCCGAAAGCATCCCCTGCACAAAGGTCATTGGAATGGTGACGGGCGGAGGCAGCATCGAATGGGGGAGGTGTCGACCTCGGTGCTCAGACGCTGGTCAATCGTCGAGTGGTGGGCGATCGAGTGGTCTGCAATCATCTTATCGCGATGAATATCACTTCCTGCAGAACGCGTCGCCGCTGCGCTTGCAGATCGCTGCGGCGGCCGCGGCGGCATCCTGGTCCATTGGACTGAGCTTCAGCGCGTTTTCCAGTGTTGCGAGCGCCAGTCGGTCCTGGCCATCGCGCTCGAGAGCCAGCGCATAGACATAAGCGAAGCGAGCGTTGTCCGGCGCAAGCTCTGCGGAGCGACGCAAGAGCACGAGTGCCTGGTCGAGACGGCGTTGGCGCAGCAGTGACAAGCCCAGGGCATGCTGGGCGGTGGCGTCGCCCGGAAACTTCGCGGCAACATCCCGCAGCAGAGATTGCGCATCGTCCTCTCGACCTTGGGCGCGATACACGTCCGCGAGATTCAACGAAGACGCCGCCATGTCCGGTGCCAGCTCGATCGCCTTGTTCAGCGCCGCCTCGGCCTCTTTCCACTTGCCCTGGTCCGCATAGAGGGTGCCGAGGTTGTCATAGGACTCCGGCCGATCGGCGTTGAACAACTGCACCTTGACGTATTCATCGACGATCGCGGAAAGCTGCGCCTGGTCTTTCGCGTCCCATCCTGCGACCGGCACACCGGCCAGCCAGCGGGCGACGGACATGCGAACGGCCTTGACCGGATCGGCGAGCATGGGGCGCAGCCATTGGGAGCGGATCTCTGGTGGCGCGGTAGCCAATGCTTCCACCGCCGTTCGCCGCACCAACGGATCGCGGTCCTGCAGCAGCTTGCCGATCTGGTTCAGCCCTTCAGGCCCCATCGCGGGCACGGCCCTCGACAACGCGCTGGCACGCGCAATCGACGATTGGCCGGCGTCCTCGAAGACCTTCGACAGCAGCGACAGCGCCTTCTCGTCGCCCTTGTCGAAGGCCGCGAATGCGGTCTGCAGCGGCGGGTGACGCGCTTCGATGCCCGGATACCAGCGCAGCAGCGCTTGCGAGGCCCACTCCGGCGACTTGTCGACATGGCATTTGTTGCAGGCGTTCGGAATGCCGGTGCCCACCGAAAGATCGGGCCGCGGCACCCGGATGCCGTGGTCGTGCCGCGGGTCGATGGACATGTAGGTCGTGGTCGGCATGTGACATGCGACGCAACTGCTGCCCTTGGAATTCAGTTCGTGGAAGGTGTGGGTCTGCGCCTCGTACTTGGCCGGCGCATGGCATTGAAAGCACACGGCGTTGCCCGGCGCGCGCAGCTGGAGCGAATGCGGGTTGTGGCAGTCGCTGCAGCTCACCCCCTTCTGGTACATCAGGCTCTGCTGGAAGGACGCGTAGTTGTAGACCTCGGCCTTCATCTGGCCGTCGGGCCAGAACAGGGACTTGTCCAGCAGCGAGGGCACGTGCGTGTCCAGCAGCGGCTTGCCATGCACGTAGTTGTCCGAGATCTGGCTGCGATGCGAATGGCATTGCGCGCACAACTGGACCTCGGCCCTGTCGGGCGATACGGCCGGGCTGCGCACCGCATTGCCGGTTTCCGCGCTGATGTTCCATTGGGCATCCTTGCGGTCCCGAAGCAGCTGCGCCAGTCCCATCGTGGCATCCGACAGCCGTGCTGCTCCTGACAACCCGGACCAGGCCACATGGCGCGACCCCGGGCCATGGCAGCTTTCGCAGCCGACATTGCCTTCAGACCACGTGCTGCCGTAAGTGCGCGTGACGACGTCGAAGTTCTTCTTGAAGTTGGTCGTATGGCATTCGGCGCACATGAAGTTCCAGTTGTTCTGGCGGCCCGTCCAGTGCAGCGGGTCGCCGGGCTTGACGTTTTGCCCTGCGTGCAGATCGAACCAGCGCTGGCCTCCCTTGCCCTGCGGGCGGGCATCCCAGGCCATCGTCAGCGCCTGCATGCCTTTGTCGGGCATCGGAACCAGGAACTGCTGCAGCGGATAGACGCCGAGTGTGTGGGTCACCTCGAACTCTTGTTCGCGTCCGTCGCGATCCTGCGTCTCGATGTAGAACTTGCCGTCGCGCTGCCGGAAACGCGACGTGATGCCAGCTTCGGTGAAAGCTTCTCCGCGGAAGGGCGCCAGCACGGTCGCGGGCGTCGCGTGCTGCATCGCCAGATCGTGGTGCGAACCTTGCCATGCCTGGCCTTGAGCTTGGTGGCAGCCCACGCAAACCTGCGACCCGACGAACCTGGCGGCTGACGAAGGCGCATCGGCGCCCGAGGCGATCTTGCGAGGCCCGGTTTGCGGCGAACCCAGCAGCCAGGCCAGCCAGGCCAGCACGAGCAACCCGGCGCCAACAGCCAGCGCAATCGCAACAAGCCGGCCTTGCTGGATGCGCACGGCGCGGGCCTCAGGTGTGAGCGTGGCGGGGGCGCGTCGTCACCCGTCCACCCGCCGCACTGCGCCTGCGCAACTTGCGCAATCCAAACACGATGGCGGCGACCAAGACGACGATCAGGAGCACCGCGGCGGCCAGAACGCCTGCCATCTGCCGAACCAGCACCGGCCAGTTGTTCTTCAGCAGCTGAAAGAGAGGGTTGTAGCCGGCGGGCGGATTGATCACGCCGTTCTGGCGGATGTAGTCGTCGTACTTGGCCAGCATGGTCTTCATCAGTTCAGGCTTCTCGGCGCTGAGATCGCGCGATTCGGTCGGGTCCGACTTGATGTCGTAGAGGTGCCATTGACCGTCGAAGAACGGCGCAACATTGCGGCTGATCTTGTAGTCGCCAAAGAACAGCGCGCCAGCTCCCGTCGCTTCGAAGCCGACCGAGTAGTCGGCGGGGTGGATCGACGGCGCATGTCCCTCCAGATAGGGCAGCATGCTCGTGCCGGTCGGACGGTTCAGCTTCTTGCCCTTGTACACGTCGCCGGGCATGGGGATGCCGGCGATGTCGAGCATGGTCGGCAGAAAGTCGGTGACGTAGGCGAACTGGTCGGTCATGCCGCCCGGCTTGATGCGCTCCGGATAGCTCACGATGAATGGCACCCGCATGCCTCCCTCCGCGGACGTGCCCTTGAAGCTCGCGAAGGGGGTATTGGACACTTCCGCCCAGTCCTGCCCGTAGTGGACATAGCTGCCCTTTTGCCCCAACGTATCGATGCCGAGTGCATAGTTCACGCGATACCAGAGCTTGAACGGCAGGTTGAGGTTGTTGAGCTCGAAGGGGTCCGCGCCGTTGTCCGACATGACCACGAAGACGGTGTTGTCCAGTTGGCCGGTGCGCTTCAGGTAATCGCGGAACCGGCCGATGTGCTGATCCGCGCTGTCCAGCATCGCTGCGAAGACTGACATCTTCTTGGCATAGAGCTTCTGGTCCTTGGCGTCCAGGCTGTCCCAGCTCTTGCGCAGCACTGTCTCGGGCAGCTTCAACCCGGCAGGCACCAGGCCCATGTCCACTTGGCGCTGGTAGCGCTCGGAGCGCAGGTTGTCCCAGCCCTGCGTGTAGCGATCCTTGTACTTGTCGATGTCCACTTCGGGTGCCTGCAGTGGCGAATGCACGGCCTGGAAGGCGAGGACCGCAAAGAAGGGCTTGTGGGTGTCCTTGCCGTCCTCGACATAGCTGATCATCCGGTCGACGTAATGCCGCGTCGAATAGAAGTCGGCGGGCAACACCGCGCGCTTGCCGTCTTCCCACCAGACGGCCTCCATGTTGAGCGGCGCGTAGACCTTGGCCTCGAAGTTGTCGGCGCCCGTCTGCTCCAGGGAGATGTACCGGTCCCAGCCTTTTGCGCCGGGCGCGTGCTCGAGTCCGTCGCCCATGTTCCATTTGCCGGCGAAGTAGGTGGCATAGCCGCCGTCGTGCATCAATTGCCCAAGACTGTGCGCGTTCGGGCTCAGGAAACCCTCGTACCCGGGCTGGCCCTTCTGGTTGTCGGCCATCACGGGGCGCAGCGAGCCTGCGCCGGCGCGATGGTGGTCAATGCCGGTGTGCATCATCGCGCGGGACGATTCGCAGGTCGATGCAGTGTGGAAGTTGGTGAACCGGACGCCGGATTTCGCGATGTCGTCGATGTTGGGTGTCTTGATCTCGCTGCCATAGGCGCCGAGGTCGCTGAAGCCGGCATCGTCGATCACCACGAACACGATGTTCGGGCGAGGCTGCGCTGGCTTGTCGGCGGGGTCGGCTGTCGCGCCGTGCACGCTCGACACCAGCAGCGCCGTGGCGGCGAGCGAACACGTCAAGCCTCGGACCTTGGCCCATCTTTTCGTCATTTGTCTGTCTCCGGTCTTTGTGCGGCAAAACGCCGGGCGGCGAACGCGCGAGATGGGAGTTTGAACACGCGGCAAAAATGTGTCCAACGCAAAAATAGCCCGAGTACATTGCGTTTCATGCAACCTGACCCGAAGCTCGCCACCGACCTGCGCCGCTTGACGCACTTGATCGCCTTGGCCGAAGAAGGTCGCTTCTCCCGCGCCGCGGTGCGCGTCCACCTGAGCGAAGCGGCCTTCGGCCGCAGCATCCGAAGCCTCGAGGATCAAGTCGGCATGCGACTGTTCGACCGTGATGCCCAGCGAGTTTCGCTGACCCAGGCCGGCCAGATGGTGCTCGAGCGTGCGCGCGCCCTGGTCTTCGACAGCAGTTGCCTGCAGCGCGACATCGAACTGATGAGGCAAGGCGATGCCGGCGAACTCGCGATCGGTGCCGCGCCCGTTCCCGCGGCCATCATCATGCCGAGCCTGTTGTCCGAGCTTGGCCGCAACAGCCCGCGGCTCGTCACGCGAGTTCGTCTCGGCAACCTGATGGCCCTGATCGAGAAGCTGGAAGCGCAAGAGCTCGATTTTTGCCTTGGCGAGCCCAGACTGCTGGCCCGTAGCAGTCGCTATTCGACCGCTTTGGTCGGTGTGCAAGGTGGGGCCCTGTTCTGCCGGCCGGGCCATCCCATCGAGCGCATCGGCAAGATCGACGTCGAGGTCCTGCGCCGCTATGGCATCGCCGGAATTTCTGCGACGCACTCCGTCATGGAGCACATTGCCGTCAGCTACGGCTTCGAATCGGTGCATGACTTTCCGCTGACGGTCGAATGCGATGACCTGAACCTGCTCGGCCGCCTTGTTGCCGAAACCGACGTGCTGGGCCTGTTGCCCGACGGGTTGACCGAGGCGAGCAGGCTGGACCTGCGCCGCCTCGACATCAAGGTGAAGGCGCCTTTGGCGGTCAACATCCACGCCATCTGGTTGAAGGGCCGAACGATGTCGCCGGCGGCGCTGCGTGCGGTGAGCCTGGCCCGGCAGATTGCGGCGAGGCAGAGCGCTTGATCCGCGCAACGGCCGTTACGGCGCAGTGTCTTCCGTTGAAGCGAAGAGTGGTCCATTACGATTGACGGTATGCGTACTGCGATCTACTACTTGCTGATGCTTCTGCTTGGATTCGCCTGGTACAAGTTCGGGCAGAGCCTGCTTCGGAAGGGCTATCGCGACGAGAACCGCGAACTCACGAAAGGACTCATGGGGCCGATGGGATTCCTCGTGACGGCCGTTGTGACGTGCGGCCTCCTGTTTGCCTTGTTGCGTGCGCTGTTTCGAGGTGAGGTGTCTTGCGTGGGCAGGGGTTGCAAGATGCAGATCTACACCTTGGCGGCACATGCTGGCGAGTACTGGGCCAACGTGTCATACCTCGCGTGGATGGTGCTCGGGCTTGGCTATGCGATGTATGTGACGTTCAAGATCTGGTTTCGAGCGCCTGAGGCCCTCGAGACAAAGCAGGGGACACGATGGCACTAGCTGAAGAACTTCCCGAGTTGTTCGAGCGCTTCGGGCGCGTGTCGGCCCGGCGCATGTTCGGCGGTCACGGCGTCTTCCATGAAGGGCGTATGTTCGGGCTGGTGATTGGCGAGCGCCTGTACCTCAAGACCGACGAGGCGAGCCGATCCGATTTCGAATCGAAAGGGATGGCGCCCTTCGCGTACATGCGATCAGGCAAGCTGACGCAGACCTCGTATGTCGAAGCGCCGCCCGAAATCTACGAAGACCGCGAGGAAGCGGCACGCTGGGCCCGCCTGGCCTGGGAGGCTGTCCTGCGCAAGGGCGGCGCGACCGTGCGACGCAAGACGGCGACTCGGAAGAAGTGATCAGAATGACGTTGTTGGCGCCGGCCTGCCAGCACAGCAGCAGAACAGCAGAACAAGAGAAGACTGCCTCACCACTCCACTGGAGTCGTTCGTGACCACCTCAAGCTGACGTCCTCATGGATGAATTGTCGAAGCTGTTCCAGGACCTGATGGCATTCGCTGCTGTCGTGGACGCCGGGGGATTCAATGCTGCAGGCGCGAGGTTCGGGGTTCCACCCTCGCGGCTAAGCCGCTCGGTCGCGGCGCTCGAAAGCAACCTGGGCGTCCATCTTCTTGTGCGCACCTCGCGGCGTTTCACAGTGACCGAAGTTGGCCGGCGAACCTACGAAGATGCGGTGAGTGTTCGCGCGCGGTTGCAAGGCGCTGCGGCCGCAGCGAGCGATTCACGCGGCGAACCCTCGGGCTTGTTGCGGGTTTTGTGTCCAATGGCGCTGGCTTCGGCCTTGGTCGGCCGTATCGCAATCGAGTTCATGATGCGATATCCCCGCGTGAAGATCGTGATCGAGTCGACCGATGGCAGGAGCCGTCCCTTCATGGCGCCAGCAGACCTGGCCATACAGCCGAGTCTGCAGCCACTTCGCGATTCGAGCCTGGTCGCACGCTGTCTGGCGAATGCGCACTACGTGGTCGTGAGCGCACCGGGTCTGGCGCACGAAATCCCGAGGATCCCGGACCGACAGACTTTCCTTGCTTTCCGGCGGTGGGATGGACGTTCTTCCCCGATCCTGCGCATTGGTCTTTGCAGCATTCCCGCCATGGCAGGCATGAGATCACCGTGGACGTGCGCTTCAGCACCGATAACCTGCTGCTCATTCGCGAAGCGGCACTGGCAGGCGTGGGTGTCGCACAGCTGCCGTATGTACTGTGCCGCCGGGACATCGAAGAAGGCCGCCTGCGCGTGATCGCGCCCGACTGGGCTGCACCTCAGGTCGGCATCTACGCGCTGTATCCCTCGCGGCGCGCCCTCACGCTGGCGGGTCGCCGGTTCATCGATGCTTTGGAAGAAGGCATGGCCTCGCTCGAACGCGATCCGCGCTGACCCGGATCGTTGCACCTCTGGAACGCTGCATTGCGGTGGCGGCCTTATGCGAAGTACGCGCGATGCCTAGCATTCTCCCTAGCCGCTCGCGCCCGGGCGGTGCATCCACAGGAGACATATGCAAACAGACGCGCTTCGCGCAGCGGCCACACGCCGGCGCTTCCTGCTCTCAAGTGCCGCACTGGCAGCCGCGCCCCTGGTGGGCTGCGGCGGTGGCGGTGATAGCGGCATCGGCATCGGTGTCGGCGGCGATGCCAATCTCGTGGCCGCAACCGCGTCCGGCAGTTTTCGCGGCCGACAGCAAGATGGCGTCACTTCGTGGTTGGGGATTCCCTATGCGCAGCCCCCTGTAGGGCCGCTACGGTTCCAGGCGCCGCGACCGGCCCAGCCTGCAACGGGAATCGTCGACGCCGCTGCTTTCGGGGCAGCCAGCCTGCAGACCGTCGGAGGCATGGTGTCCTGGATCTATCCATCGCCGGACCTTCAAAGCGAAGACTGCTTGACGCTCAACGTCTGGAGCCCATCAGGAGCTCAGCGCCTGCCGGTGATCGTCTGGTTTCATGGTGGTGGCTTCCGCACCGGCGCAACCGGTATGCCGCTCATGAACGGCAAGTTGCTTGCGCAGCGCGGTGTCATCGTGGTCACGGCCAACTATCGGTTGGGTGCTCTCGGCTTGCTGTCCCATCCGGACTTCGCCGATGCCGGCAATGGCTCGACGGCAAATTGGCAATTGCAGGACATGGACGCGGCGCTGCGATGGGTGCGCGACAACATTGCCGCGTTCGGCGGCGATCCAGCGCGTGTCTGCGTCGTGGGCCAATCGGGTGGCGCCATGCACACGGCGATGCTGGCCCAGAACCCTGCGTACCGCAGCACTTTCCACAAGGCGGTGCTGCTCAGTCCGCCGAACGTGACACCGCCGGCCTCGTTGACCATGACGGATGCAGCGGCCTACACCGAACTGCTCGCGACCAGGTTCGGTACCACGCCCCGCGGGCTGCGGGACCTGCCGGCAAAGGCGTTGCACGATGCCGAACTGGCTCAGAACGCGGTGCCTTTGCCGGCAGGATTCACCTCGGGTGCGTCACCCTACAAGCTCGCGCCCGTCGTCGATGGCAAGACCTATCTGGGCGACTGGACTCGGCGCGACTGGCCGTCGGACCTGCCTGTCGTCATCGACTACACGCTCGACGAAGGCGCTTTCTGGTGGGACCTCTACGATCCGGCGACCAACACCATGCTCACGCCGACACCTCCCGCCACGCTGCCCGCCCTGGGCGCCGCGCTGGCGGCCCAACTCGGCGGCCGAACCGACGCTGCCAATACAGTCATCGACGCGTATGTTCAAGCCGCGCTTGCGGAAGGACGGCCGACGACCCCATCGCTGCTGTGGACGGACATCTTCGGCGACCAGTTGCTGCGCAATTTCGGAACCCGCTATGCAGCGCGTCTTTCCACGGCCGGTGTGCCGGTTCGCTTTGGTTCCTACATGCACGCGGTCAAGGCGCCCGGGCGTGGCGTGCCGCACTGCGCTGATGTTCCCATGCTGTTCGGAACCTACGGACTGAACTACTACCGCGACAAGCTGGGTGCCGCACCGCAAGAGGCGCAGTTATCCAACCAATTCATGGCGGCCATGGTGTCGTTCGCCAGCGAGGCGCAACCCACGCTCGGCACAGGCGAGACCTGGCCGCTATATCGGCCCGGCACCGCCACTGCCGTGCGCTGGGGCGAAGGCGCAACAGGCGACACCGTGCTGGGTGCGGTGCCGAAGCTGAATCAATTGAAGGTCTGGGATGCTGTGTTGGGCTATTGACCTGCGGCTCTAGGGCCGGGCCTCGAAGACAAGGTTGAACGGCGTTTGCGCAGCGCGCCGAAAGCGACTGAACCCGCCTTCGCGCGCGACGGTGCCCAAGCGCTGCTCGCCGGCCTGGGCGCCAAGCCCGAGCCCCACTTCCTGCGACAGCGAGCAGGGCGTGCAGACCATCGTGGAGGCGCTGTAGTAGATGCGTCCGACCGCATTGAGGTTGTCCTCCAGCCGATCGTTGGCGAAAGGCTCGACGATCATCCACATCCCGTCCGGCGACAGCGTCTCGCGCACGTGCCTGGCCGCTCCCACCGGGTCGCCCATGTCGTGCAGGCAATCGAAGAAGGCGACGAGATCGAAATCGCGGCCAGGATACGTCTTCGCGCCAGCCACCTCGAAGCTGACGCGATCGGCGACGCCCGCCGCGGCCGCGCGCTCACGTGCAGCGTTGATCGAAGGCTCGTGATAGTCGTAGCCGATGAAGGTCGAAGCAGGGTAGGCCTGGGCCAGCACGATCGTCGAAGCGCCGAAACCGCAGCCGACATCGGCGACGCGAGCGCCTGCATGCAGCCGCTCGCTCATGCCGTCCAGCGCCGGAATCCAGCTCGGCTCCAGGTTCGCGTTGTAGCCGGCCCTGAAGAAGCGTTCCGTGCCTGTGAACAAGCTGGGGTGGTGTTCGTGCCAGGCGAGGCCGGTGCCGTCGCGAAATGCCTTTTGCACCTTGTCGATGTCGTAGAACATCGACATCAGGCATTCGAATCCGCCGCCCATGAAGGCAGGGCTGCTGTCGTCCGCCAGCACCAGTGCGGCTTCCGGCGAGAGTGCGTAGGTTTGCGCGTTCGGGTCGTAGTCGACGAAGCCGCTGGCGACCTGCGCGCTGAGCCACTCCTGTGCGTAGCGCAGACGCAGATGCGTGCGTTCGCTGAACTCATCCACCGATATCGGCCCGGCGCCCGCCATTGCCTTGTACAACCCGAGGCGATCACCCAGGATCACTAGCGGCGCACTGGCCAGCGCGCCGAACTCGGTGACCATCCTGTCGAGCAGGGCATTGAGCTTGTCGTTGTCAATTTGCTGCATGGCTTTGCTCCTCGAGGTTGCATTGGCTCTCTGTAATTCGGGCGCCGCGCTACTGCGGTTACGTCAGAAAAAAAAGCCGCAGATCGGCCCGCTGCGCATCATGGTCACTCGACCATCGCTGGCTATACTCCGGCCCGTCGCGCACACTCAGCGTGACCGGGTTTAGCAGCCCGACAAGCACCCCTGCGACGAAAGCCGCAGTGACTCTCGCAGGATCTGCGGCTCTTTCGTTCGCGCGCCATTTTTGGCGGCTCGGATGGGAGGGCTCACGCCCTGCCGGTTCTCGCAAGGGGTGCCCGGTCTGCTAACCCGTTCGAGTCGCCGCCTTCGTTTAGCAGCGGGAGCGACGGTTTTTGCAAATCGCACCCTTTGGAGGCCATTGATGGTCCACCCTACTTGCGCGCCCGCGCGCCACCCAGACGTTCCGACACAAGGCAATCTCGCCACGCTCACCCAACAAGCAGTCGGCGAAATCAACGCATTGAAGGAGGCCTATCGCGCTGCCGGATGCATCCACGGTCTTGTCGTGTCAGCGCGCACAGCACGCGACGATGAGTTCTTCACCACCCCGAACGATCTGCGCGCCCTGATCACGCTGGTCAATTCAGAATTCGAGCGTCGCCTTCAGATCGTCAAGGCAACCATCGCTTCGATGCCATTGCCTTGAACGCCGGGGCAGCTTCCTCAGATCTCCCTATCGAGTCCGCGCGCGCGCAGCACGGCCTTCAGGCGGCGCACTTCGTGCTCCAGATCGAGGATCAGCGCGGCGGCGTCGAGGTTGACGCCGAAGTCACGCTCCAGTCTTCGCGCGGCCAGCGCGCATTGCAGGTCCGTGCTCTGAAAGCGCCATTGCTCGGGGCTTTCGGCGGGTGCTTGCGATTCGATGATGCCGACCTCGACCAACTGCACCACCCACTCGATTTCCGCGCCGCAGGCATGGGCGAGTTCGGTGGCGGCGAGTGGGTGCAAGGCGCTGAGCGCCGTGGTCGTGACGGAAACTGTGGCCATGGTCGTCAAACTCCGAGATGGCGGCGCGGATTGAAGGGGGCCGCCTGTGCAAGTTGTTCGTAAGCCTTGCGGGCCGCATCGGTGTCGGCCGGGGGCAGCGCAATCTCGAGCAGCAGGTAGAGATTGCCGGGCGGCTTGCCTGGGAGCCCGCGTTCCTTCAACCGCAGCTTGAGGCCGTTGCGTGCATTGCGCGGCACGGTGACCTCGACGACCCCGCCCGTCGGCGTGGGCACCTGCACCTGTGCGCCCAGCGCGCCTTCGGTCGGCGTGATCGGCAGCGTCATGTAGAGGTCGCGGTCTTCGATGCGATAGAGCGGATGCGGCGCGATGCGCACTTCGAGGTAGAGGTCGCCGGCAGGCTCGCCACCATGGCCGGGCATGCCCTGGCCCGCCAGGCGGATGTACTGCCCGGGATGGACGCCGGCCGGGATCTTCACGCTCAGCGTGCGCGTCTTCCATTCGGGCATGCCTTGCGCGTTGATCTCCTGCGAGCGCAGCGTGATCTCGCGCTCCGCACCCTTGAGCGCATCTTCGAGCGCAATTTCGATCGCGGCGTGATGGTCTTCGCCGCGCGCGCGGTAGTTTCGGCGCTCGGCACCGCGGCGTTCGGCCGCGCCGAAGAGCGACGAGAAGAACTCGCTGAAGTCCGCGTGATCGGCCGGCCCGGCGTGCGGCCCGCGATGGAACTCGAAGCCTTCGTCCCAGTTCGGCGGTGGCTGAAAGCTGCCGTCGGGGCTGCCGCCGCGCGCGACGTGGTCGGCGAGTTGGTCGTAGGCCATGCGCTTTTCCTTGTCGCGCAGGACGTCGTTGGCTTCGTTGACGTCGCGCATGCGCGTCTCGGCGTCGGGCTCCTTGCTGACGTCGGGGTGGTATTTGCGCGCGAGCTTGCGGTAGGCCTTTCGGACCTCGTCTTCGGAGGCGCCGCGCTCGAGGCCGAGGATCTTGTAGTAGTCCTTGAATTCCATGTCGCTTGTTTCCTGAAGATCCGGCAGATACGAGGAGGAGGGTCAGGCCAAGGCTGCGCCGCCTTCGACCTGCTGCATCAGCGGTGTCATGCGCCAAATGGTGCCGCTGCGCTCGAAACGCAAGGGCTGCGCGTTGCCCAGCACACTGAGGTCGACGGGCACGCCGAGCAGCGCCGCGAGCGCATAGAGCGTGCCGCCGTGCGCGACCAGCAGCACCGGCCCGGGATGCGTCAGCGCGTGTTCGAGCGCGACGCGCGAGCGCTCGACGAACTCGGCCAGCGTTTCGCCACCCTCAGGTTCGCAGGCCCAGTCGATATGGAGCGACGACGTGCCGATCAGCGCACCGAAGTTGCGCTCGCGCAGACCTTCGAGCACCACGGGCGCAATGCCGTGCGGGCTCGATACGGTGTGCGCGGTGGTCAGCGCGCGATGCACGTTGCTGCTCACGATGCTGCGGATCAGCTCGCCGGCCAGCAATTCGGCGGCGCGCGCCGCCTGCTGCAGTCCTAGCGCGCTCAGCGGCTCGTCGACCGACTGGAAGATACGCCGCGCGTTGCATTCGGTCTGCCCGTGGCGCAGAAAGTAGAAGTGGTCGCACGCCGGTGCGAGTGGTCGTTCGGCCGCCAGGGCGGCGAGTTGTCGGAGGCCAGGGGCGGCAGTCATCTCAAAGAAGCCATTCAATAGGAAGAATTTCGAGGAAGTCGATCCAGAGACGCTGGAGGGCGTCCGAGCCTGGTTCGGTGGTGAGCGTGGCCTTGCTTTCAGGGTCGTTGTCGATCCATTCGATTTTCTCGCCGTCCGGCTGAAGGCGCACTTCATAGGCCTTCGACGGAATGACCGTTTCGAACTGATTGGTGAGCATTCCGGCGAATTCGGGACTGTCGATGACCACGCCCATCTCGGTGTTGAGGCGCGAGGAGCGAGGGTCGAGATTGAACGAGCCGACGAAGATGCGTTCGCGGTCCACCGCGAAGGTCTTGGCGTGCAGGCTCGATGCGGAACTTCCGCCGCTGCCGCTGCCGCCGCTGCCCGGAAAGCCGCGCTCCCGGTCGCCGCTGCCGCCGGCGGCGTTCTTGCCGCTCTTGTCCGGTGGAGGCACGGCCGCACCCGGCTTCAATTCGTAGAGCACCGCGCCGCTCTTGAGCAGTTCCTTGCGGTACTTGGAGTAGCCGGCATGCACCGGGCTGACATCGGTTGCGGACAGCGAGTTGGTCAGAATGCGCACCTTCACGCCGTTCTCGGCCATGGTGCTCAGCATCTTGGTTCCTTCCTTGCCGGGCACGAAGTAAGGCGACACCAGGTCGATCTCGCGCTTTGGATTGCCGAACAACTCTCGCAGCGCCGGGGCCATCTGGAGATCGGTGCGCGTGGTGGGTTGGAGCACCTTCTCGGGGTCGTCATGGATGACGTGCGCCGTCGTCCATCCGAAGCTGAGCTGATGCTCGGCCAGCTCGCGCATCAGCGGCGTCTGCCGCACCGATTCGGCGTAGCGAATCGCCTCGGGGTTCTGGCGTACCGTGTCCCAGCCCGCGCGCAGGGTTGCTGCGCTGCCGGCCGGAGCGGGTGCCATCAGGCTCGAAGCCGGGTAGGCCGATGCGCTGTTCCAGAACAGGTCGAACTGGTTGGACACTTCGCTCACGACCGGCCCGATCGCCAGGACGTCCAGATCCTGGAAACCGACTTCCATGTTGGCGCCGTAGTACTCGTCGCCCACGTTGCGGCCGCCGACGATCGTGGCCATGTTGTCGGCGGTGAATGACTTGTTGTGCATCCGCCGATTGACGCGCGAGAAATCGAGCGCAAAGTCGCCGACCCTGAAGCCGCGATTCGCGAAGGGATTGAACAGGCGGACCTCGATATTGGGATGCGCATCCAGCGCGGCGAGCGTGGGGTCGAGCCCACCGGTGTTGGCGTCGTCGAGCAGCAGGCGCACGCGCACGCCGCGCTCGGCCGCTTGCCAGACGGCTTCCCAGAGCAGTTGGCCCGTGGTGTCGGCATGCCAGATGTAGTACTGCAGATCGAGGCTTCGCTCGGCAAGCCGTGCCAGGACGATGCGCGCGGCAAAGGCGTCCTCCGCATTCGAGAGCGGATGGATGCCGGACTTGCCCGGATGGGCCGCGACGAGCGGAAGCACGTCCTTGCCGAGCCGGGTGTCGGCCGTCTGGGTAATGGCGGTGGACGGCGTTCGCTCGACATGGCCCGGCAGGCTGGCGCATCCGGTGATGAGAAGGGCGAGGGCTAAGGCGACGAATACACGTGGGGCAATCATGGGCTCGATGCTCAGAGCTTGGGGATGCGCAAGGTCTTGCTGATCATCAGCGTGCCGGAAAGCGCAAACAGCAGGCTCAACGGATGCAGCACCCAGGGGCCGAGCGTCCAGGCGCCGCCCCAGATCGCCTCGCCGATGCGTCCCTGCCAGGCCGCGAGTGCCAGCACGCCGACAAGCACGACACTGGTCGGGATGGGCGTTCCTTCGAAGTACTTGACCTTGTCGGCGCCTTCGGAGAGCGCTTCGGCGGTGACGTTGTAGCGTGCGAGCCGGCTGACGCCGCAGCACACGAAATAGATGAGGATGACGCAGTCCCAGCCGCCATTGAGTCCCGCCGCGAAGGCGAGGGCGGCAGGCAGCACCCCGAAGGAGATGATGTCGGCCAGCGAGTCGAGTTCGCGCCCGAGTGCCGAGTGCGTCTGCCGCCAGCGCGCGATGCGGCCGTCGAACACGTCGAAGATGAAGGCAGCGGGTGCGAGCGCTGCAGCCCAGAAGAAGTGCTCGACAGACCGGCTCGCGATATAGGCCATCGCAAGGAAAATCGCGCCGACACCGCAGGCCGCATTGCCGAGCGTGAAGAAGTCGGCCAGATGAAAGCCCCGGATCATCGAGAAATGCTTGCGGGGCGGGCGCTGGGCGGAGGCGGATGTGGCCATTCTGGGGGTCCTTGAGGGTCCTTGGGCGAACTTTTCGCCCACACCTTAGCGCATCCCGGGCCCGAAGTGGGTCAGCCTCGGCGCCATCTCGCGGGCGGCCGCCTTTGGGCGCGCTTTCACCATTCTTTTCACCATTCATCCGTTGCGACGTCCAACTCGTGCTGGATGCGCTTTCTCAACGCGAGCAGCGTCGGTGCGAGTTCTTGCACGACGGCAGCAAAGGGCTCCGCCGTCGACACGCTCATGTTCAAGGCATAGGGCGAGCCCCTGAACATCAGCGGCGCGGCGACTGCGACCACTTCCGGCTGCCACGCCGCTGCGCAGTAGCCTTCTTGTGCCACGCTGCGAATGGCCGCCGCGAGCGCTGTCCCCAGTTCGGCCCATTGCGCGCGGCGCACCCGGCGGAAATAGGCGAGCAACAGCTTGCGCTGCTCCTGCGGCGCGCTCGCGAGATAGGCGCGACCGAGCGAGGTCAACTCCATCGGCACGCGCTGGCCCGACACGACCTTGCGCAGGGACGGCCTGCGGTTGTAGCGGATCGATTCGAGGTAGACCATTTCGTCTCGGTCGGGAGCGGCCAGGCCGACGTTGACCCGATGCTGCTGCGCGGCATCGCGCATGTGCGGCGCTGCGATGGCGAGCACGGTCGAACCACTGCGCATCGCATGCGCCAGGCTCAACACCGGAGGCGCCAGCCGGTAGGCCCTGGTGCGCGGTTCCACCTGCAGGTATCCCGACCCGACCAGCGTTTGCGTGAGACGACTTACCGTGGCGCGCGAGAGCCCGGTGCGCTCGGCGATCTCGGCATTGCCCAGAAGCTCCGAGCCGGGGCGGAACGACCGCAGGATCTCGATGCCCCGCTCCAGAGACCTGTTCGCAGGGGATACGCCGGGCTTCCTGGCCCCCAGCGCGTGCGCGTTTGTCGGCGAATTCATGTGTGTGGCGAAGTCTAGCGAATTCCACTGCATGGAATCGCGGGGCTGCCAAACGGAGCAAGGCTTCCTAAGCTACTCCCGTTCCGTTCATTTGTTCGCATTACAGGAGACAAGCCGATGACCATGCTCTTCCGTTCCTTTCTGTGCCGTCTCGCCGGCTGCCTGGCCGTGACGGCGCTGGCAGCTTCCGCGGCGGTCGCCGCCTTCCCTGATAGGCCGGTGAAGCTGGTCGTCCCTTTCGCGCCCGGCGGCGGCACCGATGCCATTGCACGCGCGCTGGGGGTGGGCATGACCAAGGCACTGGGCCAGTCGGTCATCGTCGACAACAAGCCCGGCGCGGGCACCATCATCGGCAGCGATGCGGTGGCAAAGAGCGCCCCGGACGGCTACACCGTGCTGGTGTCGACCTTTGCACATGCGGTGAACCCGAGCCTGATGGCCAAGCTCCCCTATGACACGCAGAAGGCATTCGCACCGGTGATCCTGCTGGCCCGGGGCCCGAACGTCCTCGTGGTGCGCGCGGACAGTCCCTACAAATCAGTGGCGGACGTGGTCGCAGCCGCACGCTCCAATCCCGGCAAGCTCACCTACGCATCGCAAGGCAATGGCACTTCGGCGCATCTGGCAGGCGAGATGTTCACGAACCTGGCCAAGGTGCAGATGACGCACGTCCCTTACAAAGGCGCCGGGCCGGCCTTGACCGATCTGCTTGGCGGTCACGTCGACATGATGTTTGCTACTGCGGCAGCGGCTTCATCGCAGGTTGCAGGCGGCAAGCTGCGCGCCATCGGCGTCACCTCGCCTCAGCGCGCGGCGGCCCTGAAGGATGTGCCAGCCATCGCGGAGACCATTCCCGGCTACGCGGTCGAAAGCTGGTATGGCCTGTTCGTCCCGGCGGCCACGCCCCCGGCTGTGATCGGCAAGCTCAACGAAGCGGCGAAGAAGGCCACCGAGAGCGCAGAGTTTCGCAAGATGCTCGAACCCGAAGGCCTCACCGTGAGCGCCGGCGCTCCGGCCGAACTCGGCGATTTTGTGAACGGCGAGACCAAACGCTGGTCGCGGATCGTCAAGGAAAACAACGTCAAGATCGACTGAGCGAAGAAGGATGAACCCCATGGACTACGCCCTGATCCAACTCCAGGTAGAGCGCGGCATCGCGACGCTGACCTTCAACCGCCCGGAAAAGCGCAATGCGATGAGCGATGAACTGCGTGCCGAATTCATTCACGCACTGGAGCGCGTCGCCGCCGACAAGCGCATTCGAGCCCTGGTGCTCACGGGCGCCGGCAAAGGCTTCTGTGCCGGTGGCGACATCGCGGGCATGGAGCGCCGCATGAACGCGCCCGCCGGCGAGGTCGCATTCAACGGCTGGCACCGGCAGCAGCGCGTGCATCACACCCAAGCCCTGCTGCACACCATGCCCAAGCCGGTGATCGCCGCAGTCAATGGCGCTGCATCGGGCCTCGGCGCCGACACCGCGCTCGCATGCGACTTCATCATCGCGAGCGAGTGGGGCAGCTTCAGTTGGTCTTACATCCACCGCGGCATCATTCCTGATGGCGGCGGCATGTATTTCCTCCCGCGCCGCGTCGGTTTGCCCAAGGCCAAGGAACTGATCTTCACGGGGCGCAAGGTTGAAGTCGATGAAGCGCTCGCGCTGGGCATCGTCGATCGCAAGACCACGGCCGACCGGCTCGTCGCCGACGCCCAAGCCTGGGCTGCCGAACTGAGCCAAGGCTCCGCGACCGCCCTCGCACTGTCGAAGACCATCCTGAATCAGACCTTCGAACTGCCGGCCCAGCAGGTCTTCGCCCAAGGCAGCCAGGCGCAAGGCATTTGCTACACCAGCACCGAGCACCGTGAATCGGTCCGGGCCTTTCTCGCCAAGTCCTCCAACGCCGCCGGCACCACCAAGGGCTGATGGCCATGGAAGCTCTCTCTGCTCTGTCCAGATTGCTCCAGCCGCGAAGCGTCGCCGTCATCGGCGCATCGGGCGACCCCGCGAAGACCGCTGGCCGCCCCGTGTCGTACCTCCTGAAGCACGGCTTTGCCGGCAAGGTCTTTCCGGTGAACCCGAAGCTCGAGCGCATCGGCGACTTGCCCTGCTACCGCGACATCGCGTCGCTGCCCGAAGTCCCCGACGTCGGCATCGTCCTGCTCGGCGCCGAGCGCGCCCACATCGCCGTTCGCGAGCTTGCCGAACGCGGCGCCGCCGCAGCCATCGTGCTGGCAAGCGGCTACACGGAAACCGGCGACGAAGGCGCGCGCCGGCAACAGCAGTTGCTCGAAGCCGCAGGAACCATGCGCATCCTCGGCCCCAACACCATCGGCTTGGTCAACCTGACCGACGACATCGTGCTCTCCGCCAGTGGTGCGCTGGAGATGGACCACTTCCACGCAGGCGCCATCGGCGTGGTGTCGCAAAGCGGCGGCATCCTTGGCGCGCTCTTGTCGCGTGCTGCTGCCCGAGGCATCGGTCTATCGAAGCTGATCTCCACCAGCAACGAAGTCGATCTCGAACTCGCCGACTTCATCGACGCTTTGGTCGACGACCCCGCAACGCAAGTCATCGCGCTGTACATCGAAGCAATCCGCCATCCGCAGAAATTCCGCGCTGCCGCCCTCAGGGCCGCACGCGCAGGCAAGCCCATCGTCGCCTTCAAGATCGGCCGCTCCGAAGCCGGCGCCCAAGCCGCCGTGTCGCACACAGGTGCGCTCGCAGGTGCGGACCGCATGTACGACGCCTTGTTCAAGCAAACCGGCATCATCCGCGCGCAGACATTCGGCGATCTTCTCGACGTGCCGGCTGCTCTCGCCACACGACGCACCCTGCGAGGCAAACGCGTTGCCGTCCTCACCTCTACAGGCGGCGCAGGCACCCTCGTGTCCGACAGCCTCGGCGTCTGCGGCTTCGAGACCCCCGCCCCCGACGAACCCACAGCGTCCGCCTTGCGCGCCCTGCAAACCGGCGACCACGCCGCCCTCGACCGCAACCCCATCGACGTCACTTTGGCCGGCCTGCAGCCTGATCTGCTGCGCGGCGCCATCGAGGCGCTGCTCTCCAGTCCCACCTACGACGCCTTGGTCATCATCGTCGGCTCGTCCGGCGTCGGCAGACCCGAACTGATGGCCGGCGCCATCGAAGGCGGCCTTGCACAGTCCGACAAGCCCGTGCTCGCCTACGTCAGCCCCCACGCGCCCGAAGCCGCCACCTTGCTCACGCAACGCGGCGTCCCCGCATTCGTTTCCGCGGAGAGTTGTGCGGCAGCGCTCGCCGGCATGCTCCAGGCAAGCCAATGGTCCCCGCCAGGCATCGAGCCGCCGCGCGCATCCGTTCACGCGCCGACGCAAGACCTCCCCACGGGCTCACTGGATGAGGCGCAGGCCAAACAACTGTTCGCAAGCTTCGGCGTCCCTTGCGCAAGAGAAACGGTCGTTGAAAACGGCGCAGCCGCCGAACGCGCCGCGCGCGAACTGAGCGGCCGTGTGGTCCTCAAAATCCTCTCCAGCGAAATCACCCACAAGAGCGATGTAGGCGGCGTCGCAGTCAACGTAGAGCCCGCAGAGATCGCATCGCGCCTCCAGGCCATGGCCGATGAAGTGGAGCGAAACACAGGCGCGCGCCCCAAGCGTTTTCTGGTTCAGGAAATGGTCACCGGCGGCATCGAACTGATCCTGGGCATGCACCGCGACCCACTGGGCACGGCCATCCTGCTGGGCATGGGAGGAGTCACCGCCGAATTGTTCAAGGACACCACCATTCGCCTGCTCCCCCCAGAAGGAGCCCTGAGCAGCAGCGAAGCCTTGGACATGGCCCGTGAACTCAAAACATGGCCGTTACTGGACGGCTTCAGAGGACGCCCCAAAGCCGACGTCCCAGCACTGGTAGAGGCCATAGTCGCTTTCTCCCGCATGGCTGCAAAGCTAGGCGAACGCCTGATAGAAGCCGAAATCAACCCCCTCTTCGTGCTCCCGCAGGGCTCAGGCGTAAGCGCAGCCGACGCAGTAGTAGTCCTAGCCTAAGAGCACCCTCGTAGAACAACGACAGAGCCCGGTATGCGGTGCGGCTGTGGGCGACCCTTCTGCGCCGCCGAAGCGCGGAGACTCAGGCGGATCAGGGCTGCGTGTGTCTGAGCGAAGCGAGTTTCACGCGGCCCCCGCCTGAGTCGAGCACTGCAGGGAAGCCCGAAGGGCCGGCGCAGCGGGGTCGCCCACAGCCGCACCGCATACCGGGCGGCCCCACCAACGACAACGAACAGCCTTCAATAAGCCAACCGCAACGGCCCCCCCACAAGCTGCGCCTGCACATCAGCCCGATGAAACGGCAACGGATTCCACTTCTTGGCAGAGAACAGCGCCAACTGATCGTAGTAATAAGGCGAAGCAGGATCCGTACTCTGCCCATAAGTCAGCAACCCTTGCGCCACAGGCCCACGTTCATCAAACGTCACGGTCTGGATATAGCTGCTGCCGTAATTGATGTTGTACCCCTTCGGGTCGATATAAGACTGCCCCTGACTCTCCACCTTATTGAGCACCCCTTCGAACTCATCGCCCCCAGGAATAGTAATTTTCTGCCCGCGCACCGTGCGCGTCTGCACCTCCGCCAGCGGCACATCAGCCGCGAAGCCTGCAGTGCGAACCACACCCACAGCATCCCCGAGCGACTTGAACACAGCATCACGCGTCGCAGGCGTTGCCATATCGAGCCCCGCTGGCGTCACCACCGGACGGGCAGCATCGAAAGGCACGCGCCACACCTTCGGGATGTCCTTCGTCTTGCGCCAGAACTCACGGAAGAGCGGTGCGCCCTTCGAAGCACTGTTGCTCGTGCGGTCCCACGACGCCAACACCCGGCAGCCCAGCTTTTGATCTTGCGTCAGTGCCGAAGCATTCGCAGAGCATGCCGCAACCAGATCGTCCATCACCAGCATGCCCGCCAGGTTTTTGTCGCGGAAGATCACAGTGCGCAAATCTTGCGCGCCCATCTTGTTGCCGCTCAACCCATCGTTGCCCGCAAGCCGGCCTTCAATCTCCATGATCCCGCTGCGCGTGCGCAACCGCTGCGGCGTTCCGATGAAGCCTACCAACGGGGAAACACCCGCCATCGGCGCAATGTGCGGATTGCTCAGCCAAAAGCTGTCATTGCTGTTTTGTACCCAGTCCGGCGTCACCACCACAGGCATCCGCGCCGGCGGAATCGCGCCCGGCATCGCGGCTGCAGTGTCGCGATTCCATGCGCAAGCCGAACGCGAACCATCGAGCACCGGCAAACCTGCCGCATTCAAGAGTGCCGCAGCAGCAGGCGAGGGCGCGCACGTCTTCAGCATCTCCGCCGAGACATCGGGCACCACCGAAAGGTCCGCGTACATCGCATTGCCATCGCGATCCGCCGCAATCGTATTGATCCACGGCATCCCCTGATTGCCCATCGCCGCACGCAATTCTGCGACGTTGTGAGCTTGCGCCATCTTGATCCAGCTCTGCGCCGACCGCGTATTCAGCGTGTTCACATCACGAATCGCATAAGCCTTCGTCGCAGTCCAGTCGAGCCCCGCACGCGGTAGCGAAATCACCGGCCCCCATTCGGTGCTGTAGAACGTCTTCTGCGCCGGCGCCTTGCCTGCCTCCGCCGAGGATGCCGGCAGCGTGACAGTCTTCGCAATCATCTTGCGCGGCTTCCCATCGACGATGTAGACCGTCGGATCRCTCGGGTCGAGCTTCAGCTCATACAGCGTGAAGCGCTTGCCCGTCGACACCGTGTGCGTCCATGCCACGTCCTTGTTGAATCCGATTGCCACCACTGGGCTCAGGCCACCCGTCGCACCCATCACGTCGAGCTGCCCCGGAATCGTGAGATGCATCTGCCAGAACCGGTTCGTGCCCACCCACGGAAAGTGCGGGTTGCCGAGCACCAGCCCGCGCCCATCCGGCGTGGCATTGCGCCCGAAGGCCCAGCCATTGGAGCCGAGTTCGCCCCCTTCAGGATTCGCATTGAAACTGTGGCGCGAGATTTCAGCCACCGCCTCTTGCAGATCGACCGCCACCGACGAAGTCTTCGCGCCCGCGGCTGGCGGCGCCGCGGCCAGCTCCGCGCCGGCCAATGCACCGATGCCGCCCTGGATCATCGACATCTCGGTGGCCCGCGCGAGGTCGGCCATCGTCATCGGTCGTACCCAAGGCTTGCCACGGCACGCTTCGGGCAGGCCGTTCGGACCCGTGTCCTGCAAATACCGGTTGTAGCCCGCCACATAGCCGCGCAACGATGCCCGCACTTCAGGGCTCAGGTCGGCCGCGGCGCGCGCGAGTGCGGCGTCGTCCATGTGCGCGCGCACGAAGAGGTCGATCTGCGCATTCGGCATGCGCCCGAGGCCCAGTTCGCCCATGCCCTGCGGTCCGAGGAACTGCGCGCGCTCGCCCCGCACCGTGAGCAGATGCTCGGCCGTCTGGCAGACGTTGTCCTGCGCATGGGCGTAGCCGACGCCGTACGAGACGCCTTCGAAGTCCGGTGCGGTGATGTGCGCAATGCCGTAGGTGGTCCGCTCGATGGTCACGCTGCGCGTGCCTGGAGCGGGTGTGCTGGCGCAGCCCGCGAAGAGGGCGGCCAATGCGACGGCGCCGAACGCGAATCGCGTGGGGGTCAATGTCATGAACAAGGCTTTCGAAGAGAAAAGGGACGAGCCGTTGATTACAAGGTGCCCCTGCCCGCGAAGGCGATGCGGGCTAACCCTGAATCGCAGTCGCCAAGGTGCCAGCCGATGGGGCGTCATGCGCCTCGGCGATTTGCGCGAAGCGGGCAAGCAGACCCGACGCCGATGCAGTCGGCTTCACGCGTTCGCGCAATGCCGCCGCATCAACGCCCTCGGCACGCAGCGACTCGGCAAAGTGATCGACATAGCCGCGCATCGCATCGTCGTCGAACTCCGGGTGGAACTGCACGCCCCATGCGTTCTTGCCGACGCGGAACGCCTGCGTCGGCTCGAACTCGTTGCCCGCCAATCGCACCGCGCCATCCGGAAGCCGCAATGCGCTCTGCCGGTGAACCACGTGCGCATCGAAGCGCCTCGGCAGATCGCGCACAAGAGGATCGTCGGCAGCCTCGGGCCGCAGTTCGACCTCCACCGTGCCGAGCTCCAAGCCTGCCGGATGATCGCCAGCCTCACCGCCGAGGGCGTCCGCCAGCAATTGATGGCCAAAGCAGATGCCCAACACCGGTGTGCCGTGCGCCACCAGTTGCGCAAGCCATGCGCCCGTTGTTTCGCTCCACGGCTCGCGGTGCGAAACCATCGCGTGCGAGCCGGTCACGATAGCGCCCGAGATTGAAGCGGGGGACGGCAGCATGTCGCCACGACGCGGGTCCAACACCATCACAGGCAGCGAAGTGTCGCCGAGCCCTGCGGCGATCCAGTGCTCGAAATCGCCATGTCGATCGCGCAGCGCATCCAGCGTGTCGCCCGCCTTGATGATGGCCAGGGGACGGGGGGAGAGGTTTTCCATTTCGCGATCATGCCGCAGCAGCGTGGGCTCGTTCAACCGGGGTCGCCGGCCGCGATCGTGGCGCCGATACGGCGAGCCACCTCTGCCACGAGATCCTGCCGCTGAGGCGCATCGCGCCATCGAAGCCGCACGCCGGTCTCCCAGTCCGGATGGCTGCGTGCGGGCTGCGCCGCGCGAACCACGTCAACGAGCGCGCGTTGGTCGGTCGCGTTCGCGGTGCTCGTCGCGATCCTCTGGACGGCCGCATGGCCGCGATGTTCAAGCGCACCCAACAACCTGAGTTGCCATCCCATGAGCACGAAGAGCACGCGATCTTCCACCGTGAGCTCATGCACGTCGCGCAGTTTGTTGACGAGCTTGCGGCCCATCGGCCCCCAGCCTTGCGACATCGCGCCGCCGATCGCACCCCCGAGCGCAGCGCCTGTGCCGAGCGAAAGCCCCGCGAGCGCAATGTCGGCAACCACGCCCACGGCCGCCCCGACAGCCACGCCCTTGCCGAGCAGGATGCCGGCATCCTTCAGCGCCTCGGGATGGAAGAAGTCCATCGTCCAGCGGCCCTCCAGCAGCGGCAGCGACGCCTCGTCGGCATCGCCTTCGCGAAATCCGTACAGCCCGAGCAAGTCGTCGGCGCAACGCTGGGCCTTGTCGAAGAGCGACTTCTGCAGATCGGCGATCAGGCGCTTGCGGCCGCGCTCGTCGGCAAAATCGGCCGCCGTGGCGGTGCGCCTCATGGCGGTCGCATCGACCAGCAGTTCAGCGATGCGCCCGGACGCGGCCTCACGGCGCTGCGCGAACTCCGCTTCGAGCGATGCCGCGACGCCGTCGAGCGCGGCGCGCCGGTCGCGCAGCAGCGTCGAAAGATCGCGGTACAGCTCCCGTTCCGATCCCACGAAAGGCGCCGCCGCATCGAAACGCACCACCACGTGCAAGCCGTACGCCGAGAGCAATTCGCGCCAGGCCGCTTCGCGACTCGCGGGATGGCGCACGAAGTTCAACACCGGCAGCACGGGCCGCGCGCAGGCATTCAACAGCTCGATCTCGGCGCGAAACTTCGGCAGCACCGGTTCGCGCGCATCGATCACCAGAAAGGCGGCGTCGACCTCCAGCAGGGCGCGAAGCACCTTGGCTTCCTGCTCGAACACACCGTGCGCTTCGGGGCCTTGCAGGAATCTGCGAATGCGATCCGGGGGAGTCAGGTCCTTGTCGAAGGCCTGGAGATGCTCGCGCAACGCGACGGCGTCTTCGAGGCCGGGCGTGTCGAAGAAGCGCACCGCGGGAGCACCGTCGACGATGAGATCGATGGTTTCGACATGCCGCGTGGTGCCCGGCCGCTCTGACACCGCGCCGAAATCCACTCGCCGCGTGAGCGTGCGCAACAGCGATGTCTTGCCGGCGTTGGTGTGGCCGACCACCGCGATGCGGATCGGTGTGCCGGAGCTCATTTCCAGTCGTGGAGCAAAGGCTCCAGCGCATCGCCCGCGCGGAGCGTGTCCAGCCCGGCATGGGCCAACCACGCGTGCCAGCGCTGGCGAGCGTCGTCGTCGACGGTGGCACCGAAAAGCCACAGCCGGCAATCGCCGCACGATGCCATGACTTCGCGCAAGAAGCGCTCGGTGCCGCGGTCGGGGCTCGACGCCGCATGGCAACCCACGAGAACGCGTCGCGGCCGCAGGCGGGCGAGCGCATCGAGCACCCGGTGCCGTGCGTCGGCGCTCCCGTCGATGCGCATTGCGGTGGCGTCGCGCATCTCGAGCGCGGCCGGCGGCCACGGAAGTTCGTCCGGCAGTTCGAAGCCGATGGCCATCAGCGCGGCGGTGGTGTCGCCCGCCGGAAGGCTCTGCGTCATGAGATGCGGCAGCGGTCCGGGATCGGCATCGACGATCCTCGGCGGCGCGAGCGCATCGAAGCGCGCAAGCAGCTTGCGGTAATAAGGGTGCGACAGATCGGGCCGCAGAGCCTTGCTGCGCGCCCGGCAGACTGCGGCACTCAGCGCAGCGAACACCATGCGCGGCAGCAGTCCGTAGACGATGAGACAGCCCGTGAGCCACAGCGCGAGCTCGCGTTGACCCGAAGCCGCCGCCGTGGGCGATCGCACCACTTCGGCGGCGGGCACGGGAAAGCCCAATTGCGCCGGCAGTTGCCCGAGCCATTGCACGCCCTGCACAAAAAAATCGGGGTCCAGGATGGTGGTCTCCCAGTCCAGCGTGTAGTTGCGGAACGAAAGCGCAAAGAGCATCGCCACCAGCACCACCGTGAACGACAGCGACCAGATCGCGTGACTGACGAAGCCGAGCGCCCAATGCAGCATCCGCGCCCGCGTCAGCAACCGTGTGACGGCTCGCAGCAGCACCGGCGCCTGGCCGTGCCGCCCACCGGCAACACGCGCCGTGAGCGCCAGCCAGAGCCATCCGAACGAGGCGCTGAATGAACCCAGCGGCAAGAAAAGCCCGATGAGCCAGAACAGCAGTGTGACCAGGTGTAGCCCAAGGAGGCTGACCAGCGCGACCACCACGTTGATGCGCCGCTCTCCGCTGTCCAGCACGTTGCCCGCGAGCGACAGCCCGGCGAAGACGATGAGCGCGACCAGGCCGAGCAGCACCCACGGCGCCCATGCGCGGGCGCGGGAAATCTCGGGTTGAAGGCCGATGCGCTGACCCAGGACGCGCGCGCGTTCGGCAATGCGTCCGGCGCTGTCCGATCGAAGGAAGGAGGCTTCGCGCAGGGCCTGCGCGTCGTCGAGCGGGCCGGCCTCTTCGATCAACTGGATCGCTTCGGTGATCGCCGCGTCCTGCAACGAAGAGTGATGCGCCACTGAATTCAACAACTTCCTTTGAGCTATACGGGGCAATGCCGGCGCACCGGGTGAGTGCGCGAAATTATGCCCGTGCCAAGTCAGTCGATGCGGCACGAAAAAGGGGCCGTAGCGCGGCCCCGTCGTCCCCGCGCGCGGGGTTTCAGGCGGAAGGAATGAGGAGGGCGCGGCTTCAGCGGAGGCCGAAGAACGAAAGCACGGCGACAACGACCACGACCAGACCGACGATGTAAATGATGGAATTCACGGTGGAAACTCCTCTGTGTTGAAGACCCGTCCAGAATGCCCGCGGGTGGGTTTTGCGATGTCGGCGAGCGGCACGGGCCACTGTAGGACTCGCAGGTCAGACCGTCGATGCCTCGGCGCCGGCGTAGTCCTCGTCATCGCTGCCATCGTTGCCGTCCCCGAGGAAGCCGCCGCTCTGGTGCGACCACAGGCGCGCATAGAGGCCGCCTTTCGCCAGCAGCGTGCGGTGATCGCCTTCCTCGACCACGCGGCCTTCGTCGACGACGATCAGCCGGTCCATGGCTGCGATGGTCGACAGGCGGTGCGCAATAGCGATCACCGTCTTGCCTTCCATGAGGCGATAGAGGCTCGCCTGGATGGCGGTTTCCACCTCCGAGTCGAGGGCGCTGGTGGCCTCGTCGAGCAGCAGGATCGGCGCGTCCTTCAGCATCACGCGCGCGATGGCGACGCGCTGGCGCTGGCCGCCGGAGAGCTTCACGCCCCGTTCGCCGACATGGGCTTCGTAGCCGCGCCGGCCGTTCGGGTCGCCCAGCGTCTGGATGAACTCGTGCGCCTCCGCACGCGCTGCCGCGGCTCGGATGGCCGAATCGCTGGAATCGGGCCGGCCGTAGGCGATGTTGTCGGCCACCGACCGGTGCATCAGCGACGTGTCCTGTGTCACCATGCCGATGTGCTCGCGAAGGCTGTCCTGCGTGACGTGGGCGATGTCCTGGCCGTCGATGAGAATGCGCCCGCCGTCCAGGTCATGAAAGCGCAGCAGCAGGTTGACCAGCGTCGACTTGCCGGCGCCTGAGCGGCCGACGAGCCCGATCTTTTCGCCGGGGGCCACCGTCAGCGAGAGGTTGTCGATCACGCGCCGGCCGCCGTCGGCGTAACGAAAGCTCACATGCTCGAAGCGGACTTCGCCGCGCGGCACCTGCAGCGTGACGGCGTCCGGCGCATCGACCACGGTGCGTGGGCGCGACAGTGTCTTCATGCCGTCCTGCACCGTTCCGATGTTCTCGAACAGGCTGGTCATCTCCCACATCATCCAGTGCGACATGCCCTGCAGGCGCAGCGCCATCGCGGTCGCCGCAGCCACAGCGCCGATGCCGACCGAGCCTTGCGACCACAGCCACAGCGACATGCCCGCCATGCCCGCGGTCAGACCCATGCTGAGCGCATGGTTGGTGATCTCGAAGGCACTCACGAGCCGCATCTGGCCGTATCCGGTTTCCATGAATTCCTTCATGGCCGCGCGCGCGAAGCCGGCCTCGCGCTGGGTGTGCGAGAAGAGCTTGACGGTCGCGATGTTGGTGTAGGCATCGGTCACGCGGCCGGTCATGAGGGCGCGCGCATCGGCCTGCGCCTTGCCGATGCTGCCCAGGCGTGGCACGAAGAAGAACAACTGCACGGCATACAGCACCAGCCAGGCCAGGAAAGGCAGCATGAGCTGGCGGTCGAGCACCGCCGCGAGCACGATCATGGTCGCGACGTAGACGCCCATCGCCACCAGCATGTCGGCCAGCACGAAGATGGCGTCGCGCACGGCCAGCGCCGTCTGCATGACCTTCGCGGTGATGCGGCCCGCAAACTCATCCTGGTAGAAGGCCATGCTCTGGCCGAGCATCAGGCGGTGGAAGTTCCAGCGCAGCCGCATCGGCAGGTTGATCGCAAGCGTCTGGTGCTTGACGATGGTCTGCAGCGCGACCACGCCGACGCTTGCAAGCATCGCAAGGCCGAACCAGGTCAGCGTCGTGCCGCGGTCTTCCCACAAGCGCGATGGCGCCTGTCCGCCGAGCCAGTCGACGATGCGCCCAAGCACCGCGAAGAGCAGCGCCTCGAAGGCCGACACGGTCGCCACCAGCAGCGCCATGGCTGCGATTTTTCCGCGCAGGCCTTCGGTGCAGGCCCACAGAAAAGGGAACAGGCCGTTCGGCGGCAGACGGGGCTCGGGCGTCGGATAGGGGTGTAGAAGTTTTTCGAAGAAGCGGAACAAGGCGAACAGTCTCCAGTGAGCGAAACGCATTCTGCGCAGCACCGCGGCAGAGTATGGCCGCGACGCGAAAGACCTGCGACGTCACGTGCCAACACGGCGGAAATCCAGTTCCCTCAGCAGTTGGGCGGTCCCCCGCGTCAGTCTCGTCGCCGGCCCGGCCATAGGTTCCGCCAATGTCAAGGCATTCCATATGCTCGGAGGACCGAGCGGTGCGTGCGGAAGTTTGTCGCCGTACCCCCCCGCAGTGATGGCACTCTCGGGAACGATCGTAGAACCGATGCCGCTGGCCACCAAGGCCAGCAGCGTACTGACGGCGCCAACTTCCGCCAGGATTTGCAACTCCACGCGCCTGGGCAGCAGCACGGCTTCCACGAGGCTGCGGATCGCATTGGGCGCGCTCGGAAGGACCATCGGGTAGTTTGCAAGGGTGGACAGCCTGACGCGCGGGGGAAGCTTGTTTCCCGGCGGCGCGACCAGGAAGAGGCGCTCACGCATCAGCTGCGTATAGGTGAGTTGCGGTGAGGATGGTGGATCGAACAGCAGTGCCATGTCCATCCGCCCCGCGATCAACGACTCGTGCAGTGAAGAGCTCAGCCCTTCAAGTACGGTGATGACCGCCCGCGGGAAGCGTTCTCGAAAGCGCTGGACCAACGCGACGCTCAACCCATACGCAACGCGTGGCGGCAGGCCGACAATGACCCTGCCGCTGGGACTTTCCCCCATGTCGTGCAATTCCTCGCGCGCGCGGCGCGAGGCGTTGAGCATCACACGCGCGTGAACCAGCAGCGCGTCACCGGCCTCCGTGGCAGTCACGCCACGTCCATTTCGCACCAGGAGGCGCTGACCAAGCTCCGCTTCCAATAGTGCGACCTGCCGGCTCAAGCTCGGCTGAGCCAGATTCAGCACGACGGCGGCACGACTGAAACTTCCGTTCTCCATCACGTTGACGAAGTATTCGAGCTGGCGCAGATCCATAGAAGATAAGCATAGCTGGTATCGAAGCAATGCCGTATCGCTTTGTCCCGCCGAAGGCCACACTCCATCCTCTCCAACCACACCATAGAAGCAGGGATCATGAGACAAAACACTTCTCGCACACTTCTCGCCTTCGTCCTCGCCTTGTGCGCTGGACTGCCTGCCATCGCCATCGCGGCAGACGCAGCAAAGGCCGAACAACGCATCGTGACCAAGGGACCGGTGCAAATCGAAGTGACCTCCCAAGGCCAGGGTCCGTTGATTGTCATGCTGCCATCGCTCGGCCGATCGGGCCGCGACTACGACGTTGTCGCAGCACATCTGGCGGCCGACGGCTTCAGGGTGCTGAGGCCCGAGCCGCGAGGTATTGGCCGGAGTAGTGGCCCGATGCACAACCTCAGCATCCATGACTTTGCAGCCGATGTCGCGGCGGTCGTCGAAGCCGAAGGAAAGGGCCCGGTCGTCGTGGTCGGGCATGCCTGGGGCAATTTCGCCGCGCGCCAGTTGGCGGCGGATCGCCCAGACCTGGTGAAAGGCGTTGTCATCGCAGCGGGCTCCTCCGGCAAGGTGCCGCCCGGATCGAAAGAACTCCCGATCGGCCCGGAGATGCGCAAGGCCATTGATGGCTCCAGCGACCTGTCGTTGCCGGAGGCCCAGAGGCTTGAATACCTGCGAACCGCATTTTTCGCACCCGGCAACGACCCGAAGGTCTGGCTCAATGGTTGGTACCACGAGACCCATGAAGCCCAATCGCATGCCCGGAACACCACCCCGGTCGATGACTACTTCTCGGCCGGTGCGGCGCCCATCCTGGACCTGCAAGCCGGAGCCGACACAGTCGCGCCGCGTCGTTTCTCGCACGTCTTGAAGTCAATGCTGGGCGATCGCGTGTCCATCGTCGTCATTCCCGATGCAGGCCACGCACTCATTCCCGAACAACCGCAGGCGGTGGCCAACGCGATCTCGGTCTTTGCGCGCAGGGTGTATGGCGTCGGGCAGTAAGGCGCCATGAAACTTCTACTTCCGCCCGGCGCCTGCAATGCACATTGCCACGTGTTCGGTCCACGCAACCGGTTCCCGTATGCGCGAGGTGCGGCTTTCATTCCGGCGAAAGACGCACCGAAAGAAGCGCTTTTCAAACTCAACGATACGCTGGGATTGTCGCGCTGCGTGGTCGTGCAATCGGCTTGCCACGGCTTCGACAACAGCGTCAGCGCGGAGGCGGTTGCCGCACGCCCGGAGACATATCGAGCCATCGCGCTGCTCCAGACCGACGTGTCGGACGTGGAGCTTCAGAGGCTCGATTCGGCGGGATTCCGGGGCGTTCGATTCAACTACATGCATCACTTGGGGCACAGTACGCCGATTGACGACGTATTGAAGTTCGCGGCCCGCCTCGAGCCTCTTGGCTGGCATCTGCAAATCCATGGCGACCCGATGCTGTTGGCTGAAATGGCGCCGAAGCTGCAGCGATCCCCTGTGCCGGTTGTCATCGACCACCTCGGCCGTGTCGACGCAAGATTGGGCACCTCCCAACTCGCATTCGAAGCGCTTGTGAGCCTGATGGACGATCCGAGGATCTGGGTCAAAGTCAGCGGGATGGACCGCATCAGCCGCGAGGGGCCTCCTTATGCGGACGCGCAGCCATACGCCAGCGCGCTGATCCGCGAATTCGGTGATCGCGTGCTCTGGGGCAACGACTGGCCACACCCGAATCACGCAGGCCCGATTCCCGACGAAGAGGAACTGGTCGATCTGATTGCCGACATTGCCCCAACGCCCTTTCAACGGCAACTGCTGCTGGTCGACAACCCGCAGCGCCTGTACCGCTTTGCCGCTTTGGTGACCTCGCCGGAGGCCGGAATTGAACTTGAATGACAAGATCGGAGACGAATCATGAAATTGAAATCCACGGCCCTTGCGCTGATGATGCTCGTTGCGACCGCCACCACGCTGGCCCAAACCAAGGTCACCCGGATCGTGGTTTCCTTCACTGCCGGCGGGCCTGTCGATGTGGTTGCACGCGCGCTGTCGGAGCAACTGGGAAAAGAGTTGGGTGGAACCGTGTTGGTGGACAACAAACCGGGAGCCAACGGCGCCATCGGGGCGATGGATGTTGCGCGCTCCAAGCCCGATGGTTCGACGATCTGGCTGACCAGCGTTGGCGCTGCGGCGATCAACCCGTCTCTTTACGAGAAGCTGCCCTATGACATGAAGCGTGACTTTGCGCCCGTGTCACTGGTCGCGAACAACGTCGAACTGCTCGTAGTGAATTCCGCAAATCCCGCAAAAGATGCCGCGCAGTTCGTCGCCAATGCCAAGACCAGCAAGCTGCCTGTTGCAATCGCCTCGTCCGGCGTGGGCAGCATTCCTCATCTCGCCATCGAACAGATCTCCGACAGCACTGGCGTGAAGTTCCTGCATGTTCCGTACAAGGGCGCGGCACCGGCAATCTCGGACCTGATGGGCGGGCAGGTAGGCGCCTTCTTTGGTGACGTCGCCGGCCTCATCAATCAGGTGAAGGGCGGTACTCTCAGGCCGCTTGGCATCGCGTCGAACGAACGCCATCCTTCGCTGCCCGACGTGAAGACCCTGGAAGAACAGGGCATCAAGGGCGTAGACACGATCAACTGGTACGGGATGTTCGTATCGGCGAAGACACCGCCTGCCGTCATCGAGGCACTCAACAAGGCGGTCCGCAACACCTTGAACATCCCCGCCGTGCGGGACCGGATGCTGTTGATCGGTGCAGACCCGGCAGCGTCGTCGCCGCAAGAACTTGCCGCGCTGGTGAAGAGTGATTCCGAGAAATGGACCCGGATGATCCAGGCCAAGAACATCAAGGCTGAATGATGAATACCGAACAAATTCGTGTCCCCCTGGTTCAACCAGGCACGCGCCCCGAACTCGCGGAACTCGAAGGCCGTATCTTGGCGGAGCGAGGCCGCATTTCGTTGCTCTACCAAGTGCTTCTCAACAGCGAGCCTATCGCCTCCGGATGGGAACGCATGCTTACCGCCGTGCGCAACCAGACCCGAGTGGCGGCTGATCTGCGCGAGTTGATGATCCTGCGTGTCGCCGTGTTGAACGGTGCGCAGTTCGAGTTCGACGCCCATATCCCCCACGCCCGCGCCGCCGGTATCTCCGCGGCCAAGATCGCGGCCTGTCGCCAGCCGGCGCTTTCGACGGAGTTCTCGGCACTTGAGACCCTGGTGTTGGAACTCGCCGATGCGATGACACGGGACATCGCCGTGCCGGGCAAGCTGATGGATCGCCTGGGCGAGCACTTCGATCCCAGAGGCATCGTCGAAGTCGTCGCGACCGTCGCTGCGTACAACATGGTGTCGCGATTGCTCGTTGCCCTGAATGTCGTGCATCGGTCGGAAGAGGACATGAACGTTTCATGGACGTGCGACGTCGCAAAGACGGACTTGACCCACGTCGACGGGATCGACGTCTCGGATATCTGGTGGAGTCCCGACGGCACGTGGGCGCGGATGTACGGCGTCGGCGTGCCCCCCGCCAGCGCGACTGGGCTGACCTCTTTGCGATCCATTCAGGGCGCGTCGTGGCTGGAGAAGGCCACGTACCACTATGTCGTCGAAACCGACGTGGCGGAACAGGACGAGGCTGAATTCAATGCCTGGTACGAGCAGGAGCATCTACCCGGGTTGGCGCGGGTGCCGGGCACCGTCTTGGCCAGGCGCTTTCGTCGCAACTCCGGCGCGCCCCGCTACATCGCCTGCTATGACTTGACCACGCCGGCGACGCTGGAGCATCCGGCATGGCTCGAGGTGCGGCACACCTCGTGGAGCAGCCGAGTCAGGCCCCTGTTCCGAAATACCCGACGAACCATGTTCCGTGCCGAGCAAGCGTTGACCGCTGGATAGCAGGCTGCGCGCTAGGCCGTGCCCAATCGCGCGCCGAGGAAATCGATGAAGCTGCGCAGTTTGGGCGCCATATATTGCCGGCTCGTATACACCGCGAACAAGGTGACTGGCGGCGCTGCGTAGTCGGGCACCAGACGCACCAGCCGCCCCGCGGCCAGATCGTCGTCGATCAGCCATTCGGGCAGGAACGAGATGCCGACGCCCGCGTGCACCGCATGCAGCGTCAGGTTGGTGTCGTCGGACTTCATCACCGGCTGCAAGCGCAATGGTGCCTGCCTGCCGCCGGGGCCTTTGAGTGTGAAGCCCTCGAGGTTCACGTAGCTGGGGACGATGGCATCGAGCTTCGCGAGATCGGCCAGCGAAGCCGGGAGCCCGCTGCGCGCGATGCATGAAGGCGCAGCCACCAGATGAAACTGCAGCTTGCACAGCGGCCTTGCGATCAGCGCGGGCGAGGGCTCCTGCGTCGCGCGCAGCGCGAGGTCATAGCCGTCGGCCGCCAGGTCGACCTTGCGGTTCTCCAGATGCATGTCGACCACGACTTCAGGGTATCGGTCGCGGTAGCCGGCCAGTACGTTTGCGAAACGCGGCGTTGCGCACCACACGGGCGCGCTCACCTTGAGCTGCCCGCGCGGCGTGGCGCTGGTCTGGCCGATGGCCGCCTCGGCCGCATCGAGCAGGTCGAGCGCGCGGCTGCTTTGCTCGTACCAGGCTTGTCCCGCTTCGGTGAGGCTCAGATGGCGACTGGAACGGTGAAGAAGGCGAGCACCGAGGGACTTTTCCAGCTGTGCCACATGCTTGCTCGCCATCGGCGGCGAAATTCCGAGTCGCTCCGCCGCTGCGGCGAAGCTGCCGGATTCGAACACTTCGCGGAACACGCGAAGGCTTGTCAGGCGGTCCATGTCGATTTCCTGTGGAGAAACGAATCGGTGCATCGTAGCCCATCGATTTCTCATGCGGAAATCTCTAGACTCGCTCTCAAGGAGTGATCCATGAGCAACATCAACCCACGACTTCCCACCTATTTCATCTCGCACGGCGGCGGCCCCTGGCCGTGGATGAAAAAGGAAATGGGCCCCACCTACGACAAGCTCGAAGCCGCGCTGGCCGACATGCCGCGCCAGATCGGCCGCAAGCCGGCCGCGATCCTGATGATCTCGGCGCATTGGGAGGAACCGGCTTTCACGGTGATGGGCAATCCGCGGCCGCCGATGATCTATGACTACGGCGGCTTTCCGGAACATACCTATCGCGTGCACTACGACGCGCCCGGCTCGCCGGAACTTGCGCGGCGCGTGCAGGGCCTGATCGAGGCTGCGGGACTGCCTGCGCGGACGGATCCCGAGCGCGGCTTCGATCACGGCACGTTCTCGCCGATGGCGGCCATCTACCCCAATGCAGAAGTGCCTGTGGTTCAGTTGTCGCTGCGGCGCGGGCTCGATCCGGCAGAACATCTGGCGCTCGGCCGCGCGCTCGCGCCGCTGCGTGATGAAAACGTGCTCATCGTCGGCAGCGGGCTCAGTTATCACAACCTTCGCGCGTTCGGCCCGCAGGCGCGCGATGTGTCCAAGGCGTTCGACGATTGGCTGAACGAGACCGTCGTCCACGCGAAGTCGAGCGAGCGTGACGAAAAGCTGTTGCGCTGGGCGACGGCGCCGGCCGCACGCATTGCGCATCCGCGCGAGGAGCACCTGATTCCGCTGATGGTCGCTGTCGGCGCCGCAGAGGGCGAAGCCGGCGAGCGCATCTATCACGAGGATGAGTTCATGGGCGGCATTGCCGTGTCGAGCTTCAGGTTCGGATAGCCCACCCCCAGCCTCGCCCACTGCGTGTGGCTCAGCACCCCCTCAAGGGGGCGCACCCCTGCGGCCCGGCAAAGCCGGTTCCGCTGGTGCCTGCGAATAGGTCTCCTCGCGGCGCTGGGAGTGGCGGCGCGTCACAATGCGGCGGTGCCTTACTACTCGACCTTTGAACCGCAAGCCGAGGCCGATGCCGTCCGCTTGATCGAGCGCGTCGATGCGCTTTCCACCCACCACGATGTCGAACACGATGGCGTCCGTATTCGATGGCGCCGTTTCGGCACCGAAGATTCGCGTCCCCCGCTGGTGCTGCTGCACGGCGGCCACGGCAGCTGGATGCACTGGCTGCGCAATATCGAGGCGCTTTCGGCCGAACACACGCTCTGGCTGCCCGATCTGCCGGGCTTCAATGATTCAGGCACTCCGCCGGAGCCGGCGCCCGGCCAGTCATCGCTGGATGTGGTTCTCGGCGCGTTGGGCGCGACGCTCGACAGCCTTGTCGGTGCGGGCAGCGAGATCGACCTCGGCGGTTTCTCCTTCGGCGGCTTGGTCGCATCGAAGTTCGGCGAACGGCGCGGCGGCATCAGGCGATTGGTGCTCATGGGCAGCGGCGGGCACGGCACCCTGCGCCGCATGACCGTCGAGATGATCAACTGGCGCGCCGCGGAGGATCGCGACGAGGAACGCGCCGCGTTGCTGCACAACCTGGCCGCGCTGATGCTGCACGACAAGGCGGCCATCGACGCGCTGGCCTTTGCCATTCATGACATCTCCTGCCACGGCACGCGTTTTCGCAGCAAGGAGATCTCGCTCTCCGGAGGGCTGCAGGCGGCACTGGAGACCATTGGCGGGCCGCAGTTGCTGATTTGGGGCGAGCACGACGTCACGGCCGACGCGCGTCCTCTGGTGGAGCAGCTCGTTGCCGGTCATCCGTTGCGCGAAGGTGCGGTGGTCGAAAACGCAGGGCACTGGGTGCAGTTCGAGCGCGCGGCCGAGGTCAACGCGCTGCTGCTGCGCTTTCTTGCGTAGATCCGAGCTGCGGGCCCGGGTAGCTTGGGGGCCTACACCGATGCGGTCGCGGCGCCCTACACGCGCCGCGGATCGTCGGCCTAGAGTGATCGTTCGTGGCAGCGGAGTGCGAAGCCCTTCGCGCCGCTCCGGAAACTCCAACTGCAGGAGATCCACCATGCCCGAGAAGAAAACCATCGAGCGCGCCAGGCGCGACAAGCGCGAAGGCAAGGCGCCGACCACGCAGGCCGGCGAGTTCGTTCGGGAAGAGATCGAGCACATCCGTGAAGGCAAGCACGGGGCGCGTTCGCCCGAGCAGGCCATCGCGATCGGCTTGTCCAAGGCGCGGCGCGCCGGCGTCGACCTGCCTCCGCCCAAGAAGGGTGAAGCTTCCGAGAAAACGCGACACAGCGCGCAGCATGCGCTGGAAGCCGGCCGCAAGCCCGATGCCAAGGTGTCGCGCAAGCGCTCGCGCGCGACCATCGGCGCCCTGCAGCACGAGAGCCCGGCAGCGGCGTCGAAGCCGGCGCTGGCCCGCCATGCAAAGGCCGTGTCCAAGGAGCGCACCGCGGCAGAGCGCTCGGCAGCGGCGCGCAAGGCGGCTCGGACACGGGCCGCGCACAAGGCCGGCAGGTAACCGGGCGCTGCCCGGCCGGCGCATTGCATTCACCCGGAAGGAGCCCAGCCACATGGCCATCGAATCCATGAACCCCGCCACCGGCGAAAAGCTCGAGACGCATGCGCAGATGTCGCGCGCTGCCGTCGACGAGATCATCGGCAAGACGCACCAGGCGTTCCTGGCCTGGCGCGGCACATCGTTCGAGCAGCGTGCGCAGCGCCTGCGAGAGGCGGCAAAGATACTGCGCGCGAAGTCCGATACCTGGGCCCGCCTGATGGCGCGCGAAATGGGAAAGCCGTTGCGCGACGGCATTGCCGAGGCGCAGAAGTGTGCCGGCTGCTGCGAATTCTTTGCCGACAACGCCGCGCGGCTGCTGGCGCGTGAGCCGGTCGACACGGAGGCGCGCGCGAGTTTCGTCACCTTCAATCCGTTGGGTGTCGTGCTCGCCGTGATGCCCTGGAACTTTCCGTTCTGGCAGGTGTTCCGGTTCGCCGCTCCGGCGCTGATGGCCGGCAACGCGGCGGTGCTCAAGCACGCATCGAACACGCCGGGCTGCGCGCTCGCGATCGAGCAGATCCTGCGTGAAGCCGGCCTTCCCGAGCACCTGTTTCGAACGCTGCTGATCGGCAGTGCGCAGGTCGACGCGGCCATCGAGCATCCGCTGGTGCGCGCGGTCACGCTGACCGGCAGCGGCCCGGCCGGGAGCGCAGTGGCGCGCAAGGCCGGCGAGATGCTGAAGAAGACCGTGCTCGAACTGGGCGGCAGCGACCCCTATCTGGTGCTGGAAGACGCGGACATCGAGCTCGCCGCGAGCGTCTGCACCAAAGGCCGGCTGGTCAACGGCGGCCAGAGCTGCATCGCCGCCAAACGCTTCGTCGTCGTCGAGCCGGTGCGGCAGGAGTTCGAACAGCGCTTTGTGCAGAAAATGAAAGCGGCGCGGCAGGGCGATCCGCTGGACATGGCTACGGAAATCGGCCCGCTCGCGCGGCACGACTTGCGCGAGGCCCTGCACCGGCAGGTGGAGCAGAGCGTGCAGCG
Organism: Variovorax sp. 01N429; assembly: GCF_056399425.1. Taxonomy (NCBI): domain Bacteria; kingdom Pseudomonadati; phylum Pseudomonadota; class Betaproteobacteria; order Burkholderiales; family Comamonadaceae; genus Variovorax; species Variovorax sp. 01N429. The sequence continues at coordinate 273,895 of NZ_JBFTRG010000003.1, read as the reverse complement.
CGGCGCGCGGTGCCTGCTCGGCGGCAAGATTCCGGAGGGACCGGGCGCCTACTATCCGCCGACCGTGCTGACCGATGTTGCGAAGGGCATGCCGGCCTACAACGAGGAACTGTTCGGCCCTGTAGCGGCGGTCATTCCGGTGCGCAACGAGGAAGAGGCCATCGCCGCCGCCAACGACTCCTCGTTCGGGCTTGGCGCCGCTATCTTCACGCGCGACCTGGGCCGCGGCGAGCGCATCGCGGCCGAGTCGATCGAGTCCGGATGCGTGTTCGTCAACGACGCCGTCCGTTCCGATCCGAGGCTGCCCTTCGGCGGTATGAAGGACAGCGGCTATGGCCGCGAGCTGTCGGGCTACGGCATCAGGGAGTTCGTGAACATCAAGACGGTGTGGGTGGCGGCATAGGCATCACGCCTGCCGCCAGGACAGCGCCGACGCAGCAACCAGGCAGAGAGCGATGAACACGATGGCCGTATTTGCCGCATGGGAGTACTCCCACTGGCGTTTCAATGACTCCCAATGGGCTGGGACATCGGTCCAGTTCTGCGTCGCTTGATTGGCGGGCAAGGTCCAGGCGACGAAGATCGCGAACATGGCGACGATGCAGGCTGCAGCGCACAGCGCAAGCCAGAACGGTCCGGCTTGCGAGCGAACGACGATCGCCAGGACGATGTTCGCCACGAGCGCCGCAACCCAGAACAGCCCGAGCACCCACCAGCCGCGATAGATGCCTTGGACCAGAAAATACTCCGGCTGGTTAAGGCCGATCTTGTTCGGAAGCGCAGCCAGGTGCGCGCCTGAAGGAATCAGCGCGAGCGCGCCAATCAGGATGGCCAGGAACTGGACGATCCTCGTGCTCATCGCAAACTAGGCGAGCGACCGGACGAACGGCCTGATCTTCTCCAGAAAGACCTTGTGCCTCGCATCGAGCTCTTCCATGTCTTTCTGCAGCTCGGCCTTGTCGTACGGCTCGGCGGCCGCCAGCACCGTCATCCAGCGGTCGTACTTGTCGCGCTCCGCGCGCCACTCGTCGTACGCGGCCCGGAGCTCGTCCCATTGGATGGTCATGTCATGACTATTCAATCTTCAGCACGCCGCTCGCGCTTCCCTGCCGCTTTGTCGTTCTCGCTGATGTCGATGATTCATGATGATTGGCTCCCGCGAAGTTGGTTTGCGAAGGGGAGGGAACGGCGACGCTCCCAACGGACATGTTCGGCAATTGGCAAGCCCCTGAAAGGCGCGAGGAATTCGAGTGTGCTGCGACGGTGCATCTCTGGCTGCCATCCGTCGGATAGCCCAGTGCCTAGATCTGCAACGACGCCAGGTTCTTTTTCCAGAATGCCGCGTCCGGCAAGATCCCTGTGCCGGCCGCCGCGTTGTCGGCCATGTGCTCGGCTCGGCTGGTGCCGGGGATGGTGCAGGTCACGGCCGGATGGCTCAGCACGAACTTGATCAGCACCTGTGCCCAGCTCGTGCAACCGATCTCCGTCGCCCAGACTGGCACGGGTTTGTCGCGCAGCCTGCGCAGCAGCCCGCCGCCACCAAAAGGCAGATTGACGATCACCGCCACGCCGCGTTCGGCCGCCAGGGGCAGCAATCGTTGCGCGGCGCCTTGCGCATCGAGCGAATAGTTGATCTGCAAGAAATCGAGCTTCTGCGCACGCAGCACGGCTTCGACTTCGCCGTACGCTGATTCGGTGTAGTGCGTGATGCCGATGTAGCGCACGCGGCCTTTGTCCTTCCAGCCGTGCAGCGTGGCGAGATGGGTTTTCCAGTCGACGAGGTTGTGCACCTGCATCAGGTCGATGCGTTCGGTGCGCAGCCGCTCGAAAGATTTCTCCATCTGCGCAATGCCGGCCTCGCGGCCCGAGGTCCAGACCTTGGTCGCAAGAAAGGCCTTGTCGCGCTGCTTCGATTCGGCCAGCAATTCGCCGGTGGTTTCTTCGGAGCGGCCGTACATCGGCGAACTGTCGATCACGGTTCCGCCGGCCGCGAACAACGCTTCGAGCACGCCGGGAAGCTGCTGGTAGGCGGCGGTGCCGGGCCGCTGGTCGAATCCGATCCAGGTGCCGCAGCCGACCACCGGCAGGGCTTCCTTCGTGGAGGGAATGGGGCGAGTGTTCATCTTCGATCTGCCTTGCTGCGCGAATCCAGGGAGTGCGACGCCGGCGCAGAGCGCGATGCCCAACCGCAGCAACTGGGTGCGCGTGAGGAGAAGGTCATTGGCCATCATCGCCCGTTATCCCGGTCGTTGCCGGTTCAATGCGCTGAGAACATCGCGTTGATTTCTCGATGGCTCACCGCCTTGCTGGCGTAGGTGAAGGTGCCGTGCTCGCGTAACTCGTTGGCGGCGTTCAGGAAGGCGCCCATTGCGGCGCGCGCCAGCGAACCGCCGACGCTGATGCGGCGCACGCCGAGTCCGAACAGCGTCTTCGCGTCGAGCGTGACGGCGCCCAGGCCCATCAGCACATTCAGCGGGCGATCGATCTCGCGCAGTACGGTGGAGATGTCTTCGCGCGTGACCAGGCCGGGCGCAAAGAGCACATCGGCGCCGGCTTCCTGGTAGGCCTGCAGGCGCGCGATGGTGTCTGCCAGGTCGTTGCGCCCGTGAAGATGGTTTTCGGCGCGCGCGGTGAGGGTGAAGGGAAAGGGCTGCGCGCGGGCCGCTTCCGCGGCGGCGCGAATGCGTTCCACCGCAAGGTCGCGGGCATAGATGGGATCGTCGGCGCGGCCGGTGGCGTCCTCGATCGATCCACCGACGACGCCCGCCTCGGCTGCGAGCCGAATGGTCTGCGCGACTTCCTCCGGGGCGTCGCCAAAGCCGTTTTCCAGGTCAGCGCTCACGGGCAGGTCGATGGCCGAAAGACTTCGGAGATGCGCGAGCACGTGGTCGCGAGAGAGGGCGTTGTCAGGCCGGCCGAGCGAGAAAGCCAGGCCGGCGCTGGTGGTGGCCAATGCCTTGAACCCCATCCCCGCGAGCAGGTGCGCCGTGCCGACGTCCCAGGGGTTCGGGATGATGAAACCCTCGGTGGATTCGTGGAGGGCGCGGAAGGTCCTGGCCTTGTCGGCCTGGGAAAGCTGCGGGGATGAAGTCATGAAGAAATCTCCTTTTTGGCGCGCCAGTGTCTCTCTTTTCTCCTTTGTCCTTCCGGTTGCAGGGCTGAAAATACTGGATGAAAATACAGTTATTCACCTTTTGATCATGGGCCTTCCTTTCCTCGACTCTTTTCCCGCTGGCGCCGGCCGCGGCGTCTGGCATGCCGACGAACTCGGCAGCGCCGATGCGCAGGTCATCGGGACCGGTCACGCGGCGCTGGACGCCCAGTTGCCGGGCGGCGGCTGGCCGGTCGGCGCCATGACGGAACTGCTGCAGGCCGCGCCTGAAGACCCGCTCTGGCAGCTGGTGCTGCCCGGTCTGGTGCAGGCGGCGGAAGCGCGGGGCGGGCCGGTGGTGCTGATCGGCGCACCCTGCGAGCCCTTCGGCGCCTCGCTGGCCGCGCACGGCCTCAGGCCCGAGGCGCTGATGTGGGTCCGGAGCGAGGCCGCAGCCGCGCGGCTGTGGGCCTGCGAGCAGGCGCTGCGCTGCGCTGACGTGGGCGCCGTGCTGGCCTGGTTGCCGCAGGCCCGGGTCGGCGAATTGCGGCGGCTCCAGCTGGCTGCCGCGCAGCACGATGCGGTGTTGTTCGTCTGCCGGCCCGGGACGGTGGCACAAACGGCCTCTCCGGCGCGGCTGCGGCTGCAGATCATGCGCAGCGAGGCCGATGCGGCCCAGATCGAACTCCACATCCTCAAGCGCCGCGGCCCGCCGCTCGCTGCGCCGGTGATGCTGCCGGCACGCAGCGAGCGCATGAGCGCCTTGCTCGCCGCCGCCCGGCTGCGACGCAAGCTGCGCCTGCAACAGCAGGGCACGGCACCGGCGCACGATGCCGCCACCGTGGTGCACATCGAGGCCTGGAAGGAAGGACGCCATGCACTGGATCGCCTTGCAGTGGTTGCCTGAGTCCGCTGGGCCACCTCAAGCCGGCACGCCCCTTCCGCCCACCGAAGCCCTGGGCTGGTGGGCGCTGCAATTCACGCCGCACGTCGCCTGGCAGGACGAAGCGCTGATGCTCGAAGTCTCCGCCTGCGAAAGACTCTGGGGCGGTCGGCTGGGCCTGATGCGCCAACTCGCCAGCGCCAACCCTGCGCCCGACGCGGCCCTGAAAGGAGCGCAGGGCGCGACCAGCCTGGAGGCCTTGGCGCGGCTGCGTCTTTTCGTGCGCGGCGAACGCCGGCCCGACGACATGCCCGCCGGCCTGCCGCTCGACACATTGAGCGCCGCGCACGAGCACCTCGAACTGCTCGCGCGCCTCGGTTGCCGCACCTGGGGCGATGTGGCCGCCTTGCCGCGCGGCGGCTTGTCCCGGCGCTTTGGAACCGGCTTGCGCAATGCACTGGACATCGCCTGGGGCTCGCGCCCCGAAAGCCATGCGTGGCTCAGCCTGCCCGACGTCTTCGAGCAGAAGCTCGAACTGCCTGCGCTGGCCGAAGGCGCCAACGAGCTCATGTGGTCGGCCAACCGTCTGCTGGCGGGGCTGCAGATCTGGCTGCGCGCGCGCCAGCGCGGGGCACGCGCGCTCGAACTCGAATGGACGCTCGACCTCAAGCGCTTCAACGGCGTGAACCTGCCGCCGCACCAGAACATCACCGTGCGCACTGCCGAGCCCACGCAGGACATGGCGCACCTGCGCCGGCTCCTGGCCGAGAAACTCGCGCTCACCACATTGGCAGCCCCCGCAAGCTGGCTGCGCCTGCGTTCGCTCGAAACCGATCCCTGGGCCGGCGCCAGCACCAGCTTCTTGCCCGAAGACAACCGCAAGGGCGACAAGCTCCACGAAATGGTCGAGCGCCTCAGTGCACGCCTGGGCCCCCAGCAAGTCCTGGTGCCCAAGCTACAGCCCGACCACCGCCCCGAACGCATGCAAGTGTGGCAACCCGCCCTGCAAGCCCCAAAACAGCGCCCTTCCAGAAACACCGTGGAACCGGCTCCGCCGGTCCACCAGTGTTGCCCCCTGCAAGGGGGTAGGCAAAGCGACACGAAGTGCGCGAAGCCTGGGGGTGAGTCCATCTACCCGGGGTGGTTGTTGCCGGAGCCGCTGCCTCTTGAGATGGATGGCGAGCGCCCCTGCTACCAAGGACCGCTGCGCAGGCTGATCGGCCCCCAGCGCGTCGAAGCAGGCTGGTGGGGCGGCGTGGAAGAGGGCGGCCAACCCGCAGTGCGCGACTACTACGTCGCCGAAAGCCCCAAAGCCGGCCTGGTGTGGATCTTCCGCGAGCGCTCGACCGCCTGCTTCGCCGAAGGCGAGGTCCGCTGGTACTTGCAAGGCCTCTATGCCTGAACTCAGCGGCAAGAAAACCCGTGCGCTGACGCTCGCCGAGGTACACGCTTTGCCGCAGCCGGAGCGGCAACCGCCCGCGCCCGGACTGCCGGGCTATGCCGAGCTTCATTGCCTGACCCACTTCAGCTTTCAGCGCGGTGCCTCCACGCCCGAAGAACTGGTGGAGCGCGCCTATCAGCTCGGCTACTCGGCGCTTGCAATCACCGATGAATGCTCTGTGGCCGGTGTGGTGCGTGCGCACGTCGGCCTGCGCGAACTGCCCGCCAAGCTCGATGTCTACGAGCGCGAGCATCCTGACGAGCCGCCCATTCCGCGCAACCCTGATTTCCGCCTGCTGTTCGGCAGCGAATTCCGCTTCGATCGCTTCAGGCTCGTGGTCATCGCGAACGACACCGAAGGCTGGGGCAACCTCTGCGAGTTCATCACCGCCGCGCGAACCACCGAGCTGCCCAAAGGCCAATACCGGGTGACCTGGGACGGCAGCGACGTCGCTTCGCTGAAGCACTGCCAGATTCTTTTCGTGCCCGACCGAAAGCCCGGCGGCGCCATCGACATCGAGCAATTGCACGAAGACCTCTCGGCCGCGAAGGCGTTGTTCGACGGCAACCTGTGGCTGGCGGTGGAGATGCTCAATGAACTCGATGACGACCTCTGGTTCGTCACGCTGTTCCAAGCCGGCGAGCGGTCCGGCGTGCCGCTCGTGGCGGCCGGCGACGTACACATGCACGCACGCGCGCGCAAGCCGCTGCAGGACGTGCTCACTGCCGTGCGCGAAGGCAAGACGGTGGCTGAATGCGGCTTCGCATTGCAGTCCAACGCCGAGCGGCATCTGCGCCAGCGCGTGCGGCTGGCCGCGCTCTACACCGACGAGATGCTGGCGAACACGCTCGAAGTGGCGCGGCGTTGCCGTTTCGATCCCGAGGTGATCCGGGAGAACTACAAGTACCCGCTCGAAAGCGTCGGCAATGGCGAGACGCCGGCGCAGACGCTGGTGCGCAAGACTTGGGAGGGCGCGCGCGGCAAATATCCTTCGGGCATCCCGGAGAAGGTGTCGCTGCAAATAGAGCGCGAGCTTCGATTGATCCTCGAGCTCGAATATGAGATGTTCTTTCTCACGGTCGAGGACATCGTCCGCTTTGCCCGCTCGAAAGACATTCTTTGCCAGGGACGCGGCTCCTCGGCCAATTCGGCGGTTTGCTTCTGCCTGGGCATCACTGCGATCGACCCGGACAAAGGCCATCTGCTGTTCGAGCGATTTCTCAGCCGCCATCGCCGCGAGCCGCCCGACATCGACGTCGACTTCGAGCACCAGCGGCGCGAAGAGGTCATCCAGTACATCTATGAAAAATACGGGCGCGAACGCGCAGCCATTGCTGCTGTCGTCATCTGCTATCGCGCCCGCAGTGCGCTGCGCGACGTGGGCAAGGCGCTCGGCATCGATGCGCGGCTCGTCGACGAATTCGCCAAGGACCACTACTGGTTCGACGAAGCCGTGCTGGGCGAGCAACTGCGCGCCGCCGCAGAGCGCGTGGGCGTGCAGGAGGACGAGCTCAAGCTGCTGCAATGGATCGAGCTCACGCGGGAGCTCAGGGGTTTTCCGCGCCACCTGAGCCAGCACGTCGGCGGCTTCGTGCTCACGCACACGCGGCTCACGCGCCTGGTGCCGGTGGAAAAGGCGTCCATGAAAGACCGCTCGGTCATCCAGTGGGAAAAGGACGATCTCGAAGCGATGGGCATGCTCAAGGTCGACGTGCTCGCGCTGGGCATGCTCAGCGCCATCCGGCGTGGGCTCGAACTCATGAACCATTGGCGCGGCACGACGCGGCAGATGCACCAGATCCCCCATGACGATGCGGTGTTCGACATGATCTGCGACGCGGACACTGTCGGCGTGTTCCAGATCGAGAGCAGGGCGCAGATGTCGATGCTGCCGCGCCTGAAACCGCGCACCTATGAGGACCTGGTGATCCAGGTGGCGATCGTCCGGCCCGGGCCCATACAGGGCGGCATGGTGCATCCCTACCTCAAGCAGCGCGATCGATTGCGCCAGGGGCTGCCGATCAAGTACGAGAAGGAAGAACTGCGCGTCGCACTGGAGCGCACGCTGGGTGTTCCGATCTTCCAGGAACAGGTGATGCAGATCGCCATGATCGCGGCCGAGTTCTCGGCCGACGAGGCCGATCAGTTGCGCCGCGCCATGGCGGCCTGGAAGCGCAAGGGCGGTCTCGACAAGTTCCACGACAAGCTGGTCGACGGCATGGTCAAGCGGGGCTACGAACGCCCGTTTGCCGAGGCGATCTTTCAGCAGGTGCTCGGCTTCGGCGACTACGGCTTTCCTGAAAGCCATGCGGCCAGCTTTGCGCTGCTGGTATCGGTGAGCTCGTGGATCAAGTATCACGAGCCCGCCTGCTTCCTGGCCGCATTGCTCGATGCCCAGCCGATGGGCTTCTACAGCCCTTCGCAGCTCGTGCAGGATGCGCGGCGCCATGGCGTCGAGGTGCGGCCGGTCGATGTGACGACGAGCGAATTCGACAGCAGCCTCGAAGCTCGCGCGCCCGATGCGCCGCGCATGCCGACTGGCACCGAGGCTCGCTATGCCGATCGGCTGGGGCGCGCGCCGCAGCCAGCCGTGCGCCTGGGTCTGCGCCGCGTCTCGCGCCTCAGCGAGGCGGGCGCCAAACGTCTTCTGGCCGCGCGTGCGCAGGCGCCTTTCACCAGCACCGAAGACCTTGCACTTCGCGCCGAACTTGATGGCAAGGACATGGCGGCACTGGCCGCGGCCGATGCGCTGATGGCGCTCTCCGGCCATCGTCGACAGCAGGTGTGGGATGCAACCGCGCAGCGCCGCGCGCCCGCGCTGCTCAAGGGTGTGCCGATCAACGAGCCGGCGTTGCAACTGCCCGTTGCGTCCGAAGGCGAGGAGATCGTCGGCGACTACGCATCGTTGGGCCTCACGCTGCGGCGCCATCCGCTGGCGCTCCTGCGCTCGCGGCTGGCGCGCATGAACCTCATGAGCGCGGAGCAACTGCGCTCACTGCCCAGCGGCCGGACCGTGCGCGCCTGCGGCATCGTGCAAGTCCGCCAGCGTCCGCAGACCGCCAACGGCACCATCTTCGTCACGCTCGAAGACGAGACCGGCAACGTCAACATCATCGTCTGGAGCCACGTGGTCGAGACTTGGCGCGAGCAGGTGCTCAAGGCGAAGCTGCTGGCTGTGCAGGGCACCTGGCAGCGCGACATGGACACCGGAGGCGAGGTGCGGCATGTGGTGGCGACCGGATTCAAGGATCTGACGCCGCTGCTGGGAAGGCTCGCTCAAAGCAACAGCAGCCGCGACTTTCATTGACTCAGGCTTGCTCGCTTTTGCGTGAGGTCCCTGGCTTATAGTGGCCGCGCCGACGCGCAGTTGCGCCGGTAAAAAAAAGATTCAGGGAGATTCAATATGACGAACCGTTCGCGGTCGGCGCAGCGCCGATCGCATTTCCGCGCGTGCCCCGCCCGGGGCTTTGCCTTAAGCAATGCCGGCCTATTGCGCAGATGGCTCGCAGCAGCCAGCACGCCAATATCCTTGGTGGTTCTGGCATTCGTGGCCTTCCTAGCATTGCATGGAACTGCCGCCCATGCGGCTCCAGTGACATGGCCGGCCAGATATGGCGAAGTATTGGACCTCTACGAGGCCGATAGGCAACAAAGACCACCCGTGTTCAACGTCGCCACGGAGGCAGAAGCCTGTCAGGCGGAAAACCAGAATCTCATTCGTGGGTTCCGCGGTGCTTTCAAGTACTGCAATCCGCCCACCGCTGCGGACGTGGCGGCACAACTTCAAAAGCTCAGGGGCTTGGCCGACGAAGACTATTCCTTCGCGCTCATCGCGCATTCGCAAGGCAATCTGTTCGTGAACAGCGCTTATGACGGGCTTCGCGGCAGTCACCCGGACACCAAGGCCGGTGTGATTCACGTTGCCCCGGCTTCGCCGACGCAGAGAGGCGAACACCTGTTGGCCGATATCGATCTCGTCATCAATGGTCTGCGTGTTCAGGGCATCAGCGCTGTGGCGCCAATCAACATCAATCTGCCAGCAAGCAAGAGCGACCTGAGCGGACATACCTTGGTTGACACCTATCTTGACCCGACCCGTGCGGCGCGGGAAAAGATCAACGGGATGGTTCAGGCCGTGCTCGGCAAGCTCTAGGTTCTATACGGGGAGAAAAAATGAAAATGGCAGGATTTTTGAAATCGCTCATCGGTGGCGTTCTCTTGGCAGCAATTCTTGGGGCCTGCGGCGGCGGTAGTGGCGGTGGCTCAGGCTCCTTCGGAGCGGGCACAGGTTCGTCCACGTCATCGACCGGTAGCTCGTCCGAACCGTCGTCTGGCTCGTCATTCGGTTCGTCGCCCACTGCGCCGGGAAGTCTCACGCTCGCCCAGCAGAGCGAACAGCTGGAGCGCAAAGGGGGCTATCCCACACTGGATCGTTCGTCCGACATTGCAGGGCCGGACGCCAACAAGAATGGCGTACGCGACGATATCGAGACTTGGATCGGCACGCTCGACGTGACCGAGCCGCAGCGCAAGGCGCTTACGCAGAATGCGAGCGCTATTCAGCAAACTCTGATCATTGACCTCACGGACAAGGCTGCAGTGCAACTAGCGGGAGAAAAAATCATGGCTGCGGTCAACTGCGGTGGAGACAGATTTACTCCCCATGCGCAGTTCTCCAAGTTGGGGGGAAAGATCGAAGCCATGACCGCAAATACCCGGCAGCGCGCGGAGCGCTACATGCAATACAACAAAGCACGTTCCGGCAGCAGCACGACTCTCCCCAACTACGACACCTGCGAACCGTAAACGGCGGCGTCTTCCGGGCACCGCCATCCGGCATTTCGCGCACCACTCCCGCGATGCCTCACGCTCGCAAAGCAGCTTGAATGACTAAAAAGGAAGGGTAGTTGCGGCGAACCGCTCCGAGTTCAACGCGATTCGAAGAAGCGCAGCGGCGGGGAACGGTTGCCGTCTTCACGAAAATGGCGGCGCCGGCCGCTCGTGCGCGGTCACCGTGCGCTTGATGAGCTTGCCTTCGCGAAGCAGCGACACCTGAACAGGTCGCCCAACGCGCTCGGCACCCAGCAGCCGCAGCAAGTCGTCCGCGCCCCGCACGACGACATCGTCGAGCGCGATGAGGATGTCGCCGACGCGCAAGCCCGCCAGATCGGCTGCGCCGCCGGCCTGCACTTCGCCGATGCGCACCGCGTGCGCGTCCGAATGAATCGCCAGCGCCACCCGCCGTGACATGGGCACAGTCTGCGCCGCAATGCCCAGATGCGCGCGCCGCACGCGGCCGTGGGCAATGAACTCGCCGATCACGAAGCGCGCCGTATTGCTCGACACCGCGAAAGCGAGACCCTGCGCACCGGCGATCATCGCCGTGTTGATGCCCACCACCAGCCCCGAGGCAGCCACCAGCGCACCGCCGGAGTTGCCGGGATTGAGCGCTACATCCGTCTGGATGACGTCGTCGATCAGGTGTCCGCTCTGGGAGCGCAGCGACCGGCCCAGCGCCGAGACGATGCCCGCGGTGATCGTCGATTCGAAACCCAGCGGATTGCCGATGGCCACCACCAAGTGCCCACGTTTCAGCACCTTTGAATCGCCCAGCTTCGCCGTTGCCGCGCCGCGCGGCAGTTCCACGCGCAGCAGCGCGAGATCGGTTGCGGGATCGTCGCCCAGGACTTCCGCTTCCCGGTCGCCCGCCTCAGTAAGCCCGATGCGAACCCGGCGCGCACCGCCGACGACATGGCTGTTCGTCAACACCAATCCGTCGCCGGCAATCACCACGCCGGAGCCGAGACCGCTGCGGCGCCCGGAACCGCCCTGTACGCGCACGACAGCCGCACCCACACTGTCGGCCACGCTTGCGACCGCGTGCGAGTAGGCATCGATGAGCGCGTCCTGGCCCGCCTCGGCCTCTTCGCCGCTGGTGAGGATGGAAGGTGTGTTGTCGTCAAACATGATGACCTCATGACCTCAGAGATGGATGACGCCTTGCCGGACGGCCTGTGCCACTGCGTCCGTGCGGCCGGTGGCGTCGAGCTTGTCGAGCAGCGAGCCCACGTGGAACTTGGCCGTGTGGACGGAGATGCCCAATCGCCGCGCGATGCCTTTGTTCGATGCGCCTTCGGCCATGAGCGCCAGCACTTCGAGTTCCCGCCGCGTCAGGGAGCTGTCTGCATTCGAGTCGGTCTCGGGGTTGGCGTTGGCCACAACCAGAGCGACATCCGCGGGCTCGCCACGCCGCGCGATGCGCACACCGGGAGCGTCCGCAAGCGATGCCAGCAGCCGTTCGGACAATTCGGCGTCTTCGACATCGACCGCGATCACGATCGCATCCGTGGTGCTCGTCTTGTTCAATCGGCCGGCCTTTCGCCGATGGTGATTTGTGCTTCTGTCGGCTGCCCGGCGCGTTGCAGCGACAACTTGACGATGGTGCCTACACTGGCGGGTCCCAGCGAGCGCAACAGCGTCTGCACGCTGCGCAGCGGTTCGTTGTTCCAGGCGAGGATCACGTCGCCTTGATGCAGTCCTGCTGCCGCAGCGGGGCCGTCGCGGTCGACGCCCATGACCATCGCGCCGATGCCCTCCGGCCCGGCCTTCACTGGCTGGAGCGCTACGCCGAGATAGCCGCGCGGCACTCTCCCGTGGGCGGCAAGCTGTGCGGCGACGCGGTCGATCGTTGCGCCTGGAATGACGATCACGCGCCGGCGCGGCCCGAACACGCTCATGCCGATGGCACGGCCCAGCGCATCGAGCGCCAGTCCGCCTTCGGCGCTGCGGCGCATCGTTAGCCCGAGTTCGATGCGTGCGTCGATTTCGCCGCCGCGCAGGCTGCGCCATGCGGGGCCGGAGAGCGCAACCAAGCCAGCAGCCGCGGTCGGCGTGCCGTCAAAAGACCCGATTGCAAGCGCGATCGAACCGACGCGCACCGTCGCTGCATCGAACGTGACCGGGGAAGGCGCAGCACTTTCGAGACGAAGCAGCGCAACGTCAGTGCCGGCATCGCGCCCGACGAGCGTAGCTTTGGTGCTTGCTCCGCCTGGCAGGCGCACCGTCAGGTCCGTCGTGCCCGTCAGGTCGTCAGGCAGTGCTTCTTCGCTGGTGACGACCAGCCCGTCGCGCCACGCAATGCCGGTGATGCGCGCGCGCCCGGCATGCACTGCGACCACGCTGCCGGCTGCGGCGGCGACGACGTCAGCCATTGCTGCCGACAGTTGTTCGAGAGAGAAAGAACGGGGGGTTTCGCGGATATCGGCCATGGGAGCTCCTTAGATGGCTTCATTGTGTGAAGCCGCAAGGGCTTGCCGCTACTGCCCTGTTGGGCAGGGTCAGGGTCGGCCGGGGCACACCACCCGGCTTGCGGACGCCATCAAGCGCCATCGTCCGACAAACCTGGTTACGAAATCGGGGTTAAAGACGAGGGCAGCCAGCCCAACGTTAAGAAATAACGTTTAAAAACAACGCGACAAGAGCAAGTCACTGGCTGATCCGCTGATCCAGACCCTTGAGGGAGGTGCCAGATGTCCGTGCGCGGCAAAGACAATTTCATGGTTTTCGGCTCGCCGAGGATCGAGGAAGACGAGATTCGTGAAGTCGAAGCCGTGATGCGCTCCGGCTGGCTGGGCACTGGCCCTCGGGTTGCGCAGTTCGAACGGGAGTTCGGCCGCTACCGCGGCGCGCCGCATGCCGTGGCACTGAATTCGTGCTCCGCGGCATTGCATCTGTCGCTCTTGGCTTCGGGCGTCCAGCCTGGCGACGAAGTCATCACGACGCCGATGACCTTCTGCGCGACGGCCAACGCGATCATTCACGCAGGCGCAACGCCGGTGCTTGCCGACATCGATCCGAAGACGCTGAACATCGATCCCTCCCAAGTGCGCGCCAAACTGACTTCTCGAACGCGCGCCATCGTTCCGGTCCATTTCGCAGGCCGTCCTTGCGAGATGGACACGCTGATGTCGATGGCACGCGACCAGAACCTCAAGGTCATCGAAGACTGCGCTCACGCCATCGAAACCGAGTACCGCGGGCGCAACGTCGGGACGATCGGGGACTTCGGCTGTTTCTCTTTCTACGTGACCAAGAACCTCATGACGGGCGAGGGGGGCATGGTGTTCGCGCGCAGGGAGGAAGACGCAGCCACCATCAAGGTCCTCGGTCTTCATGGCATGACCAAGGATGCATGGAAGCGATTCGGTGACGAAGGCTACAAGCACTATCACGTCGTCGCGCCGGGCTTCAAATACAACATGATGGACTTGCAGGCTGCCATCGGCCTGAAGCAGCTCGCACGCGTCGAGGCGTACTGGCAGCGGCGCAAGGCGATCTGGGAACGCTACATGGAAGAACTGGCCGACCTGCCCATCGAGCTGCCACCGGAGATTGCACCCGATACGCGTCATGCCCATCACCTCTTCAGCATCCAGGTCGACAAGGCGCGATGCGGCATTGCGCGCGACGAGTTCCTCGACGCGATGACCGCGCAGGGCATCGGCATCGGCGTGCACTATCTCGCCTTGACCGAGCACCCGTACTACCAGCACACCTTCGGGTGGCGGCCTGAAGATACGCCGCACGCCACGCGCGTGGGCAGGCAGACGGTTTCGCTGCCCCTTTCCGCCAAGCTGACCGATGAGGATGTCGACGACGTGATCGAGGCGGTGCGACGGGTCCTGCAGTGACGCGCTCGGGGATGTCGCATCGTGCAGATCTCCATCCTCATTCCGGCATACGCCCGACCCGAGCAGCTCGGCGAAGCGCTTCAAAGCATCGCGATGCAAGACCGCGCGCTGATCGGCGAGATCATCATCGGCGACGACAGTCCGCCTCGCTACTGGCCCGCGAACCGGGCGGCCGTTGCCGCGAGCGGGCTGGCAGAGCTCATCGAATACGTGCCGAGCGATCCGCCCAAGGGGATCTATCCCAATCACTGGTTTCTGGCATCGAAGGCGCGCTTCGAACATCTGCTCTTCCTGCACAACGACGATCTGCTCCGCCCCTTCGCCTTGCGAGCGCTGGCCGATGCCTGTGCCAACGAGAGCGACCCGCGCGTGAAGCTCTGGTTCGGCAAGCAGCAGATCATCGACGAGTCCGGTGCGGTGGACACGTGGAATTCGGCGAGCAACGACTTCTGGTACGGCAGGGACGGGCCGGGCGGTGCCCGCCCTGTGTGGGAATGGTGCCTCACGGAGTCCATCCCCGCGGACGCCTATCTGGTGGAGAAGGCCACGTATCTGCAACTCATGCGAGGTGAGCGCGACGGCAATGTCGGGGATTGGGCCTTCTCGGTGAGGCTGGCCAACAGCGGCAACTGGGCGCGTCTGGTTGCGGAGCCGGTCTCGCGCTACAGGGTGCAGAAAGGGTCGGTCACCAGCAGCGGACGTGGCGTCGACGCGCATCGGGCGTTCGAACTCGCCCGCGAGTTGCGCGTGCCGGCCGAGTTCGAAAAGGCGAGGGCCAAGCGCCTTTATCGCCACATGCTGGTCGTGGCAAGCCGCTATGTGCGGGACGGAGAGCGGATGAACGGATGGCGCGCGTTCCTGTCGCCGCACATTCCATGGTGGCAGCGGTTCACGCTGCGCTCGGCCTGGGTGCTGGTGATGCTGTCCACGCCGCGTTCGCTGTGGCATTGGGCCCTGCGCTACAAGGAGTGAGCCGCAACGCGTCGCAGTCTGGAGGCGGTAGCATGCCGCCTCGAAAAAAACTCATCGCGACGCAATCATGGCCACTTTCGAATGGATCATCATGCTGCTGCTTGGCGCGGCGCTGCTCGCCGCGCTCGCACGCAAGGTGGGCGCACCGTATCCGACCTTTCTTGCGCTCGGTGGTGCCGCGCTCGCGTTCGTTCCCGCCAGCCCGAACTGGACGCTCGATCCGCAACTCGCGCTGACGCTCTTCGTCGCGCCGGTGCTGCTCGATGCGGCATACGACACCTCCTTGCGCGACCTGCGCCTGAACTGGCGCCCGATCGCCGGGCTTGTGCTTGCGGCGGTAGGCACCACGGTGCTGGCAGTCGCACTTGTCGCGCGTTGGCTGGTGCCCGAGATGCCGTGGCCGGTGGCCATTGCATTGGGCGCGATCGTCGCGCCGCCTGATGCCGCCGCCGCAACAGCGGTTATGCGGCAGGTCAAGCTGCCGCACAAGCTGCTGAAAATCCTCGAAGGCGAGAGCCTGTTGAACGACGCGAGTGCGCTGCTGGTCTACCGGCTCGCGATCATGAGCGTGGTGGCGGGCCATCTGGGCTTCGGCAGTTTCGCGCCGGTGTTCCTGCTGACGGTGTTCGGCAGCCTCGCGGCCGGCGTCGGTTGCGCGTTCGTGTTGCGGCCGCTGACGAGCGGGCTTCGTGAGGTGCCCATTGCGCTGATCATTCAGTTCTCGCTCACGTTCGGGGTCTGGATTGCCGCCGAGGCGATCGGTCTTTCCGGCATCTTGACGCTGGTGGCCTATGCCATGACGGTGGCGCGCCGCGGTGGCACGCAAATGCCGGCGCACATGCGCGTGCCGATCTTCGCTGTGTGGGAGACGGTGGTCTTCGTTCTCAACGCGTTTGCGTTCGTGCTGATCGGCATGCAGTTGCGGCCTATCTGGCAGCGTCTTGAAGCCGGTGGCTCGCGCAATGATGCGGTCGTCACCGCGGCGGTGGTGCTCTGCGTCACTATCGCCGCGCGCTTTGCATGGGTGATGAGCTACAAGGTGCTGACGCATCGCCGTGCAAGCCGCGAGGATGTTCCGGCCCGGCCCGTCGTCGGCAGTGCGGTGGTGCTCTCGTGGGCGGGGATGCGCGGCATCGTCACGCTGGCGGCGGCCTTTGCCATTCCGGAGACGCTTCCGAACGGTTCGCCCTTTCCCTATCGCGATCTCATCTTGCTGTGCGCGTTTGCAGTGGTGCTCGGCACGCTGGTGCTTCAGGGACTGACCATCGGCCCTCTGATCAAGCGCCTGGGCCTGACGGACGACGATCCCGTCGGTCGCGAAGTGCGCCTGGGGCGCGCGAATGCGTACGGCGCGCTGCTCGATGCAATCAAGGACGACGAGACGTTGCCTGCGAAGCTGCTTCGCAAGGAATACGGCGCGGTGGTCGAACTGAACACCAGCGAATCTCGCGAGGCGACGATCGACGAAGTCCCCGGCGGGCCGCTCAGGCGTCGCGCCATCGCGGTCGCCCGGCAGCGTGCCTTCGAGATGCGGCGCGATGATGTCATCGGCGACGATGCGTTTCGGGTGCTGGTGCAGGAACTCGATTGGGCTGAATTGAGCGCGGGCGGCGGCAGGCGCGATTGATGCCGCGTCAGGCGCCTTCTGGTGGGCGCCTTCTTCTTTCATTGATGTCCAGTCCGCATCAATGCTGCCCGCCGTTTTCATCGAAGCAAGCGCCGCCCCGGCCCTACGATGAAGCACGAGGTGGCAGTCATGACAATGGACTTTCAACGTGCAGAGGTCGCGGGCGACAACAAGGGCGGCGACGCGATCGCGGAATTCTTCGCCCACAGCGCCGAGGACAGGTACTGCGGCTGGGATCTGTTCGCGAACCTGGCTCACTGGGCAAGCGTCTCGGCCGGCATTGCATTCATGGTGGCAGCCGGCCTCGATCTCTTCTAGCCCGCTTCAGGAAGCCGCGCGGCAGACTCCCGATGCTGCGAGCGCCGCTGGCCGATTGAGGCGCGCGGACGCAGCGGCTGTGCGGGTGCTCGCGGGATGGATCAGAAGTGCAGCAACGACCATGGACATTCCCAGGAGTTCGTTCGCCGAAGGCAGCTTGCCGAGCGCGACGCTCATCAACAGCGCCGAGACGGGGACGAAGTTCAGGAAAGCGGTGCCGGTGACAGCGCCCATGGTGCGTACGCCGTAGTTGAAGGCAAGCACGGCCACCGCCGAAGAAATCAGGCCCACGTAGGCCAGCGCGTGCCACGACAGCATCAGTCCGGAGGCGCTCGGAACATCGGCCACTCCCGTGGCGGTGGCGACCACGGCACCCAGCGCAAGCAGCGGCCATGAGGCGACGACGGTGAGTGCGCTGTATTCGACGACATCGAGCCTGTCGGCAAACTGCGCGGCGCCGCGTGTGTACCAGACCCACCCGAGCGTGCCGAAGAAGGCCATCGCATCGCCGAAGGCAGTGGACTCGCCGGTGCCCGCGCCATGCGGCGACAAGACGCCGGAGACGATGACGACACCGGCCAATGCGAGCAGGCTCGTCAGGACGGTGACCCTGGAGGGGCGAATGCCGTCGAGCGCCCAGCGCAGCAACTGCGTCGTCATCGGCGTGGTGGCCATGATGATCGCCCCGTGCGACGGTACCGAATGCGCGAGCCCGGTCAGCAGCATCACGCTGAAGACCCCGAAGCCCGCCAAGCCTCGCATTGCAAGCGGAACCGCATACGCTTGCAGCTTGATCCACGGCGCGGCGCCGCGTGGCGCCAGCAGCGCGACAAAGAGCATCGCTGACAGGCTGTAGCGGATCAGCGTGAGCCAGAAGGGGTCGACGTGGTGCAGCACGCCCTTGCTGACGAGGAACATGCCGCCCCAGGCGGATGTGGCAAGCAGCAGTGCGGCAATGCCGAGCGTACGGGGATGATTTGTCATGGAGTGCCTCAGGCATTGAATTCGATGCCTGGAGCATGGGCGCGGAAGCGGCCGGCGACCATTCGTTTCTTTGGACCGGGGCCTCAGGAAAAGCGAATGGCCGAAGGCCCGCGATGCACGCACAATTTGCCGCATGGAGCTCTACCAACTCAAGACCTTCGTCGCCATCGCGCGCGAAGGCAGCCTGACGCGCGCTGCCGAACGCGTCTTCACCAGTGCGCCGGCGGTGAGCGCGCAACTCAAGGCACTGGAGGACGAACTGGGCGTGAAGCTCTTCGACCGCACCCCGCGTGGCATGACGCCGACCGAAGCCGGCGTGGGCCTGCTCGAAGAAGCCGAGCGCACCTTGGCCTCGGCAACGCGCATGCGGTCGACGGCGGAGCAGATTCGCGGCGCCGCGCAGGGCGTCGTTCGCTTCGGCACCGTGGTCGACCCAGTGGCGCTGCGGCTGGGCGATGTGCTGGTGAAGCTGGCCGAGCGACATCCGCAGGTCACGCTGCAACTGCAACAGGGGCTGTCGCACCAGACGCTGGAAGGCGTGCGGCGCGGCGAGCTGGACTGCGCCTACGCCCTGAGTGACAGCGAAGAGATCGAGGGCCTGGTCGTGCAGCGCCTCGGCATCGTCGACTTGGTCGTCACGCTGCCGCCGCCGCTTGCGAAGGCGCATCCGGCGCTCACCCTCGAATCACTCACCACCCTGCCGTGGGTCGGCACGCCGGCCTCGTGCATCCTGCGCGCGCATCTGGACGGCCTCTTCGCGAGCATTGGCCGCGAGTACCGTCCGACGCAGACGGCCGACAGCGAAACCGCCATGCGCGCGATGGTCGCCAGCGGACTTGGCGCCGGGCTCTTGCGTCTCGATCAAGCCGAGCAGGGCGAGCGACAGGGTGAGCTCTCCATCTGGCAAGGATGGCGTTCGCACACCTGGCTATGCTGGGTTGCGCCTGCCGGCGGCAAGCGCACCGCGGCGGTCGACGCGGTCAGGGGCGCGGTGCTCGAAGCCTGGGCTTGACGACCGGCGCTTCAAACGCGCGCTCCGCAGCGTTAACCTAGCGCCATGGACGCTCTTGCTTTGCAGCGCAATCTTGTCGGCGCACCGATCGGGCCCCCTCCACCGGCACCCGACCTGCCCACGCCATTGCCACCCGCCCCACCTCCGCCGCCGCCGCCCGTGGTCGATCCACCCGCGGCAGATCCTCCACTGGTGGAGCCCGGCGCGCCGGCGCCGGTGGCCGATCCGCCGCCCGGCGCGTCCGCCATCGGGGCGCTCGGGGTGCTCGGACGCGTACACGCGCGACGGTTGCGCGAGGTCTATCGGTCGGCCGGCTGGCCGTGCTGCGATGCGATCGAGATCGACCTGCTCGCCGCTGGGCTTCTGGAACGCGTGCGGTCCGCGCACGGCCACGAAACGCTGCGCGTGACCGACGCAGGCATCGCGCACATCGCGACTTCGCTGGTCATCCATCGCGGGGCGCTCTCGCGGCACGAGGCGCTCGTGGAGCGGATCGCACGCGAGATGACGCGGGCAGGGCGCATCGCATGGCGGGGACTCAGCCTCCGCGCGCGGCTCGCGCCCGTTCCCGGAGACGACAAGGCCCGATGGTGCATTGCGCGACCGGATGTGTTTTCGATCCGCAACACCAGTGTGGAGGCTTATGCGCAACCTGTCGTGCATGAGGTCAAGGTGAGCCGGGCCGATCTTCTGAGCGACTTGCGCAAGCCCGACAAGCGTGCGGCCTATCTCGACCTGGGCGGCGAATGCTGGTACGTGCTGGGCTGCGATGCGCGCGGGAGGCCGATCGGCGAGCCGGACGAGATTCCGGCGGAATGCGGCGTGCTGGTCGCGCAGGCGGAGCGGCTGGTCGTGGCGCGTGCGGCCGTCCACCGTGCCCTCCCGCGCATGCCTTTCGGCATCTGGATGGCGCTTGCGAAGGCGCAGCCTGTGGCGGGGTTCGAGGACGAAGTGCAGGATTCCCTGACCGGCATCGACGGTCATCCATCATTGACCGGCAACGACGGTCATCCATCATTGACCGACCACGACGGTCAACGCGCGTGAATCGATCGCGCCTCCAGCACCTTCGCGAGCACTTCCACCCCGGCCGAGATGGCCGCCGGCGGAACACTGCCGAAGCCCAGCACCAGTCCGTTGTCATTGACCTGCGTCAGCGCGAAGCGCCCGATGGGCGACGTGCTGATGCCGTGCAGTTCGGCGTCGCGGGCGATCGCGCCCTCGGAGACATGACGGGGTAGCTGCGCGATCGTGTGCAGCCCGCCATGCGTGGGCACGATGTCGAGCAGTCCGCCCAATCGCGCGCGGCAGGTGTCGACCAGGGTTTCATGCCGCTCCAGATAGAGTTGCCGCATGCGGCGCAGATGGGCCGAAAAATGGCCCTCGTCAATGAACTCGGCGACCACCGCCTGCGTGTGCGAAGGCACGCCCTGCAGGAAGTGGCTCATGATGATCCTGAAGGTGTCGACCAGCGCGGGCGGCGCCAGCAGGTAGCCCAGCCGCAGCGCCGGAAACAGCGACTTGCTGAAGGTGCCCACATAGATCACGCGGCCGGTGGTGTCCACGCTCTTGAGCGTCGGCGGCGGACGCCCGCGGAAGAAGAACTCGCCGTCGTAGTCGTCCTCGATGATCCAGGCGCCCGCGCGCTCCGCCGCATGCAGCAGCCCGAAACGGCGCTCCAGGCTCATCACATTGCCCAGCGGCTGCTGGTGCGAAGG
The DNA here is from genome assembly GCF_056399425.1 of Variovorax sp. 01N429. Taxonomy (NCBI): domain Bacteria; kingdom Pseudomonadati; phylum Pseudomonadota; class Betaproteobacteria; order Burkholderiales; family Comamonadaceae; genus Variovorax; species Variovorax sp. 01N429. The sequence continues at coordinate 253,159 of NZ_JBFTRG010000003.1, read as the reverse complement.
CGTGACGAAGGCCAGCCGGAAGCGCGGCGCCAGGCGAAGGCCCTCGCTCACGCGCAGGCCTTCGTCATCGACGGGCACAGGCACCAGCTCGGCGCCGGTCGCGATCAAGCTGTTGCGTGCACCGATCGCGCCCGGGTTCTCGAACCAGACCTTGTCGCCCGGATTCAGCAGTGTCGAGCCGATCAGGTGAAAGGCCTGCTGGGCGCCGCCGACGATGAAGAGTTGCTCGGGGTCGCAGGTAATACCGCGGTTGGCGCGCAGGTGCGAGGCAATCGCGCGGCGCAGCTGCGGCGATCCGTTGGGGTCGCCATAGCCCATGAGCTCGTCGCGCCCGCCACGCAGGTACTTGGCGGACAGCCGCGCCCACTGGGCCTGCGGGAAGGCGTCGAAGGCGGGCAGCGCAGTCGTGAAGGCGCGGGTCACGTGCGGGAGCCGCTGGCGGGTGCCGAAGCGCTGCACCGCCTGCTGCATCACGGTCGAGAGCACCGGCGGCTCGGGCCGCGGGGCGGCCTGCGTCGACTTCGATGCCGGCTTCAGGGGCAACGGGCGAGCCGCGGCCAGCACGGCACTCACGAAGGTGCCGGCGCCGGTGCGCGACTCGACCAGCCCTTCGGCGCCAAGGCGGTCGAAGACTTCGATCACGGTGGTCCGCGAGACGCCGATCTGCTTGGCCAGGGTACGGCTGGCGGGCAATCGGTCGCCGGCATTGAAGCCGCCGCTCAGGATCATCTCGCGCAGCGCGACGCACAGGCGAGTGCTGATCGGCTGCTGCGAACCAGGGTCGATGCGCAGCGAAAGCAGCAATGATCCGCCGGCGCGTTTGACCATGGAATCTCCTCGTTGTCGTTTTCAAAATGGTATCAGTCAAACATCAGAATGGACCTGTCTTGCAGGCCACTTCGCGCCCAACATGGAGGCCTTGCTTCCATCGGTTCCACCGGTTCCGCCTCATGAAGATCCTGAAGATCGAGACCTTTTCCAATCGCCATGTCGGTTTCGTGCGGGTGACCGGCGAAGACGGTCGCCAGGGCTGGGGCCAGGTCTCGCCTTACAACGCCGACATCAGCTCGCAGGTGCTGCACCGCCAGGTCGCGCCCTGGTCACTGGGCCAGGACGATGAGGATCTGGATGCGCTGGCCGACCACATCGCCGAGCGCGAACACAAGTTCCCGAGCGCCTATCTGTACCGGGCGATCGGCGGCCTCGACACCGCCTTGTGGGACTTGCGTGGCAAGCGCGCAGGCAAGAGCGTGTGCGAACTGCTGGGCGGCACGCCGGGGCCGCTGCGCGCCTATGCCTCGTCGATGAAGCGCGACATCCAGCCGCAAGACGAAGCTCGCCGTCTGCTGGCGTTGCGCGACCGGGATGGCTTCGACGCCTTCAAGTTCCGTGTCGGCGCCGAGTGCGGCCACGACATCGACGAATGGCCGGGCCGCACCGAGGAGATCGTGCCCACGATGCGGCGCGCGCTCGGCGGCGCCGCGCTCCTTGTCGATGGCAACAGCGGCTTCTCGCCGGCCCGGGCCATCGAGGTCGGCGCCCTGCTGCAGGACCAGGGCATCGAGCACTTCGAGGAGCCGTGCCCCTATTGGGAACTCGACCAGACGCGGCAGGTGCGTGAGGCGCTCACGCTGGACGTCACCGGCGGCGAGCAGGACTGCTATCTCCCGATGTGGAAGCACATGATCGCGAGCCACACGGTGGACATCGTGCAGCCCGACGTCTGCTATGTGGGTGGCATCTCGCGCACCTTGCGCGTGGCGCGGATGGCGGCCGAAGCCGGCCTGCCGTGTACCCCGCACAGCGCCAACCTTTCCATGGTCACTGTGTTCACCATGCACATGCTGCGCGCCATTCCGAATGCGGGGAAGTACCTCGAATTCTCGATCGAGGGCGCCGACTATTACCCATGGCAGGAAGGCCTGTTCGTGCGCGCGCCTTATGCGGTGCGCGACGGCCATGTCACAGTCCCGGACGAACCCGGGTGGGGCGTGGAAATCGACCCGGAATGGTTGGCGCGCTCCAGCTACCAGCTCTCGGAGTTGGGCCGATGAACGCCGAGCTTCAGGCACTCGTGCGCGAGGCCCAGGCCACGGGCCGCATCTCAGGCCTGCCGGGTGAACACTTCATCGACGGCCGCTTCACGCCTTCTGCGCAAGGCGCGCGCATGGAGACTTTCGACCCGGGCACGGGCCAGGCTTTTTCGAGCTTTGCCGTGGGCGATGCCGACGATGTCGATGGTGCGGTGCGTGCCTCGCAGGCTGCGCTGCGGGGCCCGTGGCGCGCACTCGCACCGGCGCAGCGAGGGCGCCTGTTGTCGCGCATCGCCGAGCGCATCCGCGCCTCGGCCAACCGGCTCGCGGTGGCGGAGACTCTCGACTCGGGCAAGCGCCTGTCGGAGGCGCAGGCCGACGTCGCCGGCGCGGCCGCTACCTTCGAGTACTACGCGGGTGCCTGCGACAAGCACCAGGGCGACAGCATTCCGCTGGGCGCCGATCACCTGGCCTACACGCTCAACGAGCCGGTCGGCGTCACGGCCCACATCATTCCCTGGAACTACCCGCTCTCGACCGCTGCGCGCGGCATGGCGCCCGCGCTCGCTGCCGGCTGCACGGTCGTCGCCAAGCCGGCCGAGCAGACGCCCCTCACGGCGCTGATGCTGGCCGCGCTGTGCGGGGAGGCGGGCCTGCCCGATGGCGTCTGCAACGTGGTTACCGGCACCGGCGCCGGGGCCGGTGCGGCGCTGGTGCGGCATCCGGGCGTGCAGCACATCAGCTTCACGGGATCGGTGGCGACCGGCATTCAGGTCATGCAGGCGGCCGCGGCGCACGTCACGCGACTGGTGCTCGAACTCGGCGGCAAGTCGCCCGTGGTGGTGCTTGCCGATTGCGACGTGGATGCGGCGATCGAGGGCGTGCTCGGCGCGATCTACGAGAACGCGGGCCAGATCTGCTCGGCCGGCTCGCGGCTGGTCATTGCGCGCGAGATCCATGAGGCCTTCGTCGAGCGCCTGCGGGCGCGGGTCGAGGCGATGACGTTGGCACATGGCCTGCGCGACACCGGCATGGGCCCAGTGAATTCGTTCGCACACCGGGAAAAGATCGCGGGCTACGTCGATAGAGCGCGTGAGCGCGGCGTGTGCGTGCGCACCGGCGGCCAGGCCTGCGCCGATCCGCTGACTGGGCGCGGCTGGTTCTACCAGCCCACCATCCTGGACGACCTGGAGCCGCAGGACGAGGCGGTGCAAGAAGAGATCTTCGGTCCGGTCCTTGCCGTGCAGGTCTTCGACGACCTGGAGGAGGCGGTGGCGCTGGCCAACGGCACCGCCTTCGGGTTGGTCGCCGGCATCTACACCGGTAGCTTCTCGGCGGCGCATCGGCTCGCACGCGACATCGACGCGGGGCAGGTCTTCATCAATGAGTATTTCGCTGGCGGCATCGCGGTGCCCTTCGGCGGCAACAAGCTGTCGGGCTTCGGCCGCGAAAAGGGCATGGAGGCGTTGCGCAGCTACAGCCGCATCAAGTCGGTGGCGGCACGTATCGCATGATCGGAATCGGCGACGCCGGACCTCGCCGCGTTGGGAATGACTGTGCAAGATGATTCGACAAGGAGTGAATCCATGAAGAGACTTTCGATCCGCAGGCGACTGACGCTGGGAACCCTCGCCGCGTTGAGTGTGTTGCTGGCCGGGCATGCCGCCGCGCAGCAGCAGTTGACCATCGTGTCCTTCGGCGGCGCTTTCCAGGAGGCGCAGATGAAGGCCAAGTGGGCCCCGGCAGCAAAGGCATTGGGCATCACGCTCAAGGAGGAAACGTACACCGGCATCGCCGACCTGCGCCTGAAGGCCAAGGCCGGCGCGGTGAGTTGGGACATCGTGGGCAGCGGCGCCGGCAGTGCCGCACGCGCGGGCGCTGAAGGTCTGCTGGAGCCGATCGACTACAAGACCGTCGACGTCTCGACCTTTGGGCCCGGACTGGCCACCGAATACTGCGTGGGCGGCACCGTGTTCTCCAACGTCTTTGCCTACAACACCAAGACCTATCCGGAGGGTCGTCCGCAGCCGCAGACCTGGGCCGATTTCTGGGACGTGAAGAAATTTCCCGGCAAGCGCTCTTACCGAAACGCGGTGGCCGGCTCGCTCGAGCCAGCGCTGATGGCCGACGGCGTGCCGCCCGAGAAGGTCTACGAAGTGTTGTCGGCTCCCGGCGGCATCGAGCGTGCGCTCAAGAAGATCAAGGACCTGAAGCCCAGCATCGCAGTGTGGTGGTCCTCCGGCGCGCAGCACGCGCAGCTCATGAAGGACGGCGAGGTGGACATGGTGACCGGCTGGAACGGCCGCTTCGACGGCGTCATCAAGGACGGCGGAAACGTCAAGTACGGCTACGACCAGGCGATCCTCGACGTCGATTGCTACGCCGTGCCCAAGGGCGCGCCGAACCAGGCGCTCGCCATGAAGTTCCTGAACGAGATCGGCAAGCCGCAGTACCAGGCGGAACTCGTGAAGTACATCAACTACGGCCCGACCAACAAGAAGACCTTCGAGGGCAGCGCCATCGACCCGGCAGTGGCCAAGGGCCTGCCCACTTATCCTCAGAACGCCGCGAAGCAGATCCTGCTGGATCCCGCCTGGTACCTGAAGAACGAAGCCCGTGCGGCCCAGATGTACCAGAACATGCTGACGGAGTAGCCCGCGCAGGGCGGGCTCCTCGATACTTGGCGGCCCGCGCGGCGGACTGCACAAACTTTCCAGAAAGCAGGTTGATGCATGGTGCGCAATTCGTCGCTGCCGATCTCGATGCGCCAGGTGACCAAGAAGTACGGCAACGTCTTTGCGCTCGACCATGTCGACCTGGACATCCGCAGCGGTGAATTCCTGACCCTGCTCGGGCCCTCGGGCTCGGGCAAGACTACGCTCCTGACCGTGCTGGCCGGCTTCACCCGGCCCGACCATGGCAGCCTGAAATTCGGCGATGCCGAGATGATCGCCACGCCGCCGCACAAGCGCGGCGTGGGCATGGTGTTCCAGAACTACGCGCTTTTCCCGCACATGAGCGTGGCGGACAACGTGGCGTTCGCGCTGCGGCTGCGCGGGGTGAGCCGCCGAGAGAGCGCAGAGCGCGTGGAAAAGGCCCTGGAGATGGTGCGACTCGGCGGCTACGGCGCGCGTGCCATCGACCAGTTGTCGGGCGGCCAGCGCCAGCGCGTGGCGCTGGCCCGCGCAATGGTCTTCGAGCCGCGCATCATGCTGATGGACGAACCGCTGTCGGCACTCGACAAGCAATTGCGCGAGCACATGCAGATCGAACTGCGCCAACTGCACGACAAGCTCGGCATGACCACCGTCTACGTGACGCACGACCAGCGCGAGGCGCTTACGATGTCGGACCGCATCGCCGTCGTGAATGGCGGCCGCATCGTGCAGCTCGACACGCCGCGTGCCATCTACGAGCGCCCGTCTCATCGCTTCGTGGCCGAATTCATCGGCGAATCGACCTTCGTGCCGGTGACGGTGGAGCAGGGGCGGGTCATGCTGGCCGAGCGCACGCTGCGTGCGGCCGAGCATCCTGGCGCCGATGGCGCGCGGCTGTTGATGTTGCGTCCTGAGCGCTTGCGCTTGCTGGCGGCGGGGCAGGCCGACACCGACCTTGAGCTGAATGTCTTCGATGGCAGGCTGGTGGCGCAGGTGTACCAGGGTGACAGCGCCTTGCTGAACGTAGCGCTCGACGATGGCACGATGATCTGGCTGCGCCATGCCATCCATGCCACCGGCCAATCGCCACCCGAGCAGGGCGCTGCAGTGCGGCTGGGCCTGAGTGCGCAGGACACCGTGCTGCTGCCGCCCGAAGGAGTGGCGTCGTGACGGCGCTGGCCGCCGCGTGTGCGGATCCGCTGCCTGCACAAGGCCGCGCCGAGCCCAACGCGCAGACACTGCGCCGCGTCGCGCAATGGGAGCGGCTGGGCCTGCTCGGGCTGGTCGCGCCGGCGCTGGTACTGATCGCGGTCACGATGCTGGTGCCGGTCGCCTGGCTGTTCTACCTGTCGCTGTTGTCCGATAGCGGTCAGTGGACTCTCGAGAACTACCAGCGGATGTGGGAGCAGCCCTCGTACTGGCGCACCTTCGCGACCACCTTCCAGGTCAGCCTGATGACCACCGGCCTGTGCATGCTGATCGGCTATCCGCTGGCCTATTGCCTGTCCGAGTTGCCGCGGCGGGCGGCCAACCTCTGCATGATCGCCGTGCTTCTGCCACTGTGGACATCGTTGCTGGTGCGCACCTACGCGTGGCTGGTGCTCCTGCAGCGCAAGGGGCTGATCAATGAATGGGGGATTGCGCTGGGCTTGTGGGAAGAGCCGCTGGCACTGGTGCACAACCTCACCGGTACGCTGATCGGCACGGTGCACGTGATGCTGCCTTTCCTGATCCTGCCGCTGTATTCATGCATGCGCGCCATCGACCGCGACTACCTCAAGGCCGCTGCCAACCTGGGTGCTTCGCCGGCACGCACCTTCTGGCTGGTGTTCCTGCCGCTGTCGCTGCCGGGCCTGAGCAGCGGCGCAGTGATCGTCTTCATTCTGTGCCTGGGCTTCTACATCACGCCGGCGGTACTCGGAGGCGGCAAGGTGATCATGGTGTCGAGCCGCATCGCCAACGACATTGAAGTGTTCTTCAACTGGGGAGCGGCCAGTGCGCTGGGTGTGGTGCTGCTGGTGCTCACGGTGGCGGTCATCATGCTCGCATCGAAGCTGATGGGTGCGCGCGGCCTGTTCGGCGGGCAGGAGGCCCGATGAGCATGCTCGATTGGCTCAGGCGGCCGGTGACGCAGACCCAGGTCACGCGCGGCGGGCGGCTCTGGCTCTACGCGCTGGCGGGGCTCGTGATGCTGTTCCTGGTGATTCCGACCTTGATCGTGATCCCGATGTCGTTCTCAGCCTCGCAGTACCTCGAGTTTCCGCCGCGCGAGTGGTCGCTGCGCTGGTACACGAGCTACTTCGCTTCGCCGTCCTGGATGCAGGCAACCGCGACCTCGCTCAAGGCAGCGGCGCTGACCACGCTGGTGGCGACGCCGCTCGGCACGATGGCCGCCTATGGCTTGCATGCCTCGCGCTGGCGTTTCGCGGGGCTGATGACGATGCTGCTGCTGACGCCGATGGTGGTGCCCGTGATCCTGATCGGCATCGGCGTGTTCTACGCCTACGTGAAGCTCAAGCTGGTGAACACGCTGCTGGGCCTGGCGCTCGCGCACAGCATGCTCGCGGTGCCGGTCGTCATGATGGTGGTCGCGTCGGCGCTGAAGTCTTTCGACCTGAACCAGGAGCTGGTCGCCCGCAGCCTGGGCGCCTCGCGGCTGCGCGCCTTCTGGCTGGTGACGCTTCCGCAGATTCGCTTCGGCGTGGTGACCGCTGCCGTGCTGGCTTTCCTGACCTCTTTCGACGAGGTGGTGGTGTCGCTTTTCGTCTCGGGCGGCGACCATTCGACCTTGACGCGCAACATGTTCAATGCGCTGCGCGATCAGGTCGATCCGACCATCGGCGCGATCTCGACGTTGATCATTTCCGTGTCGTCGCTGCTGCTGGTTTTCACCCAGTTCATCGGAAAACGGGATGTGCGCTGAAGGCCCGCCCGCGCCGTGACGGAATTCGACTTCATCGTCATCGGCGCAGGGTCGGCGGGCTGCGTGCTGGCCAATCGACTCACCGCTTCGGGGCAGCATTCGGTACTTCTGCTCGAAGCGGGCGGCAGCGACCGGCGCTTCTGGCTCAAGGTGCCGATCGGCTACGGCACCTCGTTCTACAACCCCGCCGTGAACTGGATGTACCGCACCGCGGCAGATCCGGGCCTGGCCGGACGCCAAGGCTATTGGCCGCGCGGCAAGGTGCTCGGCGGATCCAGCAGCATCAACGCCATGGTGTTCGTGCGCGGCCAGCCGGCCGATTTCGACGAGTGGGCCGCGATGGGCAACGGCGGTTGGGGCTGGGATGACGTCTTGCCGTGGTTCAAGAAGCTCGAGGACAGCGACCATGGGCCCAGCGCATCGCGCGGTGCGGGCGGTCCGCTGCACGTCAGCGATGTGAGCGGCTCGGTGCATCCGCTGTGCCAAGCCTATTTGCAATCGGGCGCGGAGCTTGGGCTGACGGTCAACGACGACCTCAACGGCGCCAGCGCGGAGGGCGTCGGCATCTACCAGATCACGACCCGCAATGGACTGCGCGAATCGGCCAGCACGGCGTATCTTCATCCGGCGATGAAACGCGCGGCACTCACCGTGCGTACCGACGCACAGGTCACGCGGATCCTGTTGTCCGGCACGCAAGCGACCGGCGTCCGTTTCCGGCTCGGTGGTCACGTGCACGAAGCACGTGCGCGGCGCGAGGTGATCCTGTCCGCCGGGGCGATCAACTCGCCGCAACTTCTGATGCTCTCGGGGATCGGCCCGGGCGCGCAATTGCAGGCACACGGGATTGCCACCGTTGCCGAGCGGTCCGCGGTGGGGCAGAACCTGCAGGACCACCTGTGCATCGATCACCTGTATCGATCGCGAGTGCCGAGCCTCAACACCGAGCTGGGGCCATGGCACGCGAAGCTCTGGGCAGGCATGCGCTATATGGCCGGCCGGCGCGGACCGTTGGCGCTCAGCGTGAATCAGGGCGGGGGCTTCGTGCGTTCGCGTCCGGGCCTGGAGCGGCCCAACCTGCAGCTCTATTTCTCACCCTTGAGCTATCTGCGTGCGCGCACCGGCAAGCGGGAATTGATGCGGCCCGACCCCTATCCCGGCTTCCTGCTGGGCGCACAGCCGTGCAAGCCCACCAGCCGCGGTGAGCTTCAGTTGCAAGGCGTCGATCCCCTGCAGGCGCCGCTCATCATGCCGCGCTCGCTGGACACCGAGAGCGACCGCCAGGACATGCTCGAAGCGACGCTGTTCCTGCGCAAGCTCGCGGCCACGCCGGCGCTGCGCTCGGTGATCGAGAGCGAGCTGGTTCCGGGCCCGCAGATCGAGTCGCGCGAACAACTGCAGGAGGACATCCGCCAGCGCGCATCGACTGTCTTTCATCCTGTCGGGACTTGCCGCATGGGTCCAAGAGCCGAAGACTCGGTCGTCGATTCGCGACTGCGGGTGCACGGCATAGAGCGGTTGCGCGTGATCGATGCCTCGGTTTTTCCCACCCTCCCTTCAGGCAACACCAATGCCCCAACTCTCATGCTCGCCGAGAAGGGCGCAGCGGCGGTCCTCGCCGACCATGAGCCAACGAGCCTTCGATGAAAAATCCCGACGTTGACCTGCTGGCCGATTGCAAGCTCGCCCCGTACTGGTGGGACGACGTGCCGCGCCCCGTCATCACCGACACGCCGCTGCCGCCAAGCGTCGACGTGGCGGTCATCGGCGCCGGCTACACCGGCCTGCATGCGGCGCTGCAGACCGCGCGCGGCCAGCGCTCGACCCTCGTTCTGGATGCCGAGGAGGCCGGCTGGGGCTGCAGCACGCGCAATGGCGGCCAGGTCTCCACCAGCATCAAGCCCAGCTTCGACCAACTGGCGCGCCGCCATGGTTCCTCGCTGGCCTTCGAGATCCTGCGGGAAGGGCAGCGGTCGCTGGCTTTTGTCAGCGATTTCATTCGCAGCGAAAAGATCGACTGTGATTTCGGCGCGGTCGGCCGCTTTCACGCCGCGCACAACCCCGCGCAGTACGAGGCGCTCGCCGCCAGAGTCCGCAATCAGCCCCCTGGCCTCGAGGTCGATGCCCACATGGTGCCGCGCGCCGAGCAGCGCAGCGAACTCGGCACCGACGCGTACTGGGGCGGGGCGGTCTACACGCAGCATTGCTCCGTGCATCCGGCCCGATACCACCAAGGACTGCTGGAGCGCGCACTGGCAGCCGGCGTGCAAGTGGCGCCGCGCACGGCCGTGACCCGCGTCGACAAGCGCGGCGACGGCTTCGTGGTGCAGACCCTGCGAGGTGCGGTCTCTGCGCGGGACGTGGTCGTGGCGACCAACGGCTACACCGGCGGAGTCACGCCGTGGCTGCAGAGGCGCGTGATTCCGATCGGCAGCTACATGATCGCGACCGACCCGTTGCCGCCTGGGCTGATGGATCGCCTGATCCCGAAGAACCGGATCGTCAGCGATACGCGCAAGGTGGTCTATTACTACCGTTCCTCGCCGGATCGCACGCGCATCCTCTTCGGCGGCCGTGTCTCGCATCAGGAGACGGATCCGCGCGTCAGCGGACCGAAGCTGCACGCGGACATGGTGAAGGTTTTCCCGGAACTGGCGGGTACGCGAGTCAGTCATTCGTGGTGCGGCTTGGTGGCCTACACCTTCGACGAGCTGATGCACGTCGGCAAGCACGACGGCATGCACTATGCAATGGGTTACTGCGGCGCTGGAGTGGGGACTTCCAGCTACTTCGGCATGCGCGTCGGCCAGCAGGTGCTGGGCCTGGCCGAGGGCCGCACGGCGCTCGACGGGCTGGCCTTTCAGACACGGCCTCTCTATACCGGGAATCCGTGGTTCCTCGCGCCTTCGGTTCGGTACTACCGGTGGCGGGACAGTCGGCCCGTCTGATCCTCTTCGACTCGCTCTCTTCGACTCGCGATCAAGCCAAGGGCCGCCGACCGTTCGCGATTCCGCGCGGGATTTCCCCAATTTTCGGCGCGCTGTCTCAAATTACAGTGCCGTAACTTACGTATTTGTAAGTTCTTTCCCCGCCTCATGCATCGCTGCGCGTGAAGGCGGTACGGCCGGTCAGCAATTCTGGAGAGACAGATGAACAGACAATCAACCCTCCGACTGCGGAAGGTTTCGCTCGCCGCAATCCTGGGGTGCATGTTGATAGGTGGACTGGCGTCTTGCGGAGGGGGCGGCAGCGCGAGCGGCTTTCCCATCGGTGGGTCGGGCAACGCAGGTGCCTCAGGGAACGCAGGTGCATCAGGCAACGCAGGCACGCCGGGCGCACCGCAGACGCCTGAACCGGCCCAACTCAAGATCGCAACGCTGTCCAGCCGCGCCGACCTGGTCAGCGGCGGCGACACCTTGGTCGAGGTGAGTCTGCCCACCGGATTCGATGCCAAAGACGTTCGACTCACTCGCAACGGAGATGACGTCACGGCGGGCCTGACAGCCAGCGGCGACGGGCGCAACTTGCGTGGCCTGGTATCGGGACTTTCCATCGGGGACAACAAACTGGTCGCCACGATCGGAACGAACAGGGCCCGCGGCGAGCTTGTGATCACCAATCACTCGATAACCGGCCCGATGTTTTCCGGCGCGCAACTCGCGCCATTCGAATGCCGCACCACCGAATCCGGCCTCGGCGCACCACTGGATGCCAACTGCTCGGTTGCCACGCGTTATGACTGGTTCTATTTCACGAGTGCCGGTGTGCGCAAGGCGCTGACCGATCCCCTTGGCCCCAGACCTGCGGACGTTGGCACCACGACGACGATCGACGGGAAGACCGTGCCGTCCATCGTGCGCGTGGAGTCCGGCACCATCAATCGCTCCATCTATCGCATCGCTGTTCTGGATGACCCGTCTGTCGCCGGCCAATGGAACGGCACAGGCTGGAATCAACGGGTCGTCTTCCGATTCGGCGAATCGACCGGCGCGCAATACAACCAAGGCTCCAACTCGCTGAGTGACGCGTTCAAGTCGGACGCCATCGACCAGCAGAGCATCACGGCGCTTCAACGGGGCTTTGCCTACGTCGTGTCAACGCTCAACATCAACAAGGTGAACGTGAACGACGTCGTGGCAGCGGAAACCGCCACCATGATTCGCGAGCACATTGCCAAGGCTTACGGCCTGCCGCGCTGGATGGTCGGCATGGGAGGCTCCGGCGGCGCGATTCAGCAAATGATGATTGCGCAGAACTACCCCGGCGTTCTTGACGGCATCATGCCGGACTCCGCCTTTGCCGATGTGTTCGGGACAGCGATGGAGGTGTCGGATTGCCGCCTGCTCAACCGGTACTTCGGCGCAAATCCTGTGACGTCGGCCGTTCGCCAGGCCTTCGAAGGCCACATGAACACGCCGCTGGGCACCACCTGCGCCACATGGGACGCAGGCAACGGCGACGCGGTGGTGGCCACCAGCGGTTCGGTGTCGCCTGCATGCGGGCTCATCGACTCGAGCAAGGTCTACAACGCAGTGACAAATCCGGCGGGCGCGCGCTGCAGCGTCTACGACATGAACGTCAACACCCTCGGACGTGACGCGACCAAGGGATTCGTTCGCCGGCCGCTGGACAACATCGGTGTGCAGTACGGTCTCGACGGATTGCGCAAGGGCATCATCTCGACGACACAGTTCCTCGATCTCAACGAGAACATCGGAGGCTACGACGGCGACGGCAACATCATGAAGCCGCAGCGCACCCAGGCCGACGCCGAGGCCCTTGCGCGCAGCTACGCCATGGGGCGCATCGGCTCGGGCAGTGGCGGCCTGGCCACCGTGCCGATCCTGAGCGTGCATCCGTACGCTGAACCGGGAGGCGACATCCACACCATCTTCAACGACATCAAGATTCGCGAGCAACTGACGAAGGCAAACGGGCGCGCCGACAACCAGGTGATCTGGTTGTTTCCGAACCCGCAACTGGCGCAGGTGCTGGGCAAGCCCGCCCAAGTGGCGCCACTGTCGCAGTTGCTGCGCGACGTGACGTTGACGCGCCTTACCCTCATGACGAACTGGCTCGATGCAATCGCCGATGACCCCGCCCCACTCACGCTCGACAAGGTCGTGCAGCACAAGCCGGTCGACGCGGTCGACTCCTGCTGGGACGTCAACGATGGCGCGCGCTACAAGGAAGTCGCAACGCTGAACGGCAGCGGCAAGTGCAACACCCTGTACCCGAAGACTCCCTCGCCGCGCATGGTGGCCGGTGGACCGCTGTCCGATGACGTGCTCAAGTGTCAACTCAAGCCGATCGACCCCGCGGACTACGCGCCAGTCGTGCTCACCGACCCCGAAATGCAGCGGCTGCGGGGCATCTTCGCGCAGGGCGTGTGCGACTTCTCGAAGACGGGCGTCGGGCAGTCGAAAGTGAAGGGCGTGTGGCTTAGCTATTGAGGCTCGCGGCTCTCCTCAGGCCACAGGGGTTTTCGGTTCGCACCTTCGCAGGGATTTCCCCGATTCTCTCGGCATTCCGCCAAATTACAGTTATGTAACTTACATGGTCGTAAGTACGTGGGTACGAAAACAACTGAAGCGGATTGCTCGAATAGCGAAGGAGACAAACGTGTCGAATCGGATATCCATTACTGTTGCCGCAGTTGCGGCGACCCTGCTCTATGGCTGTGGAGGAGGAGGGGGCTCTGGCACTTTCCCGAGCGTGCCCAGTGCCGCTGCCCCGGCACCAAGTGCACCCGCTCCCGGCGCACCTGTCGCGGGCGACCCTGGCCCGAGCGCACCTGTTCCCGGGGCTCCCTCCGACTATCCTGTGCAGTTGGGCAAGGTCGGTCCCATTGCTTCGGACAACCCCCGTCAGCAGCCCTTTGCGTGCGTCACCCAGCAGATCGGGCTGGGGCAGCCGGTCGTCGACAACCAGAACGGTATCGGCCTGCCAGTGACAGACACAAACGGCAAGGTCGTCGGCTACAGCGCCGACTGCGGCATGGCGATGCGGGTCGACTACTTCTACCGGAAGGTGGGCGCTCCGAATGACAATTCGAACTTCACGCCTTACGACCCTGCCAATCCACCGAACGACGTCGCAGCAATCAACGTCAATGGCAAGGACGTGAAGTTCATCGTCCGCTACGAGCGGGGATCGATCAATCGCTTCCTGTACGGCATAGCGATGCTGGCGCCCAATCCGGACCCGAAAAATCCAGGCGCCATCGATTCGTCGGCCTGGAACAAGGATCTGGTCTTTCAGTTTATTGGCGGAACGGGCGTCGGCCATACGCAAGCCCATATCGGCAATGCAACGCGCGGCCTGGTGAACCCTGCCCAGCAGGAACAGCTGCCTTACTTGCTGCAGCAAGGCTACGCGGTTGCGCTGTCGTCCGGCATGGCCACTTCCACCACGTACAACCTGATGCTCACCGGTCAGACCGCATCGATGATCAAGCAGCAGTTCACGGCTGCCTACGGCAAGCCGCGCTTCACGTTCGGGGTCGGCTCCTCCGGTGGCGCCGTGCAGCAGTCGATCTACGCGCAAAACTATCCGGGGCTCCTGGACGCCGCGATTCCGATCCAGAACTTCCCGGACATGATCACTCAGTTTGCACCTGTCGGCGACTGCGAACTGCTGCACTACTACTTCGACAAGGTCGACGCGCAGGTCAACGGGACCGGCGTGGTCAACCCCAAATGGACGTCATGGGCCAATCGCGCATGGGTCACCGGCCTGCACGCTATTGACGGCTTTGCCAAGCCCACTTCGGCGATCCTGCCGGGCACGACAACCGCAGTCAAAGGCTCGGATGTCTGCATGGAGGAGTGGCGTGGTGCCATTCCAATGTTCATGGACCCGTACTGGAGCCAAGTCAGCTACGCCGACGGCAGTGTGAAAGTTCTGGGCGCCAAGGGCATCGCGTCGACCTTCTGGGGGTACTTCAACGATGTAGTGACGGTTCTAACCGGCGACCTCTCCGCGAAGCCTTCGAACACGACGCCGACGACCTATGACAACGAAGGCGTGCAGTACGGCCTGACCGCACTCAAGGCCGGCAAGATCACCGTCGACGAGTTCCTGTCACTGAACGCACACGTCGGCGGCTGGAAGGCCGGTCAAGACTTCCTGCCAGAAGGTTTTCCATACCTGGGCGACGGCAGCAACACGAGCGACTGGGATCCATGGAGCGCGCGCAACGCGTCCGCCATGAGCCATGCCAGCAATCCGAACGACATCGCGCCCCGTACCGTCGCAAGCCCGGCCAGTCTGGCGGCTATCCAGAATGCGTACAAGGCGGGCCTGGTCTTCCGTGGCAAGGTCGACATTCCCTTCATCCACATTCAGCCTTACCTGGAGGCCGAACTGAACGAGCATGCGACCCGCGAACCATTCGCATCTCGCCAACGCCTGATCGAAGCCAGAGGCAATGCTGACAACCAGGTGATCTGGATGACGGCCGCGGGCGACGATGACTCCAAGGAGGCGCCCATCGTGCAACAGGCGCTGCAGGCCGAGACGCAGTGGTTGCTGACCGGCAGCCGCCCGAGCAGCGTCCAGGACCAGTGCTATGACAGCAACGGCAGCGTCATCGCATCGGGCCCGCACGTCTGGGACGGCCAACTCTCGGCAGACGGCACCCAGATCGTGGCCGACACCCTGAACGGCGGTGCCTGCACGAAGCAGTTCCCGATCTACTCGGATGCGCGCTTGGCATCGGGCGCGCCCGTGTCGGGATCGATCTTCAAGTGCGCGCTCAAACCGGTCGTCAGCGCTTTGCATGACGGCACCTATGGCGGCGTGTTCTTCAGCGTCGCCCAGGAACAGCGCCTACTGCAGATCTTTGCTACTGGCGTGTGCGACTACAGCAAGCCGGACCAGGGCCGCCCTGCTGGCATATAGGCCGAGCATCGGCTGAGCATCGAACGGCCATGAGGCCCGGCCGGTTTCGGATGGGTCCATCCGAAACCGGCCTTTTCTTTTCTGGTGCACTTGCTCGGCACCGACGGGTTCCGTAGCGCCGCCCGGACACAATACGGCCCACCCCACCCAAGACGAAAGCGTCAACTTGACTCCTCCCATTCCGAAAAAGCTCAGGATGCCCCGGCCCGAGCGTGAGCGCCAGATCCTGGGCGTTGCGCTCGACTTGTTCATTTCGAAGGGATACCAGGGGACGACGATGGAAGACATCGCCGAGGCTGCCGGAGTGACCCGGCCCGTTGTCTACAACCTCTTTGGCGCGAAAGACACGATTTATCTGGCATGCCTTCGGATCGCCCGCGGACACCTCGATCAACGCCTCAGCGAAGCGTTCGGCGCAAACACCCATACCACCGGACGTGAACGCTTGCGAGCCGGCATCGAAGGCTATTTCCAATTCGTGGAACAAGATCGCGCAGCGTGGCGTTTGCTGTTTGGTGGTGGTGTGGCGGTGGCAGGATCCGCTGTTGACGAGGCCCGGCGGATGCGCTTCGACACGGTCGATGGAATCGCAGGACTCCTCACGCCATTCATGCCCGGAGTCGCCCAGCCGTTTGTCGTCATGCATGCTCACGCCCTCTCGGGTGCCGCCGAGCAGTTGGCCAAGTGGTGGGTTGAGAATGAACAGGTCGAACGTTCGGTTGTCGTGGATCTCTTGATGAATCTGATGTGGCGAGGATTCGAGGCGCACTTCACCACTTGAATCCGCGGCCTAGAAGCTGTGCTTCATGCCGAAGTCGTACCCATGAGAGCTTTGGTTCGGCGCTGTGATCCCGCCGTTTACCGCGACGGTCGAGAAGCCCGAGTTGCTCACGTGTGCGAACGTCGCGTAGAGGGCCGTGCGCTTCGAGAAGTTGTAGACATAGCCGATGGCGAACTTGTCCGCACGGGGATCGCCGATCGCGTTCGTGCCGTATGAAGAATAGGAAAGCTTCAACTGGTCGTACGCAAAGACCGGAACGACGGCGCCCACGATGTACCCGGTGCCGGTCACCGGGATGAACTGGTCGACCTTGTCGTGGAAGTAGCCCGCAGTGACCTTCACGACCTTGAAGTCGTAGGAGGCGCCGACGTTGACCACCGGAATGTCGCCTGTGGTGAGCGTCCGGGCATACAGCGTCTTGCCTGTCGATACCGCAATACCGAAGGGGCCGGCGCCCCAGCCGATGCGAGCGGCATAGCCGTTGCCATCACTCACGTGCGGCAACCCGGTGGTGTTGTCGTTCTCGCCCATGAAGTACTGAACTTCGCCGAAGAATCCGGCGAGGTTGCCCGGCAGGAAATAGCCGACCATGTTCGATACCCGCGTGGCGGTCGTCCCCGCGATCGAGCCCACGTAGGGTTGCGAGGCGCCGACGCCATTGGTCGAGAAAGGATCGGTCTGGTCGCGGTTGCGATAGGTGGCCGAGAAATCCCGCCCCAATCGCATTTCGCCCCAGAAGTCCATCAGGCTGACCGTCGAGCGACGATTCGGGCTGAAGCCCGCCACAGAGCCATTGGGCTGGTTATTGATGTTGGTGCTGCCGCCCGTCCCGTCGTCGACGTTGTAGCCGAACTCCAGCCAGAAGCCCGCTGCGAGACCACCGCCCAAGTCCTCCACACCGCGAAAGCCCACGCGCGAAGACGTGTTGCCGCCGCTCGTCAGGGCGGTCTTTGTGCCGATGCTGCCGGTGCCGTAGGAGATGGCCGCATCGGCAACTCCGAATAGCGTGACGCTGCTGCTGGTCGCCGGCGCCTGTACGACGCTCGATTGCGCGAAAGCGCCGGACGTGACGAACAGACCGGCCGCAACAACTGCCCCGAGATCCCTCATGTCGTTCTCCTCATCTTCTGGCGCCAGTTCACGGCCCTCGGTTTTTGGGGCTACGCGAAATCGTCCCTCTTCTTGCGCTTGCCGAGCGCCTCCGGCTTCAGCAGCTTCAAGCCCAGGCTCGCGTTGTAGCCGTGAATCTCCTTCACGTCGAGCTTTCGCATGAACTGGATCGTGTCGGCCGCGATCACCTGACCCGGCACCATGATCGGAAAGCCTGGCGGGTAGGGAATGACGAAGTTCGCCGCGACGAGGTCCGGGCCCTTCTTCAATCGATCGTCGATGGCCTTGTCTCCGAGCTTGATGTGTTCGCAGTCCTCTTCCCGATAGGCCGTGTAGAAGGCCGCGCGCATATGGCCTTCGGTGGTGGCGCTCTTCGCGTCGTCGCGGAACACGTCATGAAAGCGGCTGAAGTTCGGCAGGTCGGGGACGTCCTCGATGAGCGCCTTGACGCGCTCCGCGAACACGGCCTGTACCGCCTTGCCGCCTTCTTGAAGGCTGCGCTCCTTGTCGCGCGAAATATCCGCGAGCACCTTCAACAGGTGGGCGACGTCACTGCGCGTGTTGTTGATGTTGATCTGCACGAGGATCGAATTGCGCGAAGTCTTGTTGATCTGCACGTCGTACTTGGAAGCCAGCAGTCCCTTGAACTCGGTTCCGTCGTAGCCGGCGCGACCGGTGACCAGCGTGATGCGCGTGGGGTCGAGCGCGAACTCGTCGGTGTCCCAGGCGGCAAGAATCTCGATCCACGTGGCGTGCGGCTTCGCATAGTCCTCGACACCGGAGGCGCGGAATTCCTTGGGCACCATCTCGCCGGGTGTGAGGATATGAAAGTACTTCGAGATCAGGGGATGCGTGTTGACCTGCCGCCGCAGGTCGATGGAGAGCGCCACCGCTTGCATGACGAGTTCGTAGCCTTCGAGTTCCATCTGCCTGCGCGCGACGTCCAGCGACGCGATGATCTGCTGGTTCGGCGAGGTGGACGTGTGCGTGTAGAAGGCCTCGTGGAACTGCTCTTCGACGTGATGGAAGTCCTGGTCGCGCACCAGCATCATCGAGCCCTGCCGCAGGGCCGACATCGACTTGTGCGTCGAATTGGTCTGGTAGACACGCACCCGCGCACGGTCGGGGTCCGGCATCAGGCGCATGTCGAGCAGCGCCGGATCCTTGGGATCGAGGTCGTCGCCGACCTTGCCCTTGAGCTTCGATTTCCAGCTTTCGTATTCGGCGCGGTAGGCCGGCGTCAGGAGCCGCTCTTCGAGATCCTGCGCAGCGCCCATGCCCGTGCGGCGCCGGTGGAACGGCGAGAAGCGCGCAAAGGCAAACCACGCCTCGTCCCACAGGAAGATCAGATCGGGCTTGATGGCGAGGCATTCCTCCATCACGCGGCGGCAGTTGTACATGTGGCCGTCGAAGGTGCAGTTGGTGAGGTCGACGAGGCGGGCCTTGTCCAGCTTGCCTTCGGCCTTGAGCGTCAGCAGCGCCTGCTTGATGCTTCGCAGCGGGACGGCGCCGTACATCGAATAGGCCACCATCGGATAGGCCTCCAGATAGAACGGCTGCGCCCCCGCCAGCACCAGACCGTAGTGGTGCGACTTGTGGCAGTTGCGATCGATCAGCACGATGTCGCCGGGCCGGCACAGCGCCTGCACGACGATCTTGTTGGATGTCGAAGTGCCGTTGGTGGCGAAGTAGACGTGGTCCGCACCGAAAGCCCGCGCAGTCATGTCCTGCGCATCTTTGATGTTGCCGGTCGGGTCGAGAAGACTGTCGAGGCCGCCCGTGGTGGCGGACGATTCCGCCAGGAACAGGTTGGCGCCATAGAACTGGCCCATGTCCTTGATCCAGTTCGACTTGAAGATCGACTTGCCGCGCGCGATGGGCAGCGCGTGGAAGGTGCCGATCGGGCGGGCTGCGTACTTCTTCAGGTTGTCGAAGAAGGGCGTCTCGTAGCGTTCGCTGACGCCAGCGAGGATGCTCAGATGGATCTCCATCAGTTCCTCTACCTCGTAGAACACGCGCCTGACTGCCTTCGCGTCCGTGCTCGTGGCGGCGGCATCGACGCCGCGTTCGGTCACGAGATAAACGTCGATTTCGGGCCTGATCTTCTTCAGGAAGTTGGCGAGCACCAAACCGTAGTCCTGCGGCATTCCGTCCGGCTCGAGATGGCCGAAGCGCTTGATCAACTCGTCGAGCGCGGGCAACGAGTGCCGCGATTCGTAACGAAAGCCGTCATAGATGACGACGGCTTGCAGGTTGAAGTTGACGATGGTCGCGACGATCGCATCTTCGAGGCTGAAGGTCTGCACCGCCTCGTAGGTGAAGGGGTCTTCCGGCCGCCGGAGCTTGCGCAGTTCGCGCTGTTGATTGCTGCTCCTCGAGATCTCGGGGGCGACGGTCAGCACTTCGAAGTAGGGGCGATGGGGCGCGTCGGCCGCGAGTCCCGGAGGCATCCGGTCGCCCAAATCGACTTCCGTTTCTTCGTCGATGTTCCAGGCTGACGGATCGCGTCGGTAGGAGCCTGAGAAGATCGATGTCTTGATGCGATGCACGGCGTTCGAGAGCCCGGTCGCGTCTTCTGCCGCCACCAGGTCGCGAAGGGCGCGCATGAGCACCGCGCCTGGGTAGGCCCAATAGCCCTCGAGCGGCTCGATCTGATCGAGCAGGGTACGAACTTCAGTATCGAGCTTGTCCTTCTGCCCGCGCCCGCCGGCCAGCGCTTCGGTGCAGACCTGGAGCCTGCTCCAGCGCTCCCGTCTCGCTTCGGCGGCGGAAAAGAAATCCGCCATCGACATGTCGTCAGTCTGACTTTCGGCCTTGTCTCGGGACATGCTGCACCTCCAGGTGGACGTTGCAAAACGGGCTTTGCTCGCGCGAAACCGCCTGATTGTCCTGACGTGCGGCGGGCTTGATTTGATGGTTGTCAATAGTCGCCCCCGTGCGAGTTGCTCTCCGAGCCTCGAACGAGGCTTAATGTCAGCGCCCGTCCCACGGCATGCGGAGTGACCATGCAACAAAGTGAATCCGGAGCACCCTTCTTCCCGCTCATCGCGACACTTCGCGACGGGCGCAGCGTCACGGTGCGCTCGGTCGAGCCCGGAGACGAAGGCGCGTTCGAAGCCGCATTCAATCGCCTCTCGTCCCACTCGCGCTACACGCGCTTCATGGCGGCAATGCGACAACTGCCGCCGAAGATGCTTCATGCCGCAGTGCATCCATCGGCGGACCACGAGATCGCACTCGTCGCCATTGCCGCCGACCGCGCAGCCCCGCGGATCGTCGGTGGCGCTCGCTTCATCTGGACACCAGGGGCGGACGCCGGCGAGTTCGCCGTCACCATCGCCGACGACTGGCAGGGCATCGGGCTTGCGCGGCGCATGCTCGAAACCCTGATCGTGCTCGCGCGTGCGCGCGGCCTTCAGCGCATGGAAGGCTTCGTGCTGTCGGAGAACACGGGCATGCGCCGGCTGGCCGGCCGGCTCGGCTTTACCGACAAGCCGTACCCCGGCGACGCCACGCTCCGACTCGTCGATCTGCAATTGCAAAGAAGCGCAAGCGGCTCCTGCGCTTGACGGATATCAATTGCCCGGGCGATGCCTGCTGCAAGAATCGTTGTGAGCGTGTTCGCGATCCTGGAGATTTCGTCATGAATGCAGGAGCCCGGTTGGCGCGGAGCCAGATCGTCGGAACGAAGGTTGCGGCGGTGTTCAGCAAGCGCATGCAGACGGCGAACGAGAAGTTCGCCCTGCGCGTCACGCATGCGTTCGCCGCGACCGCACCTTTGAGTGCGCTGTCGGGCATGCCCTCGCTCATGGATCCGGTCGGCTGGTACAGCTATGCGGCCGATGCCGCGCAGCGTTCGATCCTCTTCTGGGACACCTTGCGCCAGCGCGGGGACAATTTTGTCGAGAACACCTCCCAGGGCCTCAAACCGGTTCTGCATTTCGAGTCGGAGACCGTGCTCGACGGCCGGCAGTTCGAGCGGCCAGTCAACTATGCGCTGCTGCGCATCGTCGCGCCGGCCGGCGTGACGATCGATGGGGCGAAGCGGCCGTACATCATCATCGACCCGCGAGCGGGCCACGGACCGGGCATCGGAGGATTCAAGGACGACTCGCAGGTTGGCGTCGCCCTGCGCGCCGGGCATCCGGTGTACTTCGTCATCTTCTTCCGCGACCCGGAGCCCGGCCAGACGCTGCTGGACGTCTGCGAGGCCGAACAGAAGTTCGTCAAGAAGGTTCGCGCGCTTCACCCACGCAGCGCCAAGCCCGCGCTGGTCGGCAACTGCCAAGGCGGTTGGGCGGCCATGATGCTCGCGGCATCCGATCCCGACGACACTGGCCCCATCGTCATCAACGGCGCGCCGATGTCGTACTGGGGTGGCGCATGGTCCGAGGGCGAGGGCGACAACCCCATGCGCTATGCGGGCGGCATGATGGGCGGCTCCTGGCTGGCGTCCTTTGCAGCCGACCTGGGCGACGGCAAGTTCGACGGCGCCCATCTGGTGCAGAACTTCGAGAACCTGCACCCCGCCAACAGCCTCTGGGACAAGTACTACCACCTGTTCGACAAGGCCGACACCGAGCCGCCGCGCTTTCTGGAATTCGAACGCTGGTGGGGCGGCTACTACCTGATGAATCGCGAAGAGATCGAGTGGATCACGCGCAATCTCTTCGTCGGCAACAAGCTCTGGAAGGGCGAGGTCAAGGGCGCGGACGGCAAGAGCTTCGACCTGCGCGAAATCACCTCGCCGATCATCTTGTTCGCGTCCATGGGCGACAACATCACGCCACCGCAGCAGGCGTTCAACTGGGTGGCCGACGTGTACGGCAGCACCGAGGAGATCAAGGCGCGCGGGCAAGTCATCGTGGGGCTTCTGCACGAGGACATCGGCCATCTCGGCATCTTCGTCTCGGGCAGGGTGGCGAAAAAGGAGCATGCGCAGATCGTGTCTGTCCTCGAAACGATCGAGGCGCTGCCGCCTGGGCTCTATGGGATGGCGATCACCGACACGCACAGGAAGGGCGGCAAGGTCGAGTACGAAGTCGAGTTCCAGGAGCATCGGCTCGAAGACATTGCGGCGCATTTCAATCGCTTCGAGCGCCTGGACGAGAAGCCGTTCGAAGCGGTGGCCAAAGTGTCGGACTTCAATCAGAGCGCCTACGAACGCTTTGCGCGGCCCTTTGTGCAGGCGATGTCGAACGAGCAGACGGCGAAGGCGTTGCGCGCGTTCCATCCCTTGCGGGTCCAGAACTGGGCCCTGTCGCAATTCAATCCTTGGATGGCGTGGCTCGCGCCGGCGGCCGAGACGGTCAAGAGCCATCGGCGGCCGCTCGATGAAAGCCATCCGCTTCGGAAGGCGGAGAACCGCAATGCCGAGTTGTTCAGCGCCATGCTGGACCACTACCGCGCAGTGCGCGACGCGATGACCGAAGCGGGTTTCTTTGCCACTTACGCCAATGCCGATTCGCCTGAATCCACCGAGGCGTCTCGCCCACCATCGAAGAACAAAGCCGATGCGGAAGACGCGCGGTCCACGCCGGTGGTGCGCGAAGCGCTGGCCTCCATCGAGCACGGGGGCTACGTCGAAGCACTGGCGCGCGTGGCCTTCCTGTTGAGCAGAAAGGGCGAGCCGCTGCCCTTGTCGAGGCTGGAACTCAAGAAAGAACTGATAGCAGAATACGCGGACTACTTGCCCGGCATGTCGCCCCACGACTGGCGCCGGGTGCGCGGGGAGCAGGAAATCATCGTGCGCTATGAAGCGGAGAAAGCCATCGAGTCGCTGCCTCTGCTGCTCGAAGAGCCGACAGCGCGCGAGCGGCTGATGACGCTGCTCCAGAAGCTGGTTGCCGACAAGCGAGTGCAGGGCACCTCGCCCACAGCCGCTCAGGCAGCCATGCTGCGGCGGATTCGCGAGACGCTCGCCATCGAGCCCAAGCACAAGCCCAAAGCCGAACCCAAGCCAAAACCGAGGCCGAAGCGCGTGCGCGCCAGCCCGGCAGCGGCGCGCCGTGCCTAGCCGAAACAGGTGCCACATGGACGCAAGACACGCCAAGTACCAGCGACTGATCGACTACTGCAAGACCTTGCCGCCTACGCCGACTGCCGTGGCGCACCCGTGCGACCAGAGTTCGTTGGAGGGCGCCGTGGAGGCCGCACGGCTCGGCTTGATCGCACCCGTCCTTTTCGGGCCACGCGCGCGCATCGAGGCTGTGGCGGCCGCATCCGGCATTGATCTCTCGGGGGTGCCGATCGTCGACACACCTCATAGCGAGGCGTCCGCCGCCGCGGCCGTGCAGAGCGTGCGCGAGGGCAAGGCTGAAGCCCTCATGAAAGGCAGCCTCCACACCGACGAGCTGATGGCTGCCGTGGTCAAGCGCGAGACAGGCTTGCGCACCGCGCGTCGCGTCAGCCATTGCTTCGTGATGGATGTGCCGGGGCACGAGCAGGCGCTGATCATCACGGACGCGGCCGTGAACATCTCCCCGACGCTCGCGGAAAAAGCCGACATCCTGCAGAACGCGATCGATCTTGCGCATGCGTTGCGCGCGCCGGAGGTCAGGGTGGCGATCCTCTCGGCCATGGAGACTGTCAACCCGAAGGTGCCGTCCACCGTCGACGCCGCGGCGCTCTGCAAGATGGTGGACCGGCACCAGATCACCGGCGGCCTGGTCGACGGGCCGTTGGCGCTGGACAACGCGATCAACCTCGAAGCCGCGAAGATCAAGAAGATCGATTCGCCGGTGGCCGGACGTGCGAACGTGCTTCTGGTGCCTGACCTGGAAGCAGGCAACATGCTCGCCAAGAGCCTGACCTTTCTGGCGGGCGCCGACGCTGCAGGCATCGTGCTCGGCGCGCGCGTTCCGATCATCCTCACGAGCAGGGCCGATTCGATCATGACGCGACTCGCGTCGTGCGCCGTCGCGGCACTGGTGGCGAATGCCCGTCGCGAAAGCGGCAAGGCGATCGGGTGACGGCATGGCGGATGTAGTCCTCGTGCTCAATGCCGGTTCTTCCAGCATCAAGTTCAGCGTCTTCGACGCCCGTGCGGACGACGGACACGCATTGATGCAGGGCCAGGTCGAAGGTCTCTATACGGCCCCGAAATTCATTGCGCGCGACGCGCATGGTGCCGAGATCGGGTCCAAAGCCTGGGGCGAGGGCGCCGGCCTGGGGCACGACGGCGCGGTGGGGCATCTGGTCGGCTTCCTTCGCGATCACTCTGCCAACCACAGCTTGGTCGCGGTCGGTCATCGCGTGGTTCACGGAGGTCTGGATTTCACGCAGGCCGTTCGTGCAACGCCCGAAGTCGTCGCGGCGCTGCAGAAGCTCAGTCCCCTCGCACCGCTGCACCAGGTGCACAACCTCAAGCCCATCGAAGTGGTCGCGAAGTTGCGGCCGGACATCATCCAGGTCGCCTGCTTCGACACGGCCTTTCATCGCGCGCAGCCGGAAGTGGCGCAGGCCTTTGCACTGCCGCCGTCCATCACCGACCTTGGAGTGCGGCGCTACGGATTCCACGGGCTTTCGTACGAGTACATCGCCAGCGCGCTGCCCAACATCGATGCGAAGGCCGCCGCTGGCCGCGCGATCGTCGCGCATCTGGGCAACGGCAGCAGCATGTGCGCGATGGTGGGGGGCCGAAGCGTGTGCAGCACCATGGGGTTCACGGCGGTCGACGGCCTGCCGATGGGCACGCGATCGGGCACGCTCGACCCGGGCGTGATCCTCTACCTGATCGATGAACGGGGCATGGACACCCGGGCGATCGAAGACTTGATCTACAAGCAATCGGGGCTGCTCGGTGTTTCGGGTGTGTCGAGCGACATGCGTGCGCTCCTGGCGAGCGATGACGAGCGCGCACGTTTCGCGGTCGACCTTTACACCTATCGCATCGGGCGTGAACTGGGCTCGCTCGCGGCTGCCGCTGGCGGCGTGGACGCTCTTGTCTTCACGGCGGGAATCGGCGAGCACGCGAGCGCGATTCGCGAGCGTGTGTGCCGGGACGCTGCATGGCTCGGCGTCGAACTCGATGCCGAGGCCAACCGGGCCGGCGCCGAACGCATCAGCACTTCGGGCAGTCGCGTGGCGGTCTGGGTCGTGCCGACGAATGAAGAGCTGATGATCGCGCGCCACACGTTGAGGGTGGCAGGCATGCAAGGAGCCGCATCGTGACCGTCGAGATTTCTCGCCCGCTCCTCAAGGGTGCCAAGGTGCTGGTCTGCGGCATCGCGAATGAGCATTCGATTGCGTACGGATGCGCCAAGGCGTTTCAGGAGCTTGGCGCGGACCTTGCCGTCACCTATCTCAATGAGAAGGCAAAGGCGCACGTCGAACCGCTCGCCAGACAACTGAACGCCGGCATCTTCATGCCGCTGGACGTGTCCAAGCCGGGCGAGCTGGAGGCCGTCTTTGCGGAAATAGAGAAAGAGAAGACCTGGGGCCGGCTGGATGTCGTCGTGCATTCCATCGCCTGGGCGCCCAAGGACGACTTGCAAGGTGGTTTGCTCAACTGCTCTGCCGAGGGCTTCGCCAAGGCCATGGACGTGTCTTGCCACTCGTTCATCCGGATGGCCCGCCTCGCCGTGCCACTGATGACGAGCGGCGGCACGATGTTCGCGATGAGCTATGTCGGTGCCAACAAGGTGGTGCCGAACTATGACGTGATGGGCCCCGTGAAGGCTGCCCTCGAGTCGACGGCGCGCTACCTCGCGCACGAGTTGGGGCCGAAGGGCATCCGCGTGCATCCGATTTCGCCTGGGCCGCTGAAGACACGCGCGGCTTCGGGACTCAAGGATTTCGATCTGCTGCTTACCGAGGCTGCGCAACGGGCGCCCATCGGTGAGCTGGTCGACATCATGGATGTGGGATTCACGTGCGCTTTTCTGGCGACGCCGTATGCGAGGCGGCTCTCGGGGCAAACCATCTATGTCGATGGCGGCGTGAACATCATGGCCTGACACAAAGAAGGAGATCCCCCATGGATTGGCTTGTGCAAACGCTGAAGCAGTATCCGGAACTCGGTCTCTTTGCCGCTCTGGCGTTCGGTTTCTGGCTGGGGCCGAAGAAGTTCTTCGGGTTCAACCTGGGCGCTGTGACGGCGACGCTGATCGCGGGCGTGGCGATCGGGCAGTTGGGGCTGTCGATCCCCGGGCCGATCAAGTCCGCCTTCTTCCTGCTGTTCCTGTTCGCTGTCGGCTACGGTGTCGGGCCGCAGTTCTTTGCGGGTTTGGGCAAGGACGGTCCCAAGCAGATTGCGTTCACGCTGATCGTGATGATTGCCTGTCTGGTCGTGCCGATTGCCTGCGCCTATTTCGCGGGTCTCGACGTCGGCTATGCGGTGGGTCTGTATGCCGGCTCGCAGACGATCTCCGCTTCGATCGGCGTAGCCACCGACCAGATCAACAAGTCCGGCCTGTCGCCCGAGGCCACCAAGAGCATCCTGGGGGCGATTCCGGTCGGCTATGCGGTGACCTACATCTTCGGCACCGTCGGCTCGGCGCTGCTGCTGTCCAAGCTGGGGCCGAAGTTGATCGGAGTGAACCTGGTGGAGGCCTGCAAGGACTATGAGACCCGGCTTGGCGGCGGCGCGGCATCGACGCAGCCCGGTATCCTCTCCGCTTATCACAGCTTCGGCCTGCGCGGCTATCGCATCACCGAGAAGAGCGGTCTTGCGGGCAAGCGCTGCCAGGACACCTTTCCGGGCGTGCGTGTTTTCTTCGAGCGCATCAAGCGCGGCAACCAGATGATGGTGGCGCAGGGGGATTCGGTGCTTCAGGTCGGCGATCTCGTGGCGATCTCCGGTGCTCGCAAGCTGCTGGTAGACAACGTCGAGGCGGTTCTCGAAGAGATCGATGACCGCGATTTGCTGGACATGCGCGCGACGGTGGTCGATGTGTTCATCACCAACAAGGCGATCAATGGCAAGACCATCGCGGAGCTTGCCGAGATGCCGGCGGCGCGTGGCGTGTATCTCGCCAAGATCACCCGGCAGCTGGTCGACATTCCGCGGCTTCCGGGGACCGAGATCCTCCGAGGCGATGTGATCCGCATCGGCGGCAGCATCGACCACGTGAACGCGGTCGTGAAGGTCCTCGGCTATGCGGACCGCCCGACCGACGCAACGGACATCTCCTTCATGTCGGCCGGCATCCTGATCGGTGGCCTGATCGGCGTGCTGAGCGTGACGATCGGCGGCGTGCCGATCAGCCTGTCGACTTCGGGCGGTGCGCTGCTGGCGGGTTTGTTCCTCGGCTACTACCGCACCATCAAGCCCAAGTTCGGTCAGATCCCGGCGCCTGCGCTCTGGATTCTCAACAACCTCGGCCTGAACGTCTTCATCGCGATCGTCGGCATCAACGCCGGGCCGGACTTCATCAGCGGCTTGCAGAAGCTCGGTGTGAGCCTGTTCCTTTGGGGCGTGGTCGCCACGTCTGTCCCGTTGTTGCTCGCCATCGTGGTGGCGCGCTTCATCTTTCGCTTCGACCCGGCCATCCTGCTGGGTTGCTGTGCCGGTGCACGCACCACGACCGCCGCGCTCGGCATGGTGCAGGACGCGGCGAAGAGCAACATCCCGGCGCTCGGCTACGGCATGCCTTACGCAGTAGGCAATACCTTCCTCACGATCTGGGGCCTTTTCATCGTGATCGTGATGATGAAGATCAATCCAGGTTGATCGGTGCCTTCGTCGCCCACGGTCGTGACAACGACCGCGGCCTTTTCGTATCAAGGAGCAAGTGATGGACCTTCTGACATTGCGCAACTACGAAGCGCTCGGCCCTTTCGAGATCAAGAACTTCCTCGCCGACTCGGCGACCAAGGCGGCCAAGGCCGCGGCGATCTCCTATCTGAATGCCGGGCGAGGCAATCCCAACTGGGTTGCGACGGAGCCGCGCGAAGCATTCTTCACGCTGGGTCTCTTCGCGGTGCAGGAAACCAAGCGCGTGATGGATGTGCCGCCAGGCATTGGCGGCATCCCGCGTGAGGAAGGTTGTGCTGAACGCCTGCAAGCATGGTTGGCCAAGCACGACGATCTGCCGGGCGTCGATTTCCTGAAGCGGATGGTTCCATGGGCGGTGCTGAAGTTCAGCTTCAAGCCCGATGCTTTCGTCAACGAACTGGTCGACTCCATCATCGGCGACCATTACCCTGTGCCCGACCGCATGCTGGTGCACAACGAGATCATCGTGCGCGAGTTCCTGCAATGGGCGATGTGCGGCGACCCGAGGCCGAAGGGCACTTTCGAGCTTTATGCGGTCGAAGGCGGCACTGCCGCCATGTGCTACACGTTCAAGGCGCTGAAGAACAACCGCTTGCTCAACGCCGGCGACACGATCGCGCTGGGGGTTCCGATCTTCACGCCTTACCTGGAGATGCCGCACCTGGAGGACTATGACCTCAACATCGTGACGGTGCATGCGCCGCAGGAGAACAGGTTCCAGTTCACCGACGAAGAACTCGACAAGCTTCTCGATCCCAAGATCAAGGCCTTCTTCGTGGTCAATCCGGGCAATCCGTCGGCCATGGCGTTGTCCGAATCGGTGATCAAGAAAATCGGGGAGATCCTGAAGAAGCGGCCCGACCTGATGCTGCTCACCGACGATGTCTACGGAACCTTCGTGCCAGGTTTCCGGTCGTTGCTCGGTGCTTATCCGCGCAACACGATCGGCGTGTATTCATACAGCAAGTACTTCGGCTGCACGGGCTGGCGCCTCGGGGTCATTGCCGTGCATGAGGACAACGTCTTCGATCAACTCATCGGCAAGCACGATGACGCCACGCTGAAGAAGCTCGACAAGCGCTACGGCACACTGACGCCGCATCCGCGCGAAGTGCGGTTCATCGATCGCGTCGTCGCCGACAGCCGCGATGTGGCACTCAATCACACGGCGGGGCTCTCGCTGCCCCAGCAGGTGATGATGTCGCTCTTCTCGCTCTATGAGCTCATGGACGAGCAGAAGGCCTACCAGAAGGCCTGCATGGAAATCTGCCATCGGCGTGCGATGTTGACGGTCGAAGGCCTCGGCATCGATGTGTCGGCCAACCCGCATTTCGACTACTACTACGGGCTGATCGACTTCGAGTTCTGGCTGCGCAAATACGGCACCGAGGAGCTGGTGGCATGGGTCAAGGAGAACGTACATCCGCTGGACATCGTCTTCAGGCTTGCCGAGGATCACGGCATCGTGCTGTTGAACGGCGGCGGCTTCGAGGCGCCGGACTGGTCGGCGCGTATCTCCTTCGCCAATCTTGATGAAGAGGTCTATGAAAAGATCGGCCGTGCGGTGCGAGCGGTGGCTCGAGGCTACGTCGATTCGTTCGAACGGGCCAAAGGGGTCAAGCTGACGAGGAAGTCATAGAAACCGATAAGCATGGGTGACGCCGGCGCCACATTGGCGCGCGCCGGCGGCCACCGCTTCAGTAGGGCGGATTCACTACTACATACTGCCCAGCCTGCGGTTGATACCAGGCGCTTCCGCATTGCTGGTAGACCATGCCGCCATAGTTGACCGGCACACAGTTGGCAGGCACGGTGTTCACCATCGAGCCGATGGCCGCGGTGGTCACCGCGACTGCAGCGCCGACCGCTACCGCACCGGCGACGGGGTGATAGTCGTTGTCCCACCCGCCACAGCAGTTGTTGTTGTTGCCGCCGGCGACGACGACGTTGGTGTTGCGATTGGCGTTGACATTGGTGTTGACGTTGGTATTGCGGTTCGCATTGACGTTGTTGTTGCGAGTGCTGTTGTTGACGTTGTTGACGCTGGAACTGCGAACGTCATTGGTGCGCGTGTCGGCTCTGGCGTTGTTGGCTTGCTGGCCCTGCCTGTTGCCAGCGCCGCCAGCGCCTGGGGCGCGAGCACCGCCCGCGCCCGCAGCCGCACCACCTCCTGCGGCCGCACCTGCGCGAGCGCCGCCCCCGCCGCCCCCCGCTTGAGCGCGAGCTCCACCACCGCCACCGCCACCGCCGCCGCCGCCACTTGCGCGAGCACCACCGCCACCACCACCTCCCCGGCCGCCGCCGTCCCGACCCGCAGCCTCCGCCGCCGGAATCATGGCGAAGGAGGCCAGCATGAGAGCAGCCAGAGGGGCAGCGAGCAACCTGTTGAAAGATCCGTTCATGGTGGTCTCCTCTAGTTGGTCTTCGCCGGAACAAATTCGATCTTTGTCGCGCCCTTTGGGGGTGTGAACCTGAACGTCGCTTCGGTGAATGCCGGCTTCAGGTTCCAGTCCATGACGCTGACCGACTGGGGACGGGCCTCGTCGGCGCGATTGGTGATGACGAGCTTGCGCGGCAAGGGCTTGGCACCAGTGGCGATCCAGATCTGCCAATCGAAATCTCCCTGTCTGAACGCATAGTGGTCGCAAAGGTCATTGCCGACGAGATCCTGGCCGGCATTCATCGCCGACTCGATCTTGTCCACGGGCGCAGCGGGCGTGCCCCACAGGAACAGATCCGAAAGCGGAACTTCGAAGCCGTAGCGGTCTTCGAGCTTCTTCACGAGTTCTCCGTTCGTTCCCGAGAACTCGACAGACGAGTAGTACTTCTGCTCGGGAAAGGCGAGGGTGACCGTCTTGCCGTCGGAGATGATTTCGCGTTCCGATCGAACGCTCCACATCCGGGCGCGCAGCTTGTCCGGCCGTTGCACGTCGAGGGTCGCCGAGGCGGTGTGCAGCAGCTTCTGGCCGTCGACCAGAACGCGCTCGCCCATCAGCGAGGTCGACGTCCGGAAGCGTCCCAATGTCTGCAGGTACGCGCCCATGTCCTTGAGAGCCTGGATCGACGCCGGATCGACCGCGTTGGCGGCTGGCGCAGCGGGTGCGGCCGGCGCGGTGGGTGCTGTCGTGCCTGCCGGGGGCGTTTGCGCGACCCCCGGTGTCGTCAGTGACAAAGCCAGCATGGCCGATGCGAGTCCTGCGAGTTTCATGGCATCCACCTCGAAAAAAAGAGAGCATGCGCGCGTGGCTCGATAGGCTCGTTGACGAATATCAATCGCATGCGCCCCCCTTGGGGCCATGCTACTCACCATCTTCCGACAGTCACTAAGGAGACGTTGATGAAGTTCCTGGCAATACTCGCAGCGACGGCAGTTCTGGGCACGCTGGCGACCCCTGCTCTTTCGCAGGGCAAGCCCGGCCATGAGGTCGCGGCCTCGACCAGCCCCGGTACCGGTACCGTCAAGGAGGTCATCCGGGCGACAGGCGTGGTCCAGTCGATCGATCTCGCAAATCGCCATGTGACCATCAAGGATTCGCATGGCCGGGTGCATGCCTTCACCGTCGGCCCGGAGGCGCGCAACTTCGATCAGGTCAAGGTGGGCGATACCGTATCGGTGCGGTACGCGCAGGCGCTGACACTGACCCTCATGAAAGACGGCAAGGAACTGCGCAGCAGCGTCCAGACCCCCATGGCCGACAGGACGGCGGCAGGCCAGCTTCCGGGCGGCATGGTCGGCCAAAAGGTCGAGGTGACTGCCAATGTGGTTGCCGTCAACAGGAAGACCCACATGATCACGCTTCGCGGGACGGAGTACGAGGTCGACCTGACCATCCGCGATCCCGAGCAACTGAAAATGATCAAGGTGGGCGACCAGGTTCATGCGGTCTACACGGAGGCGGTAGCGCTGTCGATGGAGCCTGCGAAGAAGTAGGCGAGGAGGGGGACTTTCCCCTGTGCGGTCGATGCGTGTCGCTAGAATTCTCGCGCCCGCGGGCGTCGCAAACGCGCACTTGGGCACCTCCGAGCCACCCGTCCGCACCGGACCGGCGCCCTCAACCTCCGCTCGAAGAGAGGACGTCTGTGACGCGTGCTTCCGACCAGGTCGACGACGACTTGCTGCTCAAGGTCTCGCCACCTCGGGTGCCGCGTGATCTTGTTTCGCGTGCACGCTTTTTGTCGACCGCACCCGGCATCCGGGACTTTCCCGCGGTGGTCGTGCAAGCCCCGGCCGGATTCGGAAAGACTTCCCTGTTGGCGCAGTGGCGGCTCGAACACTTGTCCCGCGGCGCCACCGTCGCATGGCTTTTCGCGCAGCCGCAGGACGAACCTCAACGCCTGGCGCAAAGCCTCGCGCTCGCAGTGCGGCGCGGTTCCGGGCGTTCGACATTCGGGCACACCTTGCTCGAAGCCGTGGGTCCGGGCGGTCTCGAGGGAATCACCGTCTGGCTCGCGGAGCTGGCGCAGGCGGCCCTCGATGTCGTGCTGTTCGTCGACGAGGCGGAGCGCCTGCCGATGGCTTCGCGCGAAGCCCTTGTCTACCTCATGCGCAATGCGCCGCCGAACCTGCGCGTGATCGTTGCTGCGCGCCCCGATTGCCAACTGGACATAGACGACCTCGTCGCCTATGGGCAGTGCGCCTTGGTCGAACCCGCATCGTTGCGCTTTCGGCTCGACGAAACCATGGAACTCGTGCGCAGCCGCCTCGGTGCGCGCGTCGACAACGACACGGCGGCACGCCTGCACGAAGTCACTGAAGGATGGCCGCTCGGCGTCCAGGTTGCGCTGACGATCATCTCGCGCGGCGTCGATGCGCATGCCGACGTTGCCGGTATGGCGATGCTCGACGGCAGGCTTCACGATCATTTCGTGAAGCTGCTGCTGGCCAATCTCGACCCCGGCGACAGCGATTTCCTCGTTCGCATTTCCATCCTCGATCACCTGCATCCGGACCTGTGTCGCTCGGTGAGCGGATACGAAGACGCCGTCGAACGATTGGCGCGCCTGAGCCGGGACACGCCTGTCTTCGCTGAATCAGAGGGCGGCGAGTGGCTGCGCATGCATACGCTCGCGCGCGACGTACTGCGCAAGCTCTTCTCGGCGCTCGATGCGACGCAACAGGCTTCAGTGCATGCAAGCGCGGCCGAATGGCTCGCCGAGCACGGGCTGCTCGAATACGCGGCGCGGCACGCATTGACGGCGGGCGAGCACCAGAAGGCCTATGGGCTTGCCGAACGCAGCCTCTACGAATCCATCATGAGACACGGCAGGCAGGGCGCCGTGCTCGAATGGCTTGCGCAGCTTCCGGCCGACGAACTGGACCGGCGGCCCCGGCTCTTGCTTGCCGCAGCCTGGACTTTGGGCGTCAGCGAGCGGCATCAGGAGGCCGAGCAGCTTGTGGCGCGCATCCTGGCGCAGCCCGAGGTCGGCACGGATCTTCGCTATGAGTGCGCGCTGATTCTCGGTGGCGCGTCGGTGTTCGCGGACGATCCCGATCGATTCGCCGAACTGCACGGCCCCTGGTCCGACGCACCGCCCATCAACGATCCGGTGCTGCTGCAGGTTCATGCCAACCGCACCGCCTATCGGGCGCTCCTGTCCGGCGAACCGGCCCTGGCGCGCCTGCGTGAGCAACAGGCGCCGCGTGGCGACTTCGGCGGCGTCGGCTACACCGTGCGTTGGGGCGAATTCATCGTCGGGCTCAGCTACATCTGGGAAGGGCAGGTGCTGCTTGCCGAAAGTCTCCTGCGCCCCGCAGTCGCGCGTGCAGAAGCCGAACTGGGCCGTCGCAACCGGTTCAGCTGCATGCTCGCCGCGCTGCTTGCCACGGCGGCCTGGGAGTGCGATCGGCCGGGCGAATCCGCGGCATTGCTGGCAGACCGGCTCGACGTGCTCGAGCACAGCGGCGTGCCTGAATCGCTGCTGCTGGCCTATCGGACCATGGCGCGTAGCGCAGCGGCTGAAGGCGCAGAACATCGCGCGCTGGAACTGCTCGGTGCCATGGATGCGGCGGGGCGGGCCCGCAATCTGCCGCGCTTGCGCATTGCCAGCCTGTGCGAGCAGGTGCGAATGCACGCCAGGCGATATCGCGCCGTGACTTGCCGCCAGCTTTGCGGGGAGATCGATGCGCTGCTGGAAGACCCGGCAATGCCGAAGGGGCCGCTTTGGCGGGAGAGCGTGGATGTTCTTCGTGAGCTTGCGCAGTGCTACACGGCGATTGCGGCGAAGGACTGGCGCGGTGCGATGGCGCCATTGTCCCGGGCCGGCGAACTGGCGCGCACGATCAAGCAGGGGCGCCTGCGCATCGAGGTTCTCGGACTGCACGCCTTTGCCCTGTACCAGTGCGGAGAGGATTCGCAGAAGCAGCTGCGCGAGGCCATGGATCTTGCGGAAACCTTCGGGCTGCGCCGAGTGTTTGCCGATGCGCATCCGGACTTGGGCGACTGGGTCCGAAATGTCTCCGCTGGAGACTCCGCCCGATCGAGCCGCCACGGCGCTGCGCCCGAGCCTGCCGCGGCGCCGGGCTTGCGCTCGAGCCAGCCGGAGCTGCAACGGCCGTCCGCGCCTTACGGCATGGTGCTCACGCCCAAGGAGCGCGAGGTGCTGGAGCTGCTCGCCCATAACCTGTCGAACAAGGAAATCGGGCGGGCCATGCAGGTGGGGGAAACCACTATCAAATGGCACGTCAAGAATCTTTTCGCCAAGCTTGACGCCGGCACGCGCAAGCAGGTCGTTCTCCGCGCCCGGATCCTCGGGCTGATCAAGTCGTCCGACTGACAAGCGGTTACGCCGCTACAGGGGCCTGAAGGGGAGGGCCCCTGCTGCAAGGAGGGGGCGCCGCAAGGGCCATCTCCCTATTCTCATGGCCTACGGAGCCGCCCGTTCGCGGCCCGTTCCTACCGACAAGAGTCAGGAGACAACAGGCCCATGAACCCGACGAATACACGCGAACTCAAGACCTCCATCGAGGTCGAACCGCTGACCTGCAGTATCGGCGCCGAACTGCGCAACGTAGACCTGGGCGCCGCCTCGCGCGACGCCGGGCTCGTTGCCGAAATCCGCGCTCTCCTGCTCAAGCACAAAGTACTTTTCTTCCGGGACCAGAACATCACGCGCGCCGAGCACGTGGCCTTCGCGCGGCATTTCGGCGAGCTCGAGCCCCACCCGGTGCTCGGCAGTGACCCGGAGAACCCAGGACTGGTGCGAATCTACAAGTCGCCCGAGCAGCCGAACGACCGCTACGAGAACTCCTGGCATTGCGACGCCACGTGGCGCGAGAAGCCACCGCTCGGCGCCGTTCTGCGCTGCGTGGAATGCCCGCCGGTGGGTGGCGACACGACGTGGGCCAACATGGCGCTCGCCTACGAGCGGCTGCCGCAGCATGTGAAGGATCGGATCGCCCCCCTGCGCGCCCGCCACAGCATCGAAGCCAGCTTCGGCGCCGCGATGCCAATCGAAAAGCGCCTCGCGCTGCACGCGCAGTTCCCGGATGCCGAGCACCCGGTGGTGCGCACGCATCCTGAGACGGGCGAGAAGGTCCTGTTCGTCAATGCATATACGACGCACTTCACCAATTTCCACAATGTCGACAACGTGCGCTACGGCCAGGACTACGCGCCGGGCGCAAGCCAGCTGCTGCAGTACCTGATCAGCCAGGCGGCCATCCCGGAATACCAGGTGCGCTTCCGCTGGAAGCCCAACAGCGTGGCCATGTGGGACAACCGCTGCACGCAGCACTACGCGGTGATGGACTACCCGCCGTGCCATCGAAAGATGGAGCGCGCCGGCATCGTCGGTGAAGCCACCTTCTAGGCAACGCCTCTTCGCTCTTCTTCCGTCCCATTTACTTTTTCCACGAGCCTTCAACATGAACTATCTCGACGGTTCCCTTTACCCCGAAAACCAGCAGCCCCTGATCATCACGGCAGCGCCCTACGCGCCGTCGTGGGTGCCCTCCGACTTCCCCGAGGACATCGCTGTCACGATGGAAGACCAGATCCAGAAGGCAGTGGACTGCTACAACGCCGGCGCCACCGTGCTGCACCTGCATGTTCGTGAACTCGACGGCAAGGGCAGCAAGCGCCTGTCGAAGTTCAATGAACTGATCGCCGGCGTGCGCAATGCCGTGCCCGAGATGATCATCCAGGTGGGCGGCTCCATCAGCTTCGCACCGGAAAACGAAGGCGCGGCTGCCAAGTGGCTGAGCGACGACACGCGCCACATGCTGGCCGATCTCGATCCCAAGCCCGATCAGGTCACCGTGACGATCAACACGTCGCAGATGAACGTCGTCGAGCACTGGGAATACGAGGACTACAAGGGCACTTCGATGGAAGACCCGGCAGTCTTCAACGCCTACAAGGAAATGACGGTGCCTTCCCAGCCCGGCTGGGCCGAGGAGCACATCCGCCGCCTGAACGCAGCCGGCATCCAGAGCGCTTTCCAGTGCTACAACATCAACAGCTTCGAGTCGGTCGAGCGCCTGATGCGCCGCGGGATCTACAAGGGCCCGCTGGTCATGAACTGGGTGGCGATCGGCGGCGGCATGGACGTGCCGAGCATCTACAACCTGGCCAATTTCGTGCGCGCCACACCTGATGGCGCTGTGCTGACGGTCGAAAGCTCGATGCGCAACGTGCTGCCGGTCAACATGATGGGCATCGCCATGGGCCTGCACGTGC
Organism: Variovorax sp. 01N429; assembly: GCF_056399425.1. Taxonomy (NCBI): domain Bacteria; kingdom Pseudomonadati; phylum Pseudomonadota; class Betaproteobacteria; order Burkholderiales; family Comamonadaceae; genus Variovorax; species Variovorax sp. 01N429. The sequence continues at coordinate 216,358 of NZ_JBFTRG010000003.1, read as the reverse complement.
GCACTGGCACCGAAGACAACCTGTGGAACCAGTCGCGCACCAAAAAGGCGAGCACGGTCGAGCAGATCGAGCAACTGGTGCGTATTTCGCGCGAATTCGGCCGCCCCATTGCGACCGCCCAACAAGCGCGTGAGATCAGCAAGATCGGCGTCTTCTACGACACGGTCGAAGAGTCGTTGCTGGCCAACGGCTTCGCTCCCAACCGCAACGGCGCCCACCAGGGCTTCCTGCGCAAGGCGGCCTGAGCAATGGTTGCGCGGCCTGCCACTGTCCTGATCGTCCCCGGCTTGCGCGACCATGTGGCCGCGCACTGGCAGACGCTGCTCGCGGAGCGCCTGGCGCGCGTGCGCGTGGTGCCGCCGATGGGCCGCGAGGATCTGGACTGCGCAGCCCGCGTCCATGCCATCGAGCGTGAAGCGCAGGCGATCGAAGGGCCGCTGTTGATCGTCGCGCACAGCGGCGGCGTCGTGATGCTGGCGCATTGGGCGTTGCAGACAAGGCGCCCCGTTCTCGGTGCGCTGCTTGCCGCGCCGCCGGACTTCGAGCGGCCCATGCCCGACGGCTATCCCACAGTGGCACAACTGAATGCGAGCGGCTGGCTGCCCGTTCCGCGTCAGCGTCTTCCGTTTCCGAGCATCGTTGCCGCCAGCCGCAACGATCCGCTCGCCGAGTACGAGAGAGTTGCCGACCTCGCGCGCGACTGGGGCAGCCGCCTCGTCGACCTCGGTGAAGTCGGACACCTCAATCCGGCCTCCGGCTTCGGCCACTGGCCCGAGGCCGAGCAGTTCATCGATGAACTCGCCGACGACGACAAAGACAACGACAACGCGGCTGGCTGAGCGCCCGCCATTCCTGAATCAAGATCCAAGGAGACAACATGGCACTCGCCATTCGCCTGCACGACACCGGTGGTCCGGAAGTGCTCAAGCTCGAAAACGTCGAAGTCGGCGAGCCCGGCCAAGGCCAGGTTCGCGTACGCCACACCTTTGTGGCCGTGAACTTCATCGACATCTACTTTCGAACCGGACGCTATCCCGTGCCGAAGCCCAGTGGACTGGGCTCCGATGCAGTGGGCGTCGTCGAAGCCATCGGCCCGGGCGTGACGGAATTCAAGGTCGGCGACCGCGTCGGTTACCTGATCGGCCCCCAGGGCGCGTATTCGGACGTTCGCGTCATGCCTGCCGACGTGCTGATTCCGCTGCCCGATGGCGTCTCGGATCGCACTGCAGCCACCTTGATGATGAAGGGCATGACGGTGCAGTACCTGTTCCGCCAAGTCTTTCCGCTCCACGGCGGCGAGACGATCCTCTATCACGCGGCTGCCGGTGGCGTGGGCTCGATCGCCTGCCAGTGGGCGAAGGCGATGGGCGTCACGATGATCGGCACCGTCAGCTCGGACGAGAAGGCAGAGATCGCCAAGGCGAACGGCTGCGCTCATGTCATCGTGACCTCGCGCGAGAACATCGCCGAGCGCGTGCGCGAGATCACGGACGGCAAGGGCGTGCCGGTGGTGTATGACTCGGTCGGCAAGGACACGCTCGAAGCTTCGCTCGACAGCCTGCGCCCGCGCGGTGTGCTGGTGAGCAACGGCACGACGTCCGGGCCGGTTGTCATCGACACGATGACTCTGGCCGTCAAGGGGTCCATCTGGATCACGCGGCCGGCGATGATGCACTACATCATGCCGCGCGCGCACATGCTCTCGATGGCGGACGAGCTGTTCGGGCACGTGCTGTCCGGCGGCATCGTGAGCGAGCCGAAGCAGACCTTCGCGCTGGCGGACGCGGCGGACGCGCACTCTGCGCTGGAGTCCCGCCAGACGGTCGGCGCGACCGTTCTTGTGCCCTGAGAGGGATTGCCATGAATATCGCTGCAACAAAAGCAATGCCGGGCCGGGACGGATACCTGTTCACCCGCGGGCAGGCCTGGTTCGCCTTCGCCATGACAGTCGGGCTGATGATGTTCGACTACATCGATCGACAGGTCATCGTGTCGCTCTTCCCGTACCTGAAGAGCGAATGGAGTCTCTCGGACAAGCAGCTCGGCGGACTCGTCTCGGCGGTGTCGGTCACGGTTGCGCTGGCCGGCATTCCGGTCGCTTTGTTCGCCGACCGCGCCAGCCGCGTCAAGAGCGTGGTTGTCATGGCCACCATCTGGAGCCTGGCATCCATCTCTTGCATGTTCACCCGCAGCTACGGCACCTTACTCGCGGCACGTGCAACGGTCGGCCTGGGCGAAGCGGGCTACGGCTCCGTCGGCGCCGCGTTGATCGCCAGCCACTTTCCGTCGCGCCTTCGCGGTGCGGTCCTCGCCGGCTTCTTCGCTTCGGCCTCTGTGGGTTCGGTGCTGGGCGTGATGCTGGGCGGCGTCATTGCCGCCCATTTCGGGTGGAAGGCTGCATTCGGTGCTGTCGGCATTCCTGGGCTGATCCTTGCGCTGCTGTACCTGAAGGTGCGCGACTACCCGACAGTCAAGCTCACCGCGCGGCTCGACCAGGCGACCAGCTCGGCGCGCAATACGGCCAGTGCCATCATGCATGCGCTCGTTCGCTCGCGCACCATGCTCTGGCTGTGCATCGCCGCTCCGCTGCAGCTGATTACGGTCTCGGCGATCTGGTCATGGCTGCCGAGCTTCCTGAACCGGGTCCATGGCATGGCGCCGGAACAGGCTGCCATCAAGGCTTCGCTGGTCGTTCTCTGCGGTGCATTGGGAAGTGTGGTCTGGGGCGCCGTGGTCGACTACTCGGGGCGTCGTCGCCCGAAGTTCAAGCTGTACTCGACGGCGCTGCTGTGCGTCGCTTCCATGGTCGTGCTGATGTTGGCCTTCGGCGCTTCGAGCATCGGCCTTCAGCTCACTGCCAGTGCGCAGTTCGGCGTGCTTGCCTTTGGGGGCTTTCTGATGACCTGCACCGTCGGCCCTGTGGCTGCCGCAGTGATCGAAGTGATCCATCCTGGCATTCGCGCAACCGGCGCTTCGGTGCTCTCGCTTTTCCAGAACCTGTTCGGCCTGGCCCTGGGGCCGCTCATTGCAGGCTTCCTGTCAGATGCGTGGTCGCTGGAGCGGGCGCTGATGGTCGTGCCGCTCTTCAGCCTGCTGGCTGCCGCAGCGCTCCTGATTGCAGCGCGCACCTACGAGAGCGATCTGCAGCGTGCGGGAGAGGCAGCCGAGCACGAGGCGCGAGCCGACTCCGTCGCCCCCGGGCGCCAGGCAATGGCTTGAGCGGACCGCTCCATCCAATGAATTCGACGAATTGAAAGAGAAGACATCCATGAACGGATTGATGATGGAGCAGCCGCTGCTGATTTCCACGCTCCTGACCCACGCGGAACGCCATCATGGCGAGCAGGAGATCGTGTCGCGGCGCGTGGAGGGCGATGTTCACCGCTACACGTATCGCGATCTGGCCGAGCGCTCACGGCGTCTTGCCGGTGCTTTGGCCGCGCGCGGCGTTGCGTTCGGCAACCGCGTCGGCACACTGGCGTGGAACGGCTACCGCCACATGGAGCTTTACTACGCAGTCTCGGGTTCGGGTGCCGTGCTGCACACGCTGAACCCCCGCCTGCATCCCGATCAGGTGACGTGGATCGCAGACCACGCCGAAGACCAGATCCTGTTCTTCGACCTGACCTTTCTGCCGCTGGTGGAGGCGATCGCGTCCAATGTATCGACGATCAAGGCTTTCGTCGCGATGACCGACCGGGCGCACATGCCTGCATCGTCCAAGGTGCCGAATCTGCTGTGCTACGAAGAGCTGGTCGAGGCGCATTCGCCTGAATTCGATTGGCCTGTGTTCGACGAAAAGTCTGCTTCGTCGCTGTGCTACACGTCAGGCACGACCGGCAATCCAAAGGGCGCGCTCTACAGCCACCGCTCGACCCTGCTGCACACCTATGCGGCCGCTTTACCGGATGCGCTGAACTGCTCCGCCAACGACGTCATCCTGCCGGTCGTCCCGATGTTCCACGTCAACGCGTGGGGTCTGCCTTACGCCGCGTGCATGGTCGGCGCGAAGCTGGTGTTTCCCGGACCATGGCTCGACGGTAAATCGCTGCACGACCTTTTCGAGAGCGAAGGCGTCACCGTCTCGGCTGGCGTGCCTACCGTCTGGCAAGGCCTGTTGACGCATGTCGAAGGCAACGGCCTCGAATTCAGCACCATGCGCCGCACCATCATCGGTGGCTCGGCGTGCCCGCCCGCGATGATGCGCACCTTCCAGGAACGCTACGACGTCAAGGTCTTGCACGCCTGGGGCATGACCGAGATGAGCCCGGTGGGTACCGTCTGCACGCTCAAGCCACGCCAACAGGGTCTCGATGCCGAGGCGCGTCTCGCCATCCAGGCCAAGCAGGGGAGGCCGGTGTTCGGCGTCGACATGAAGATCGTCGGCGAAGACGGTGCCGAGCTGCCGCACGACGGCGTCACCGCCGGCGAGCTGATGGTGCGTGGTCCGTGGATCATCTCCGACTACTTCAAGGGCGAGGGCGATGGTCCTCTGGTCGACGGCTGGTTCCCCACGGGCGATGTCTCCACGATCGACGCCGAGGGCTTCATGCAGATCACCGACCGCAGCAAGGACGTGATCAAGTCCGGCGGCGAGTGGATCGGCTCGATCGACCTCGAAAACATCGCGATGGCACACCCTTCAGTGGCGCTCGCGGCCTGTATTGCGGCCCGTCACTCCAAATGGGACGAGCGCCCGCTGCTCGTGGTGACGCGCAAGCCGGGTGAGTCCGTCACGCGCGATGAACTTCTCTCCTTCTATGACGGGCGGATCGCCAAGTGGTGGACGCCGGATGACGTGGTCTTCGTGGACAGCATTCCGCTGGGGCCGACGGGCAAGGTGCAGAAGAACAAGCTGCGCGACGTTTTCCAGAACCACCTGCTCGCACAAGCCTGACAACCCAATGATCACGACCTTCGCGGCCTTGCCGACTCGCGGCCGCACGCTCTTTCCTGGCGTACTTGCCAGCCTGGTTGTAGCAATCGCCGCGACTTCGCTTTCGCAGCACTATGGCGCGCCCGTCATGCTGTTCGCGCTGATTCTCGGCATGGCGATGAACTTCCTCTCGAGCGACGGCGCCTGCGCGGCCGGTATCGGTTTCACTGCGCGCGAAGTGCTGCGTTGCGGCGTCGCGCTGCTGGGGTTTCGCATCACCATGGGCCAGGTCGCAGCGCTAGGTTGGCATCCGGTGCTGCTGGTGGTCATCTGCGTCGTGGTCACCATTTCCGTTTCGATGATTGCCGCGAAGTTGCTCGGATTCCAGAGCCTGTTCGGCTTGCTCACCGGTGGCGCAACCGCCATCTGCGGCGCATCGGCTGCGCTGGCGCTCGCAGCCGCGCTGCCTGCCCATCCGGGCAAGGAACGCGCAACGCTGTTCACGGTGATAGGCGTGTCGGCGCTGTCGACGCTGGCGATGGTCGTCTACCCCCTGCTGGCGCATCTGCTGGGACTCGACCCGCGCGCGGCCGGGATTTTCCTCGGCGGCACCATCCATGACGTGGCGCAAGTCGTCGGGGCAGGCTACAGCATGTCGCGCGAGACCGGTGACGTGGCCACCCTCGTCAAGCTCATGCGGGTGGCCATGCTGCTGCCGGTGATCGCTTTTGCCGTGATGTGTACACGCGCTGGCGGCAAAGGCGCCGGCGGACCCCGGCCGCCGTTGCTGCCTTGGTTCGCGGTGGCGTTTGCGGTGCTGGTCGCCATCAACAGCACCGGATGGGTTCCGGCGGGGCTGACCAAGCTGGGCACCGACCTTTCGCAATGGTGTCTGGTGACATCGATGGCTGCGATCGGCATGAAGACGCAATTGCGCGAGCTGGCGACGGTGGGCCTCAAACCGGTGGCGCTGATGGTCGGCGAGACTGTGTTTCTCATCGGACTCGTGCTTGCGATGATGCACTGGTTGTCCTGAACGGCGCTTTGCGATGAACTGACAATCGTCAATACGTGCATCTGCGGCGGAATCATAATTTTTTGCTGGGCTCGTAACCAGAAGGCAGAAAGGAACGTCCATGATGATGAAGCTCCACGCGTTGCCGGCTTCATGTTCAGTTGCTTCCGCCGTCCTCATGGTCTCGGGTCTGGACTGAGGCTCGACGGAACGGCCGATCACAGAATGCCACCCCTTCGCATCAGACCAGGACGGGCGGCGCTGCTGACGGCGATGTTCGTCCTGGCCTTTGCGCGCGCGGCGCTGGCGCAGCAAGACCCTGCCATTCCCGCTTTCAAGACCGTCGATTCGATGGAAGCGCGGGTCCAAGGCTGCGTCACCTGTCACGGCCAGAGCGGACAAGGCACCAGCAACCCATACTTTCCGCGCATCGCGGGCAAGCCTGCGGCCTACCTTTACAACCAGCTGGTCGCCTTTCGTGATGGCAAGCGGGTCTATCCGCCGATGAACTATCTGGTGGCTTATCTGCCGGACGCCTATCTGCGGGAGATCGCCGAGCACTTCGCCAAGCAGCGTCCCGCGTTTGAAGCCAATCTGCCGCCTACGGGGCCGGATTCGGTGATCAAGCGCGGCGCGACGATCGCCGTCGCGGGCGATGCGAGCAAGCAGATACCGCCCTGCATTTCATGCCACGGCCCCGGACTCACCGGGATGGAGCCGGGCATCCCGGGGCTGGTGGGATTGCGTTCGTCCTACATCGTTGCGCAGCTCACGCGGTGGCGCACGGGCAACCGGCAGGCCGCGCAGCCCGATTGCATGAAGCGCATCGCCGACCGGATGTCCGAAGCGGATGTGTACGCGGTGGCGACCTGGCTGTCGAGCCAGGACCCGCCGCACGATCCTTCTCCCGCGTCGTCCAACCTCCAGCGCATGCCCTTGTCGTGCGGCAGCCAGATGTAGGCGTCATGCGCAGAGGAACCCGCAACCTCCTTCTCGCCGGCCTTGTGGTCGTCGCGGTGCTCGTCGCGGGCTTTCTCTATTTCATGCCCGGATATCTGCCGGCGGAGCAAGGCAAGGTCGAAGTGAGCGCGACGACGCAGACGATCAACAAGGGCGAATATCTGGCACGCGCCGGAGATTGCATCGCCTGCCACACCGCACCCGGGGGCAAGGAATTCGCGGGCGGACGCGCGATGGCGACCCCCTTTGGCAGTCTCTATGTTCCCAATGTGACTCCCGACGACGAGACCGGCATCGGCCGTTGGACCTCCGAGGACTTCTACCGGATGATGCATCAGGGTGTCTCGCGAGACGGTTCGCTGATGTACCCGGTGATGCCTTTTGCGTCGTACAGCAAGGTGACGCGCGAGGACTCGGACGCCATCTACGCCTACATGATGTCCGTGCCGCCGGTCAGCCAGAAAAATCGGCCCCATGAATTGAAGTTCCCGTTCAATCAGCGCGACCTGCTGATCGGCTGGCGAGCGCTCTACTTCAAGCAGGGCGAATACGCGCCCGACAAGAGCAAGTCGGCGCAATGGAATCGAGGCGCTTATCTGGTCGAAGGCCTCGGGCATTGCGCCATGTGCCACACGGCGATCAACAAGCTTGGCGGCTCGAAGACATCGCAGGAGTTCGAAGGCGGGATGATCCCGAATCAGAACTGGTATGCGCCGTCCCTCACTTCCAACCGCGAGGCGGGACTCGGCAACTGGAACCTGAAGGAAATCGGCGATCTGCTGCAGGCCGGCATTTCGGATCGCGCCACTGTCTACGGGCCCATGGCAGAGGTGGTCTACAACAGCCTCCAATACCTCTCCGACGCGGATGTCGAGGCGATGGCGGTCTATTTGAAGGAGCTTCCACAGCGGGACTCCGAACCACCGCCGCCGAGCAGTGCGCGGCTGGTCAGTCCGAACGTGATGGAGCTCGGACGCAAGATCTATGCGACGCAATGCGTCATGTGCCACGGCGAGGAAGGCAAGGGACATCCGCCGCAGTTTCCGCCGCTCGCCGGCAATCAGTCGATCACGATGAGCTCCCCGGTCAACTCGATCCGCATGGTGCTGAACGGCGGCTATGCGCCCGGCACGAAGCGCAACCCGAAGCCCCACGGTATGCCGCCTTTCTCGCACATCCTCAATGACGACGAGGTGGCGGCGGTCGTCACCTATGTCCGCGTCGCCTGGGAGAACAGCGGAACGCCGGTGACCGCCGCCAGCGTGAGCGAATTGCGAACGCTCGTTCCCGAATAGCAGCAAGGAAGGTCCGCGCCATGGCCACCGCAACTCCCGACGATCTTCCAACTGCCGTCGAAGCCGCCGAGTTGGCGCGAGAGCAGGCGCGAGAAGAAGCGCGCATCGACGAGATCGTCTCTCTCGGACCAGCGGGCACGTTCGCCGTCGTCGGAGTCGCCACCTTCATCGTCGTCGCGATCGTGTTCCTCTTCTACTTCCTGGTCTTCGTGCCGCGAGGAGTGATCCAGTGACATCGACAAACGCCGACGTGTCGCGCGCATCCGAAGCCGTCGCGGCAGGGGCGGAAAGGCGCTGGGCGATCGTCGTGATGATCATCATCGCGCTGCTGCTCGCGATGATGATCATCACCGGACTGCATTGGGCGTCGATGCCGCCGTCGCGGGTGGAGACGATCGATCCGCGCACGCTGCACGTCTCGGGCGAGTTCGTCGAAAACAACCTGGGCACCACCGTCGACGCAAATGGCAAGGTCGTGGTCAGGCTCGTCGCACAGCAGTATTCGTTCGAGCCTCAATGCCTGGTCGTTCCGGCCGGTGTGCCGGTCACCTTTCGCGCGACCAGCGCCGATGCCGTCCACGGCTTCATCGTCGACAAGACGAACGCCAATGTGATGCTGATTCCGGGGTTTATCGCCACCTTCACCGCGACTTTCGAGAAGACTGGCGACCGCCTGATGCCCTGCCATGAGTATTGCGGCACGGGCCACGAGGCGATGTGGGGCCGCGTGCAGGTGCTGCCCGCCGATGAATTCCTCGCCAATGCCAAAGGCGCAGAGAGGATGAGCTGTGTTCCTCGCTAGAAAACTCGTCCTCGCGCACTTCTGGGTGGCCTTCATCGCATTCGGCGCGGCCATCGTGTTGGGCGAATGGCAGATGTTCGTGCGCAGCCCGCTCAGTGCGTGGGTGGGCGACCCGGAACATTACTACCGCTCCGTGACCGCGCACGGCACGGTGATGGGCTATGTCCTCCCGACCCTGGTGGCGATGGGCTTCGGCTATGCGATCAGCGAACTCGCGCTGAAGCAGCCGCTGATTGGCCTGCGCTGGGCATGGGCCGGCTTCTGGCTCGTGGTCGTTGGCACGGTCATGGCTGCCACGCCGGTCGCGCTGGGCCTTGCATCGGTGCTCTACACCTTCTATCCGCCCATGATCGCCAGCCCGTTCTACTACCTTGGCATCGTGCTGGTGGTGGTCGGCTCGTGGATCTGGGTGGCGCTCATGTCGATCAACCTGAGCGCATGGAAGAAAAAGAATGCCGGCTCGGCTGTGCCGCTGGCGATGTTCGGCAACGTCGCCGGTGCCTATTTGTGGGCGTGGACATCGGTGGGCGCCGCCCTCGAGATCCTGCTTTTGATCTTGCCGGCTTCAGTGGGCCTGACGGACACCATCAACGCCGGCCTGGCACGCGTCTTCTTCTCATGGACGCTGCACGCCATCGTGTACTTCTGGCTGATGCCAGCCTACATCGCGTTCTACACGATCGTGCCTCGCGCCATTGGCGGGCGCCTTTACAGCGACACGATGGGGCGCGTCGCCTTCGTGCTCTTCCTTGTGTTCTCGATGCCCATCGGCATTCATCACCTCTTCGCCGATCCGCAGGTGGGCGCAGGGTTCAAGTTCGTGCACGCAGCTTTCACGGCGATGGTGGCCGTGCCCACCTTTCTCACTGTTTTCACCATCGTCGCGTCGGTCGAGATCGCGGCGCGCTTGCGCGGGGGGAGGGGGGCTTTCGGATGGGTGAAGGCCTTGCCATGGGGCAATCCGATGATGCTGGCCGTCGCTTTCTCGTTCGTCATGTTGGGCCTGGGCGGTGCGGGCGGGCTCATCAACATGAGCTTTCAACTCAACGAGGCGATCCACAACACGCAGTGGGTGACGGGGCACTTTCACCTGATCTTTGCGGGCGCGATCGTCATCATGTACTTCGTGGTCGCCTATGACCTGTGGCCGCAGCTCACCGGCTGCAAGCCGCTGCCCGCCGGCCTTATGCGGACTCAACTCTGGCTCTGGTTCGTCGGAATGATGGTGATGACGCTGCCCTGGCATTGGGTCGGATTGCTCGGACAGCCGCGGCGCATGGCGTACTTCGACTTCTCGAACCCCGCGCTCAGCAACCAGGGCTGGACGCTTGTGGCGGGGACTCTTGGAGGCCTGCTGCTGGTGGTGTCCGCGCTGCTTTTCATCTTCATCCTGGCGCGTGCGGGCAAGAGCGAAGCGGTGCCCGCGCCCTACAGGTTCAGCACGCCAATCCATATGCCTGCGACCATCCCGGTCGCTTTGAACGGCTTTGCGCTCTGGGTCGTGCTGATGATCGCTCTCACGGTCGTGAACTACGGTTTTCCCATTGCGCAGTTGGCCTCGCTCGAGAATGCCTCTGTGCCTGTCATTCCCATCGGAGGGCGGTGATGCAGCAAGCCAGCCTGTTCGCATGGAGCAACCGATGGTTTCGATGGAGCCTGGTCGGCATCATCGCGCTCACCGCGGCGACGCTGCTGGTCGGGTTCGTCTGGCTGCCGTCCAGACATGGCGACTTCACTGCCAAGAGCCTCTGGGACAGCATCTGCCGAGCGGCGGGCGTACCCAGCGAATGGACGACCGCTGGTGAATGGCCAAAGCCGGGCACGGGCACCACCCGCGTCGTATTGACGAACGCGATGGGCCGCTCCGGCGCTGGCGACGCGACTGGCCGCGGCGCGACGATCGCGATCCAGCAATGCAGCATGTGCCATGGCGCGCAGGGCATGAGCGACGGCGGCTCGCCCAATCTGGCCGGACAGTACCCTGAAGTCATCATCAAGCAACTCCATGACTACAAGCGCGGCGACCGGAGCAGCGCGTTCATGCAGACCATCGCCAACAGGCTGTCGGAGCGGGACATCCAGGACGTCGCCGCCTACTACGATTCGCTTCCGAAGGCGCGCGCCGCCCTCGTGCGGCCTGACGAACCCGATGCGCCCGCGCTGGTGCGCGTCGGAGACCCACTGCGAAACATCGTGCCCTGTGTCGCGTGTCATGGCGGCATCGACCACAAGCTGGGAGCACCGTGGCTGGAAGGCATGCCCAAGGAGTACCTCCTGAAAGAGCTCAAGGCTTTCGCGGCGGGCGATCGCCGCAACGACAGCTTCGGGCAGATGCGCAACATGGTGCGGCCATTGACAGAGCAAGAACTCGAAAGCGTGGCGGACTTCTATGCACGGCGCGAACCCGTGCGCGAAGCCCGGTGAAGGGCCCCGTCCCGGCCGGCTTCCTCTATGCGATCGCCACGGTCCGCGTCTCGCCAATCAGGGTAGAGGTGGCACGCGGGCGCAGCAGAAAGTGAGACAACGCGGGAATCAGCAGCACCGCACCGACCATGTTCCAGATGAACATGAAAGCCAGCAGGATGCCCATGTCCGCCTGGAACTTGATGGGCGAGAGCGCCCAGGTGAGCACGCCCGCCGCGAGAGTCACCCCGACCAGCACGACCACCTTGCCTGTGAACTGCAAAGCATCGCGGTAAGCCTGCGCCAGCGTTGCGCCGGCACGCTGGCGGGCCAGCTGCACGCTCAGCAGGTACAACGCGTAATCCACGCCAATTCCCACGCCGAGTGCGATCACCGGCAGGGTCGCCACCTTGACGCCGATGCCCAGGCAGACCATCAGCGCTTCGCACAACACCGACGTGATCACCAGCGGAACCACCGCCACTACCACGGCGCGCCAACTGCGGAAGGTGATGAAGCACAGCACGATGACTGCCGCGTAGACCAGCATCAGCATCTGCGTCCAGGCTTTGTGGACGACGATGTTGGTGGCCGACTCGATGCCGGCGCCGCCCGCTGCAAGCAGGAACTTGCGATCGCCATTGCTGTGTGCGTCAGCGAAGGCGGCGCTGGCCTGCACCACCCGATCGAGCGTTTCCGCGCGATGGTCCGCCAGGTAGGCGATCACCGGCATCACCGAGCATTCGGTGTTGAAGAGTTCCGGGTTGTTCACGCTGGCCTGTTGCGCACCGTAGTTCAGCACGTCCTGGTTGCGGGCGATGGTCAGCCACTTGGGGCTGCCTTCGTTGCTGCCGGCGGTGATCTGGCGCACGGCGTTGGCCAGCGACATCGTGGTCTGCACGCCGGGTACCTGCTGGAGCGCCCAGGCGAGCCGATCGGCTTCGATGAGCGTTTCGTACTTCAGGCAGCCTTCCTTGGCGGTCTTGACGATCACCGCGAAGGTGTCGCTGGAGAGCGAATAGTTGGAAGTGATGAAGGCGTTGTCGCGGTTGTAGCGGGAGTCCGGCCGCAGTTCGGGCGCTCCGGGGTCGAGGTCGCCGATCTTGAGATGGGTGCTCACCGCGAGGCCGACAGCCAGCAGCACCGCGGCGGAGATGACAGTGCCCAGCGCCCAGCGCCGCTCGGTGAATCGATCGAGCCATGCGTAGACGCGGCCGACTCCGCTCGTTGTCTCGTCCAGTTCGGCGCGCAGGCTGCGCTGCGCAGCCTTGGCGCTGACGCCGATGTACGACAGCAGCACCGGCAGCAGGATCAGGTTGGTCACGATCAGCACGGCCACGCCGATGCTCGCGGTGAGCGCCAGGTCCTTGATGACGGGGATGTCGATCATCATCAGCACGGCGAAGCCGACAGCGTCGGCCACCAGCGCCGTCAAGCCAGCAAGGAACAGGCGCCTGAAGGTGAAGCGCGCAGCAACCAGCCGGTGCGCGCCGCGGCCGATGTCCTGCATGATCCCGTTCATCTTCTGCGCGCCGTGCGACACGCCGATCGCGAAGACGAGAAAGGGCACGAGGATGGAATAGGGGTCCAGCTCGAAGCCGAGCCCGGCCACCAGCCCAAGTTGCCAGACCACCGCCACCAGCGAGCACGCGACGACCAGCGTCGTGCTTCGAACACAGCGCGTGTAGAAGAAGATGATGAGCGTTGCCACCAGTGCGGCCAATGCGAAGTACAGCGCCACCTGGTAGAGGCCGTCGATCAGGTCTCCGACGAGTTTGGCGAAGCCGATGCTGTGCACGCGGATGCCCGTCGGCTGGCCTTGCGCATCGGTCTCGTAGCGCGCGCGCATCTGTTCGAGCGTGTGCGACAGGCCGCGATAGTCAAGCCGCTTGCCCGGCGTCGCTTCCTGGTCCAGCAGCGGCACGACGATCATGCTCGACTTGAAGTCATTGCCCACGAGGCTGCCCACCAGCCCGGCGCGTGCGATGTTGCCGCGCAGCTTTTCTGTGGAGACCTGCGAGCCGTCGTAGTTGTCTGGCATGACCGGGCCGCCCTGGAAGCCTTCCTCGGTCACCTCAGTCCAGCGCACGGCCGGTGCCCAGAGCGACTTCATCCACGCGCGGTCGACGCCGGGCGTCAGAAAGAGATCGTCCTGGATCTTCTTGAGCGCGGCGAGGTACTTCGGGTCGTAGATATCGCCCTGGGTGTTCTCCACCACGATGCGCAGGGAGTTGCCCAGCCCGCGCAGTTCGGTGCGGTTGTCGAGGTAGTTCTGGATGTAGGGATGGCCCTGCGGCAGCATCTTCTCGAAGCTGGCGTTGAGCGTCAGCCGCGTCACGGCCATGAAACCCAGCAGCAGTGTGATCAGGCCGCAGGCGACCATCACGGCGAAGCGGTGATTGAAGATCAGGCGCTCGAGCGGGGAGCCAGAGCGTGTGTCGAATTGCTCGAGCGAGCTCGGCGCGGAGATGTCCGCGGAGATAGGGGTGTGCATGTGCGAGATCCCGCTGCCGGTCAGGGCAGCTGAAGCGATTGGGCGCCGCGCGGCCCTGCTATCACGAGCGCGCCCTTGGCGGGGGTGACCACCGCCGCGGCGGGGACGGTGCGTTCGACAACGGCGGCCTTGAAACTGGCGCCGTCATCGTTGCTGGTCAGGATGTGGCCGGCCTGGCTGACGAGGACGATGCGTCCGTCGTCCTGGCGCGTGCCGGCGGTCAGTCCGACCTGCAGGCCGGTCGGTGTCTGCTGCCAGACTTTTCCGGCATCGACGCTGCGCAGCACCGTGCCGCGCAGGCCATAGGCAATCACCGATCGGGCATTGCCGGTGACGCCGAAGAGGGTGCCCTTGTAAGGAAGTTCGAGTGCGCGAAAACGTGTGTCGCCGCGCTCCAGCTTGAGCAGGAGTCCCTGCTCGCCGGCAATGTAGATGTCCGCGCCGATGCCTCGCACCGCATAGAGGTGCAGGCCCTTCGGGTTGTCCACCGCGTGCAGCCACGGTTCCCAGGTGATGCCGCCGTCGTTGGTATGCAGCACGAGCCCGAACGCGCCGACCACGAAGCCTTCGGACGCATCGCGGAACCAGACGTCCAGGAACGGGTTCTCCGCCCCTTGCGCCTCGAAGCGCCGAGCCTCGTCCACCAGCAGTCCGGCGCGCTTCGGATCGTCGGCCGCCAGTGCGGCAGCTTCGCGCTGGTAGTAGCGGACCATCATTTCCCCGACGCGCCGGCCGTCCAGCTGGGTGGTCCAGCTCTGGCCGCCATCGGTGCTGCGCAGCACGACGCCGTCGTGCCCCACGGCCCAGCCGGTCGTGACGTTCGCGAAGGTGACGGCCACCAGATCGGAACTGACGGGCACATCGGCCTGCCGCCAGTTCCTGCCTGAATCGTCCGACCAGACGATATGCCCGCGCTGGCCCACGGCCACCACGCGGTCGCCGGCGTTGGCCAGGCCGTTGAGCAACGTGCGCGAAGCGAGCGGGCTCTTGGTGGCGGGAGTGTCCAGCACGTCACGCCATCCGGCGGGCTTCACTGGCAGGACCTCGCGTGCCGAGACCGTCGCGGCCAACGCCGCGGCCAACACTGCGGCAAGTGCCAGGGCACCGATCGTGAATCGCTTCGCGTTCATCGCAGGGCCTCGATCAGCGAACGCCCGCGCCGGCCAGCGAGTCGGCAGTCCACTCGCGGTCGGACAGCGGCTTCGTGTGACGCATGCCGCCGGTTTCGGCGATGTAGCCGGTCAGCGAATAGACGCGCGATGCGAAGTCGTAGTGGCCGAACATGTCGGTGTACGGTGCCGGCAGGTCGTAGCTCGGCGTCATGTAGGCGAAGCCGGAGCGATAGAGCTGGCCGCGCGCGTCGTAGTTGTCCGAAGCCAGCGCTGCCCACGAGTCTTCGTCGAGGTAGAAGGTGCGCTTGCTGTAGACGTGGCGCTTGCCGTCGCGCAGCGTGGCTTCCACGGCCCATACGCGATGAAGTTCCCAGCGAACCAGGTCCGGGTTCAGGTGGTTCGGCTTGAGCAGGTCGTCCTGCTTGGACTGGTACACCGCGGCGTAATCGTTATAGGGCACGTACATCTCCTTCTTGCCGATCAGCTTGAAGTCGAAGCGGTCCATGGAGCCGTTGAAGATGAAGGTGTCGTCGAAGGTCGTCGCACCGGCGGTGCCAGGGTTGGGCGTGTCGAACGACAGGTCCGGAGCGACCTTGACGCGGCGCTGGCCGGGCAGGTACATCCAGGCGCGGCGGTCCTTGTTGCCGATGTCGAGCGGATCGACGATCAGCAGCGCCTCTCCGGCGCGGCGTGCCGGGCCGGTGTAGGTGAGCTTGATGCGCCAGTACGTGTCGGCCGTCTGCTTGCTCGAGTCCCAGAACGGAAAGTCCTGCACGCTCAGACCTTCAGTGGCCAGCGCCGAGTGGCCGCTGGCGTCGACGTTCAGGTTGCGGTACTTGGCTTCGTAGCTCTGGCCGTTGAAGCGCACCAGGTGATTCCACATGGCCTCGTAGCCGGTTTTCGGAATAGGGAACGGGAAGCCGGCGTGCGCGCCTTCGATGGAGCGGCCCTCGTTGGCCGTCTTCGCCTGCACTGCGTTGGCCGCCGTGTTGTCGGTGACGAACTTCGGGAAGGCGACGGTGCGGTGCGTCGGGTAGACATCGACGCGGAAGCCGGGGTACTTCTGCAGCAGCGCCTTGGTGCCGTCGGTCAGGTTGTCGGCGTATTGCGCCATGTTCTTGGCATCGATCACGAGGCGCGGCTTTTCGCCGGCGAACGGATCCGGGCGAATGCCGTCGCCAGCCTTGAAGCCAGCGGGAGCCGCCTTCAGCCCGCCGTCGTAGGCGGGAATGGTGCCGTCCTTGTTGCCGGCCTTTTCGGCGCCGACGGGCGTGAGGGTCGTGCCGAGGGCCTTGGCTTCGTCGGCGGTGATGGCCGCTTGCGCCGCCAAGGCGGCCGTTGCGGCGACGACGCCTGCAAGCACCGAGTGGGTGAATTTCATGTTGGGATTCTCAGAAAGTGGCTTTGAAAGTCAGACTCACGAATGCGCGGTCGTCGAGCAAGGTCGTGAGGCCGTTCTGGCTGGTCACGGCATACCCGTTGTCGCGGTAGCGGCCGACGTAGTTGATGTATTTCAGGTCGATGCGGTACTTCTGGCGGACGTCGAAGCCGACGCCCACGCTGTAGTTGCCGTTCGCCTGATTGCCGCCAAAGACGGTTGCCGCATTGCCGTAGAGGCCGACGGCGTACGTAAGGGGTGCCGACACGTCGACGCCCGGCCACACCTGGAACCAGGTGGGCGTGAAGGAGAGACCGGCGCCGAAGTAGTTCTTCGTGGTGCAACCGTCCCACTTGTCCTTGCCGGCACAGGCCGCAAAGCCCTCGGCGAAGAAGAGGTTCTTGCCGCTGGTGACTTTCGACCAGCTGGACCATGTAAGTTCTGCGCCGTAGGTCGCCGTGTCGAAAACGGCAGTCTTCGGTATCACGCCCACTGCATTGACCAGGCCGTGATACGTGTCGCCGCGTGGCCCGTTGGTATCGCCCGGCGCAGGCACGCCTGGTGCAATGCCGAGCACCGTGCTGTTCAGCGGCGTGTTGTGGCGATACGAGAGCTCGGAGCCGAAGCTGATGCCGCCGATGTTCTTCGCAAGACTGACGCCCAACAGATCGATGTTGTCGGCGTAGACCAGGTTGTAGCGGCTGATGTTCGGCCCGACGCGCGTGAGCAGGGTCTGCGGCAGCTTGTCGGCAAAGTTGCGCCAGTAGAAGCCCATCGTTCCATCGAGCCACTCGGGGCTCCAGCGCGTCGACAGGCCACCTTCGCCCCGCTGCGGCGGCTTGAGTGCGCCGCCGTTCTGTGCAAAGCCCAGGGGACCCGAGATGAACTGGCGGTCCGGCCCATTGAACGCGAAGTCCACGGGGCCGAGGTACGTGCCGCCTTCGGGGTAGCGGAAGGCTTCCCACTGCAGCATGTATTGCGCCGCGACCGACACCGTGTCCGTCACCTGCGCCTGCATCGAGATCTGGCTGAGCGGCCGGAACAGTTCCTTGGCTTCCACGCCAGGCGTTGCGAACCCCTTTTGCAGGTCGAGCGGATTCTGGGAATAGGCGATGCCATTGAGGTTGCCGTTCACGAAGAGCGATTCGCCCCAGTAGAGGGAATGGCGGCCGAGCTTCATGTTGACCGGCACGTTCCCGATGTCGAAGCCGCCGAACAGGAAGGCATCGAGCCATTCGCCCGAAGGCCCGGCGTAGTAGCGCTGGACGTAAGGGCTGTACTGGTGGTTGACGTAACTGGGGATGTTCACCAGCGGCGGGTAAGGGTTGGACTGGCTGGTGCTGCCGTACGCGTTGTCGTACCAGCCCGCGGCACTCACGCGCATGCCGTAGCGCTTCTGATAGGTGAGGTCGAACTCGGAGAGGACGTCAATGCGGTTTGCCACCGTCTCACCGGCGTTGAAACTGTAGGTACCCTCGTCCGAAACCACGTAGTTGCCGATCTTCGGATCGCGATTGGCAACGCGATTCGCGTAGTTGTAGCGAAGCGTGTTGTCCCAGCGGACGGAGACGTCCGGATTGCCCGTGTCGAACTCGAATGCATGCGCACCGCCTGACGACAAGGTCGCCAGCAAGGTGGCAGCGGCAACGGCTGCGAGGCGAAAGGACGAGCGGGTTTCGGCGGATCCCGTCTTGTGGTGGGAGTGATGCACGTGTTTCCAGTTTCTTCGTTGGTGAGTGGGAGGTCTCTCCTGCATATGAGCAGTGACCGGGCGGAATTCTGGGATTCGCGCGCACTCGCCACCCCCTCCTTGGTGGAGGGGGGAGGGGGGTAGGGAAAGTCTGGAGCGGCGCTCAGCCGCCGAGCGCCGTGATCGCAGCCACCAGCGCAGTGCCGAGACCGACCATCATCAGGCCGACCTTCCAGCTGCCGTACCCGGCGTAGCGGCCCAAGGCGAGGCCGCCGATGAAGAGCATCGTCAGCGCGACGATGCGGGACACATTCATTGCCGTCCTGACATCCTGGATCAGCGCAAAGGGCAGCACCACCGGAAATGTCGCCGTCACGACGATCAGGAAGATCGCGACCCCGGCGAGCGCGTCACGCCACAACAGCTTCGGCCGCGACGGGATGGACGGCAGGGCCACCATTCGGCTGCGAATGGCTTCGAGGTCGGCTGCCATCACGAAGCGCGCGCCGACACGCGACATGGAGCCGGCGACAAGATCACGACCTCTCTGTGCATCCGCCGCATCGCGAACGGAGCGCACCAGCGTGATCCATCGCCCGCGATCGGTCACCGTGCGAACCAGGTACATGACCGCGTCGACCAGTCCCCAGGCGAGGTTGCAGCCCAGCGCGGCGATGAACATCTGCCGCAGATCCTCGCGCCCTGAGTCGGCCACCGACACGGCGCCCGTGAAGGTGAGCGCCATGAAAAGCCCGAAAAGCATCTCCGATACGCGATCGACCGGGCTGAGGACCGGCTCTCTTGCCACTTCGTTTTTGTTCTCGAATTCCGGCTTCATCATTTCTTTTCGGTCGGGTGAATCGAGTCCCCCAGACTGATCAGGTTCTGGGGACTTACGCGGATCACGCCGCCGCGAGGGCTGTCGATGTCGGCAATGAGGAAGAACGCAATGGCCAGGACCAGCGGCAGAACCGCAAGCTGGCTGCGTTCGGCCGTGGCGTCGCGCACGCCATAGCCCACCAGCAGATGGCAGCAGGCCGCGATGCCCAGCATCAGGAGCCATGCGGCGCGGGGAATCCGGTTCCACCAGGCCGCCTGTGTATAGCCCTGCGCATTGAGCACATCGTTCATGCCCGACACTGCGAGCGCGACTGTCGGCGACAGCGGTGCCGCTGCTACAGGGGCCACCACCGCCGCCCACAACTGCGTCTGCAGCTTCGCAGTCCGCGCGTTGACTTCACCCAACTGCCGCTCGTCACGCGTCGTGTAGAACAGAACACGCTGATCGAAATACTCGCGCAGCAGGCCGCGAACCTTTTCCGCGTCCGCCGCAGGCAGCAAGTCGGCCCGCACGTACTCGGTGCCTATCGCATTGGCTTCCGCTTCTTCGAGGTTCTTGCGCTGGTCGTAGCGGCCAACGGCCATCGAGAAGCCAAACCCGACGAGCAGCCCCAGAAGCGTCAGCGTCGCCCCCACGATGATGCCGAAGTTGTCGCGCGTGCTCTCTTGCGGGCGGCCCCATCTTCTGAGCAGCCGGGCCCCGGCCCACATGCAAAAGGTCAAAAAGAAGAACGTGATGACGAAGACGAGAAGGGGGTAGTCGACCACTTTGATCATTGTTTTTTCCTGGCATTTAGCTTTCGGAAAGCCTTCAGAACGTGAACTTCGTCGAATACTGCAAGCGGTAGTCCACCTGCGAGCCGCCGACCTTGTCTTCGAGGCGCCCCCAGATCAATTCGGTGCCCATGGTCAAGTTCCTGGCGATGGCATAGAGCACGTTGACGGACGAATAGCTTCCCTCATGAAAGGCCGTGGCAATCTGCCCACCGGTATTGTTCTGCCGATGCGCGCTGTAGCCGATCGAACTGCTCCACTTGTCGTTCCAGGCATGGGTGAAGTAAACAAGCCATCCGACGGAGGGGACCGCCTCGGCCCGCAGGTTGCCGCCGGGCGCGAGGTCGACGCCGCCGTCGTTCATGTAGCTGGCAATGCCGCGCCCCGCTGCAAGTTGCCAATTCAGATGATCCTTGGCGGAGATCTCGAATGCGCCGCCGAGGTTCAGGCCATAGCCGTTGACCGTGCCGGACGGCTTTCCACTGACCGATTCGGTGTTGTGATAGCCCAGTTCCCGAAAGATGGCGGCGGCACGCAAGTGCCCCCACTCCCGTTCGAGCCTGAACGACGCGACGACGTCCGGCACCGGGTTGTGGCCCGTGATGCCTTGGCCGAGGGCCGGATCGACCCTTGCCAACCTTCCTGCGTCGATCGCCGAACTGGGCGACTCCAGCGTGATCGCCGCCAGCATTCCCGGCCGGTCGAGCGCCACGAATCGAAGCTGCGGCGTTCGCACGAAGACCATGCCGCTCGGCCCCCAGTAGTCAATGACGTCCGGGAGCACATCGATGTCCATGAAGTTCGAATACGTCTGCCCGATGCCGAACCTGTTCCATTCGATCCACGCGTCGAGCAGGTGGGGCTGGGTGCCGCCACTGGTTCCGAACAGGTCCAGGCTCAGGTCGGTCCTGATCGGACCTGCCGACGTCGGGATGAAGGACTTGAAGCCCAGGCTGGATTGCCGCACGCTCAACAAACCCGTGCCGTTGCTGCCGCACCCTGGCGTGCCCGGGCAGACGATCGGAATCTGCGATGGTCGCAGCGTCGCGCGCCAGTCAGGGTGCATGCGCCCGGCGTCGTAGATGGCGTCGAGCATGGCCTGTCCGTAGAACTCGACGCCGGCCTTTCCTTCCTTGGGCGCGTTGGCCCCGTCCGCGTTGTCGGACTGCGCATGTGCTGCGCCGGCGAGGGCGAGCACGACTGCCACGCCGGCGGCGTGTCGTTTCATCTCGTCCTCCACAAGTGACGCCCAAGTCTCGGCGCTCTTCGTCGACGGGAATTGACGTTTCTCAATTTGGCGCTTCGCGACTCATCTAGGATTTGCCGGGTCACCACGGAAGTCCAGGAGCCGGTATGCGATGCAGAGCGAGGGAGAGGTCCCGATCAGGTCTTGGCCTTTCGTCCCTTGTGTTTTTGGCGGTCAGCCTGGCCGCTCCGAAGAGCGCGAACGCATCGTTTCTTCCGCCCGAGATGATGAGCTCGGCGGCAACCGGGCTCGCCTGGTTCATCATCTTCGCCGTACCGATTGCCGGCATCGTCCTGTTCTGGATGGTGCACGTGCTGCCGGAAAAAATCGCGCACAAGCGGCACCATCCGCAGCGGGACGCCATCAAGACCCTGTGCCTCCTGTCGCTGTTCTTCGGCGGTCTGCTCTGGCCGCTCGCGTGGCTGTGGGCCTATATCAAACCGGTGGGCTACCAGGTCGCCTACGGCACCGAAAAGCACGAGGACTACTACCACGAGACGGGCGCGCGGGCACTGTCGGGCGAGCTTCTGGAGCATGAGATCGAGCACCTGCGCGAAGAGCTCGACGCCATGGATGCCAAGGGAGGATTGACCGCCGAGCTCAGGGTGCTGCGCAAGAACCTCGCGGCAGTGACGGCGCGCGGAGGCTTCGCCGCCGCGGCCAGAGATGCGAGCACCTGATGGAAGCGCTGCTCCTTGGCATCTATGCCTTCTTCGTCTGGCTCTTCTTCATCAAGCTGAAGTGGCTGCCGTGGAACACCGGGACGCAGGTCACGGTGGTGATCATCCCGATCGTCGCGCTGACGATTCTGGTCCTGACGCTCAACGTCGTCGCGCCGTCGACAGGGGACGTGCGCGTCATCAAGTACGTCGTGCAGATCGTGCCGCAAGTGCGAGGCCGCGTACTGGAGGTGCCCGTCGAACCCAACCGCCTCGTGAAGAAGGGCGAGTTGCTGTTTCGCATCGATCCGACGCAGTACGAGAACGAACTCGCTGCCGCCAAGGCGAGGCTGGTGGCGGACGAGGCCAAGTTCGCGGCGTCTCAGGCGGCCTTGATCGAAGCTTCCGCAGGCGCCCGGCAGTTGCAGGAGCAGCTCAAGGCCACGACCGGACAGGTCAGGTCGCTGCAGCCGAAGTACGAACTCGCACAGATGCGGGTGCGGCAAAACCGCGAACTGGTGTCCAGCGGTGCTGGTGATCGATTCGCACTGGAACAGGCGGAATCGAACCTCTATGACCTGCAAGGGCAGATCGCGACGGCCAATGCGAACGAAGCGCAGGTTACGCAAAAGCTGTCTGGACGCGTGAACGGCGAACAGGCTTCGGTGGCATCGGCTCGCGCACAGCTTGCAACCGCCAAGGCGCAGGTCGACATCAGTCGCGCGGACCTCGGCAATGCGCAATGGAACCTGGACCAGACTGCCGTCTATGCGCCGACCAGCGGATATGCCATCAACGTCCAGCTGAGGCCAGGCTCGTACGTTGTCTCAGTGCCCTTGGCGCCCGCCATGAGCTTCGTCGAGGAGACCTACCAGGTGGTCGGCCTTTACGACCAGAACGAATTGCGCCTTGTCGAGCCGGGCAACGCAGCAGAGTTCACGCTCAAGACGTACCCGGGCCGCGTCATCTCGGCCAAGGTCGACTCGATCGTCTGGGCGCAGGGCCAGGGGCAGGTGGCTCAATCGGGCCAACTGCCGCAGACAGCCGCGTATCCGCAGATGCCGGGGCGTTTTCCGGTGAAGTTCATCGTCGATGAAAAGGACGCGGGGCTTTTTCTTGCGGCGGGTGCGGATGGCCAGGGGGCCATCTATACGGAGCATGTGGAGATGATCCACATCATTCGGATGGTGATCCTTCGGGTCGGCGCCATCACCAACTACCTTGTGCTGAAGCTGCACTGATGCGAACACTTGCGCTTCATCGAAGGACTGTCGCGACGGCGCTGGTGCTCGCCGCTGTGGTTTCCGGCTGTGCGCTGAAGCTTCCGCCGACGTCTGTTGAGTTGCAGAAGGAAGTGCTGCCCCAGG
Organism: Variovorax sp. 01N429; assembly: GCF_056399425.1. Lineage (NCBI taxonomy): Bacteria > Pseudomonadati > Pseudomonadota > Betaproteobacteria > Burkholderiales > Comamonadaceae > Variovorax > Variovorax sp. 01N429. Next base: position 193,447 of record NZ_JBFTRG010000003.1, on the reverse strand, counting down.
CGCCAGTGCCTCCGGGATTCAGGGCTGGCGGTGGAGTGACCGCGCCCGTCGCCGACGGTTGGCTCGCGACCTTCGGCGATCCGGCGTTGACGGCGCTCGTCAACGAAGCCCTGGCCTACAACGTCGACTTGCGCGTCGCGGCGGCGCGCGTGGAGCAGGCCGGGGGCTACGTCGAGGTCGCATCGGCCGCTTTGCTTCCTGCCGTGGGCGTCGTCGGCCTGGGCGGCGGCAAGTCGGGCGGCAGCGGAGGATTGCAAGGCATCTTCCTGAATGCATCGCTCGAACTGGATGTGTGGGGGCGGCTGCGCTATGCAAAAGCGGCGGCCAAGGAGCAGTCGCTGGCTGCAGAGGCCGACTACGCCTACGCACGCCAGTCGTTGGCGGCCACCGTAGCCAAGGCGTGGTTCCTCTCGGTTGAAGCGGGCTTGCAGCACGCCATCACGAAGGATGCGCTCAGGTCTTCCGAAATGTTGCTGCAGATGTCGGAGGACCGCTTTCGCATCGGCAACGGCAGCAACGTGGCCGTGGCCCAGGCACGAGCCAGCGCGGGTTCATATCGCGATGCACTGAAGCAGGTGGAGTTCGCACGCGAGCAGGCGCTTCGGTCGCTCGAACTTCTGCTCGGCCGCTATCCCTCGGCGGAAATTGCCGTGGCGACACAGCTTGCGCCCATGCCGCCCCCTCTGCCGGTCGGTGTGCCGTCCGAACTGCTGGAACGCCGCCCCGACCTGGTGGCTGCGGAGCGCCGCGTCGCCGCTGCGTTCGATCGAGTGGGCGAAGCCAAGGCGGCGCAGCTTCCGCGCATCAGCCTCACCGCCGGCGGCAGCAACGTATCGAGCGACTTGCTCGTGCTGAAGGACCAGAGCAGCCCGATCTGGAGCCTGGGCGCCAACCTGATCGCGCCGATCTACCAGGGCGGCGCGTTGCGGGCGCAGGTGGAAATCCGCACGGCCGAACAGAAGGTGGCCGTGGCTGACTACGCGCGCGCAGGCCAGAAGGCGTTCGGCGAGGTCGAAAGTGCCTTGAGCGCGGAGTCGATCCTGCGCGAGCGCGAAGCGATCCTCACCGCAACGATCCGCGACAGCGAGCAGGCGCTGGAGCTCACGCGCATCCAGTATCGAGTGGGTTCGATCGATCTGCGCACCGTGCAGGAGAGCCAGCTCACCGTCTACGCGGCGCGCACCTCGCGCCTGCGCGTTCAGGCCGAGCAGTTGGCGCAGCGAACCAACCTGTATCTCGCATTGGGCGGTGGCTTTGACGAGCCGCCCCTGGCAACGGCTGCTTCGCCGTGCTGCACGCAGTGAAGGAGATTCCAAATGGCGCGACTGTTCATTGGAAACATTCCGGACGGGACGACCGATGACGAGATCAAGGCGTTCCTCGTCAAATACGGCTGCCCGGAATTCGACGAAATCCAGCACGTGCCGGGCGCCGGCACCCGGCCTGCGGCCATCATGACCTTCAACGGAGTGCATCCGGAGGCACTCAAGAAGGTCAAGGAGAGGATCCATGACATGTTCTGGAAAACGGGACGCCTCACAGTGCAAGTGCTGAGCGACGACTTCGCCTGATCGATCCTCTACAAGGACGGGCCATGGGACTCATCGGTCGGCTCTTCGGGAACAAAGGCGGCGACAAGGGCGGCGACAGTGACGCGCCGCCGGATGAGGACATCCAGCGAATGGTGGAACGGGTTCTGGCATTGAGTCCGCGCCTTCGACTGGCTCGCGGGCACGAAGCGCGCCTGAAGTCGGCAGTCTCGAAGGCCGCGCGCCATCTTCGCGAACTCGTCGCCGGATTTCCCCCGCTGCGAACGCTCGATGCGGCAAGTTGGGCATCCGATCCCTACATGAGGGCGTTCTTCGGCTCGGCGGACGACGTCGGGCCGGCGCTCAGCCGGTCTGAAGATCTGCGCCGCTTTCTCGACCAGGAGCCCGCATTGGGCGAAGTGTTCGCTGTGCTCGGCATGGCGATGAGCGAACGCCGAACCCTTGGTGTCGCCCAGGAAGGCGGCATCACGCGCTCGGACGTTCCGCAGACGACCGTGAGCTTCAGCGATCACCAGATCCGCATCTGCGGCCCCGAAGATGCCGGGCTTCGGCGCGAGATCGTGTTCCGGATGATCGATCAGTTGGCCATCGAGGCGCTGGCGCGGATCGAGGCGGACACGTCGCGGCGAGATGTCTTGCAGCAGGAGCGTGCGCTCCTGGCAACGCGCTTGCGCCTGATCGAGCGCCAGGGCACGGGCATGCGATCGATGCTGGGCGGCGAGGCCAGAGGCGATGCCGACCCGGCACGCTTGCGCACGCAAATGGAAGAGAACGACCGCGAGCTCAAGAGCCTGGGATCGCGCGCCGAGGCGCTTGACCGGCAACTCGAGGTCATGTGCGAGGCGTTCGCGGATGCAGGCCGGTTGATCCACGTCACGAAGCGGCGCCTGCGGCTGAGCCGCATGAACGTGGTGCTGCCAGAGCGTCAAGAGCATCCAAACGAGCAGGACGAAGACGGCGGCCACACGCTCGATCTGGAGATCGCGCGTGTCCCCGGCGATCCACCCACCGAGCGCGCGTTCGCGCTGGTGCGGGTGATGCGGGCGGATGTGCCGCAGCGCCGCAATCTGCTGGACGACGCCGCCCGGCTGCTGTGACACAGGACCTTCATCAACGAGGAGCTGGCAATGTCAAAGAGCGACAAGAGACACCATCAGGGCAAATCGAACCACAAGGACGGCGCACAGGAGTTGCCCGAGGCGGCACAACAAGGCGACGCGAAAGTTGCTGCAGGCGACAAGTCGCAGCCGCTGTCCGGCAAGGACTATGACAAGGCACTGCGCGAACTTCACATCGAACTGGTCAAGTTGCAGCAGTGGGTGCAGCACGCGGGCCTGAAGGTCTGCGTGGTCCTGGAGGGGCGCGATGGCGCGGGCAAGGGCGGGACGATCAAGGCGATCACCGAGCGCGTCAGCCCGCGCGTGTTCCGGGTCGTCGCCCTGCCGGCGCCGACGGAGCGGCAGAAGTCGCAGATGTACTTCCAGCGCTACTTCGCGCACCTTCCCGCGGCCGGCGAGATCGTGATCTTCGACCGCAGTTGGTACAACCGCGCGGGCGTGGAGCGCGTGATGGGTTTCTGCACCGAGGCGCAGGCCAAAGCCTTCCTGGCGGGCACACCGCTGGTGGAGCGCGCCATCATCGATTCCGGAACCATCCTGCTGAAGTACTGGCTGGAAGTCAGCGCCGAAGAGCAGACCCGGCGGCTCGAAGCCCGCATCCAGGACGGACGCAAGATCTGGAAGCTGTCGCCGATGGACCTCAAGTCCTATAACCGCTGGTTCGACTATTCGCGCGCACGCGACGAGATGTTCACGGCCACCGACTTGCCGGCGGCGCCGTGGTTTGTCGTGAACTCGAACGACAAGCGGCGGGCGCGTTTGAATCTCATCAAGCACTTGCTGGCTCATATCCCCTATGAAGAAGTGCCGCGCGAGAAGATCAAGCTCCCCAAGCGGCAAGCGCGCGGCGACTACCGCGAGTCGGACCACCCGTTGAGGGTGGTGCCCGAGATCTATTGAGCATGCGCCATCACATGCGCGGCCGCGTGGGATTGCCGATCCCGGGATGGCTTCGCGACTATCGGTCTGAATGGCTCTCCGCGGACGTCGTCGCGGGCCTGATCGCGGCGGCGGTTGTCATTCCCAAAGCCTTCGCCTATGCGACGATCGCGGGCCTGCCGGTGCAGGTCGGCATCTATACGGTGTTCGTCCCGATGGTGATCTACGCGCTCCTCGGGACCTCGCGTCCACTCAGCGTGAGCACGACCACCACGATCGCCATCCTGACCGGCACCGCGTTGGCGGCCGTGGTGCCGGACGACAACGCTGCGGGCCTGGTGACCGCTACCGCGACTCTGGCGCTGATGACCGGCATCATCCTGGTCGTGGCGGGATTGCTACGGCTCGGCTTTGTCGCGAACTTCATCTCCGAACCAGTGCTGATCGGCTTCAAGGCGGGGATCGGCATCGTCATCGTGGTGGACCAGATCCCCAAGCTGCTCGGCATTCACTTTGCGAAGGGCTCGTTCTTGCACAACGTGGTTTCCGTCGTGCACAGCCTGCCGGATGCATCGGTGCCGACGGTGCTTGTCGGCGTTATCACCGTGATCGCGCTGGTGGCGATGGAGCGCTTCACGCCGCGCGCGCCCGCTCCGCTGATCGCAGTGGCGGGAGGCATCGCCGCGATGAAGTTCCTGGGGCTCGAGAGTTATGGCGTTGCACCGGTAGGGGCGGTGCCAACCGGATTGCCGCCAGTGACGCTGCCGGATTTGCAGCTGATCATTCCGCTCTGGCCTGCGGCGCTGGGGATTGCGCTGATGAGCTTCACCGAGACGATTGCCGCGGGGCGGGCTTTCGCGCGCAGCGGAGATCCGACGCCGGAGCCCAATCGGGAGCTTTGGGCGACAGGACTCGCGAACGTCGGCGGCGCGCTGCTCAATGCAATGCCGGCGGGCGGAGGCACCACGCAGACGGCCGTGAACCAGCTGGGTGGCGCGCGCACCCAGCTTGCCGAACTGGTCACCGCAGCAGCCGCATTGGGCACTGCGCTCTTCCTGGCGCCTTTCATCGGGCTGATGCCGCACGCGACACTGGCAGCGGTGGTCATCGTCTATTCGATGGGCTTGATCAAGCCGGCGGAGTTCAGGGCCATCATCAAGATTCGGCGCACCGAGTTCGTGTGGGCGCTCGTTGCAATGGCGGGCGTGGTGCTTCTCGGAACGCTGCAAGGCATCGTCGCCGCGATCGTGGTGTCGCTCGTCGCGCTGGCCTACCAGATGTCCGATCCGCCCGTGCATGTGCTCGGACGCAAGCCGGGAACGAGCGTGCTGCGGCCGCGAAGCGATGAGCATCCCGAAGATGAATCCTTCGGTGGATTGCTTCTCCTGCGGCCGGAAGGGCGGATCTTCTTCGCCAACGCGGAGCGCATGGGTCTCAAGATGATGGCGCTGGTCGATGCGGCGCACCCGCAGGTGGTCGTTCTCGACATGAGCAGTGTGTTCGATATCGAATACACCGCGCTCAAGATGCTGACCGAAGGCGAGGAAAGGCTGCGCAATGACGGGATCGCGCTCTGGCTCGCGGGCCTGAATCCCGGCGTGCTGGCGATGGTGCAGCGTTCACCGCTGGGCGAACGTCTCGGCCGCGATGGCATGTTCTTCGGCGTCGAACAAGCCATTGCGCGGCATCGAGCCACTGCCTGATGCTCTGGAAGGGGCGGATCAGCTGCCGGGCACGTCCACCTTGCGCCAACTCGAATCCGGGTTGAAGCGCGTGAGGGCGCGTGCCGCGGCATCGGTGTTGGAGCCGAGATCCTTCTCGTACAGGGTGCCGTCATGGCTGACCATGAAGCTCATCACGCCCGTGTCTCCGTAGCGGATCGGCCATGCGATCAGTGCAAAGCCGGCACGCATGCGCCCGCCGATCACATAGTCGTAAGCACCGCCCGGTGCGTCCTTGCCCTGGGCTTTCAGGATGCGGAAGTGATAGCCGTGATAGCCCTCGCTGCTCTTCTGGCCGCCGTAGAGCGGGCCGAGCGGGCTCTCGTCCTGGCCCGTGGCGTCGGGCCAGTAGAGGCCGTCGTGCTTGCCGGGTGAACTCACGAACTTCTGCGCGTATTCGAGCACGCCATTGTTGTCGCGGTCTTTCTGCGCATATTCCTTCTGCGCATCGAAGTACGCGAGCGCGGCTTGCATTGCGGCGAGTTCGTTGCGCCCGATGCGCCGGGTGCGCATGAGGTCCGCACCCGCCTTCGGGTCGAACTTCCAGCCGGCGGCGCTCTTCACGATCGGCACCGGCAGGGTCCAGTCGCTGTCGCCCACGGCGAGCATGGCCTTGCCCGGCGTTTCGAGCACGATCTTGTGCTGCCTGGACCAGGCGCCGAGGAAGTCGTAGATGTCGTCCACATCGACGCCGCCCTCAGGAACGAAGCGCCTCCAGTCGGGGCCGAGCACGAGTGTCAGGGCGGCGGTATCACTGCGGGTGACGGCATCGACGAACGCTTGCGCGGCCGCGTCCGGAGAGGGGTAGGCGTGCTGCGCGAATACAGGGCCCGATGCGAGCGACAGGGACAGCGCCATCGCCGTCCCGGCCGCCAAGGACTTGAACTTGCCCACGTTCAGCCACGATGTCCGCGAGTGTCGTTGAGTGTGTTGCGTCATGAATTCCTCCAATCGCTTCAACGACGGCCGCCGCCGCCGCGCCCACCACCGCCGCCGCCTCGCATGCCGCCACCTCCGCCGCCCGCGCGAGCGCCGCCACCACTCATGTGTGCGCCTCCGCCACCACCACCGGCACGAGCGCCACCGCCGCCCCCGTAGTTGTGCGACATCGACTGCCGGCTTGCGTCTCCGCGGCTTGTCTGCTGGCGGGCCTGATTTCCGTCGCCGGCGCCTCTCAAGGCGTTGTCGCCGCCGCGTGCCCCGGCACTCCCGGGACCCCCGACGCCTCCGGCGCTGCCCGGTCCTCCAGGACCGCCGATGCCTCCGGCACCTCCGACGCCCCCGACGCCCCCTGGACCACCAGCGCCGCCCGGACGTCCAGCGCCTCCAGGTCCACCCACATTTCCGGGGCCACCCGCGCCGCCGACCCCGCCGACGCCTCCGGCACCACCGACGCCTCCGGGGCCGCCAGCGCCCCCGGGACGGCCAGCGCTGCCCGGACCGCCCACGCCCCCTGCGCCGCCGGGACCGCGACCCGCGCCGCCGGCAGCAGCCTGCGCTCGATCGCGTGTGCCCGGGTCATTGCGAAGCTGATCGCGCCCTTGGCCGGGGTCCATGCCGCGCTGTTGCAACTGAGATTGAGCCTGCTGACGCTGCGCATCCCGGCCGCGGTAGTCGCCGCGCTGGTCTGCGCCTGCCACATTCTTTCCGAACTGCTGCTGGCTGGCCGAATCGCGATATGGCACTCCGCGCCGATTCGCCGCGTTGTGCTGGAAGTTCGTCTGATTGGCGTTGATCTGCCGATTGGCGTTGACGCTGTTGTACCGATTGACGTTCACGTTGACGTTACCGCCGCCCCAATTGGCATTGCCCCAAAGTGCAGCAGTGGCAGCCACGCCCACGCCGAAGGCGATGCCGGTCGCGAGTGCCGCGCCCGGGTAGTAGTAGGGAGCGGGCGGGTAGTAATAGGGCGGGTAGGCCGGATAGGGCCAGGCGCCATAAACCACCGTCGGGTTATAGGAAGGCACGTAGACCACCTGAGGGTTGGCGGGCTCGATCTTGATGACTGTCTGCTGCGTCTGCGGCTCTTGCTGGACGATGACGTTCTGCTGCTCGGAGCTCTTGAGGTTGCCCGTCTGCTGGGCCTTGGCGCGCAGCCGCTGTGCGGAATCGAGCACGTCCTTGGACGACGCGAGAAATGCATCGCCCAGGTTCTGCACCCAATCCGGCTTGTCGCCCATCATCTGGAGCACCTGGGGAAACGCAACCAGCGACTGCACGCTCGGGTCCCATGGCTGATCGGCCACGAGCTTCAGCGCCGCATCGCCTTTCTCGTCCCGATGCGCCTTGGACCATCGCGCTGCATCCGCGACGTCCGATGGATAGGTCGAGGCCATCAGCACCTGCGACAGCAACTGGTCCGGATACAGCGCGATGGGCGCCATCATCTGGTCCAACTGTTCGCGCGAGAAGGTCTGCCCCTGCTGCGCCCCGGCGAGCGCCGTGAACAGCGACGCAGCGACCATCAGCGAACGGGCAAAGCGGACGATCAGTGCACGCATGGTTCGCCTTCCTTAATTGAGAACGAAGAGCGGAAACGGAGCGAAAGCCTAGGTCTGCACGAAAGCGTCGTCAATGTGGTTCTCCAGAGCGTAGCGAATCAATTCGGCGGTGCTGGAGAGATCCAGCTTTTCCTGAATCCGCGTCTTGTGGGTGCTCACGGTCTTCACCGACAGGTGAAGCGCATCGCCGATGGCGGTGAGCGGTTGGCCTGCAGCCACGCGCCGCAGCACTTCGAGTTCGCGATCGGTCAGCTGCGCATGTCGGGGAGCTTCCGACGATCCATTGAGTTGCTGCACGAACTTCTCGGCCAGGCTCTCGGTGACGTAGGCGCCGCCCGCCGCAACCTTGCGCACCGCACCAACGAGCTCCCTGGCGGCAATGTCCTTGGTGACGTAGCCGTTGGCCCCCGCCTTGAAGGCGCGCATTGCGTACTGCTCTTCGGCGTGCATGCTGAGGACAAGAATGCGGACACGGTTGAACCCCGACTTGATGCGTTGAACCAGTTCAAGCCCCGTCATGCCGGGCATCGACAGGTCGATGAGTGCGAGGTCGAACTCACTCCCTGCGAGAAGGTCGAGCGCCTGATAGCCAGTCGTCGCCTCGGTCAAGACCCAGTTGTTGGCGGCCGGATCGAGCACTCGGATGAGGCCTTCCCGGACGACCATGTGATCGTCGACCAGGAGTATTCGCAGCGCCGGCGCGGAAGCAGTGGCGTCCATCTCAATACCTCCTCGGACCCAGCAGAACAGAGCTGCCCGGATCTCAGTGTTTATTTCGATCGACTATGACGCCAAACGCGCGGCTTCACAAGACGTTGACAGACTGCGACGTTCGGAATTTTCCTAGCCAGCGTTCGGCGAAATCCGAATCTCTCGGGTTGAATCCGCCGTTGTGCAAAGCATCGCACCGATGTTCGTCGGGCAGCTTGCGAGGCAAGCTTCGGCCTCCCGGCCAGTGCCCACAACCTGGAGAGCACGCAATGAACATCCCCCAAGCCCATGAGACTCCGTCGTACTTCAGCGGCAACATCGGCCTGAGGCTTCACGGCAGTGATCGTCGCGACTCGACCCCTCTTCATGACATGCTCGACCTCATCGGCGTGACCGCTGGCGACGATTGGCCCATGTCGACCTTTCAGCCGACGGTGCGCCGACTGCAAACAGGAGAACTTTTGTTTCTAGAAGGTGCGCCGGCGACCTCCATCCACATCGTTCGTACCGGCGTCTTCAAGGTCTTCAGGACTGCCGAGGACGGCTACGAACAGGTGTTCGGCTTCGTCCGCAGGGGGGAACTGCTTGGCTGCGACGCGCTGTTCGACGCTCGCCACCAGATGGCAACCGTCGCACTGGAGGACGCCAGTGTCTTCGCCATCGCCTTGCCCGACTTCCATGCTCTGGCGCAACATCTGCCCTCCTTCGACCGCGGCATCCTGCGGGCGATGGCCAGGGCCATGCTCGACCTGACGCGCGTGTCGGAGATGATGGCTGCCGCCGCGTCCGAGGTGCGGCTGGCGAGATTCCTGCTGCATGTGTCGCGCTGCATGTCGACGTGCGGGCAATCGCCAAGATCGCTGCGCCTACAGATGACGCGCCGCGACATCGGAAGCTACCTGGGGGTGGCCCACGAAACGATCAGCCGGTCGTTTGCTGCATTGATGGAAGCCGGCCTGATCGAAGTCGAGCAACGCAAGGTGGAGATTCTCGACCTCGGTTCATTGCAGTCGTATGCGCAGGGCACGCGCGCACCTGCAAAGACGCAAAGACCGGCACTCAATTCCTGAGCGCGGCCTAACTCGGCCAACTCGGACTACTGCGCGGATCGGGCGGACTGGGCGATCGAAAGATCCGCAATGAAGTCTCGCGCCTGCTGGAATTCGGTGCTTTTGTCGAAGTAGGCGAGGGCGCCGGCCTTGATGAGCGTGTGGCGCATCGACGTCCAGTTGAACTGCGAAAACATGACGATCTTGATGTGAGGCTCGTGCAGCCTGACATGGCGCAAGACATCGATGCCGCGGTCGTTCCCGCGCAGTTTGGCGTCCAGGACGATGAGATCGGGCGTGCTCGACGCGATGGCTTCGACAGCCGTCGCCAGGTCATCCGCATAACCGACGATTTCGACGCCCGCCGCAGTCGCCAGCAGCGCGCCGAAGCTTCGCTGTATTGCCACGGAATCATCGACCAGCAGCACTTTCACGTCCGGCCCTCGCAAAGTCGTTTGTTGACCCTGCGGCCATGTTGCCGCCGAACAGCCGCACGCAGAATGCGTCTGGTCAATGATTCATCAGAAAGCACGGCATTTTTGAGGCATCCTAGCGGCGGCCTAAAGCCCTAACGCAACTGATCCATCCCTCATGGCTTCATGGTTTGAGAACCTGTCGATCCGGAGCCGAATCGTCCTTCTTGTGGCGGGCGCGCTGCTTCCTCTCGCGGTGCTCGTGACTTGGCTCATCAAGGCCGAGATCGCGGAGGAGCCGAGTTCGGCCGTGCTGGCGATCGTGATCGCCCTCGGTTTGTGCCTCTTCGCACTTGCCTTCGCGTGGCGGCTGGGCGCCGGCATCGTGGATCCCATCGCTCACCTGAAGGAAACCGCCACCTTGATCGCAGCCGGCAAGGAAGCCACTCGGGCCAGCCTCATCGGGCCGCCGGAAATCAGGGCGGTGGCGCAAGAACTCAATCGGGTGATGGATGCCAAGGCGCTGAGTGAGCAAGACCTTCGCGAGAGCGCCTGGAAGCTTCAGGCGGCGCTGACGAGCATGAGCGATGCCGTCTATATCTCTGACGCGCAAGGGCGAATCATCGAGTTCAACGACGCCTTCGCATCCTTGCACGGCTTTGCCGACAAAGCCGCTTGCCGACGCGGCCTGGCGGAATACCTCAAGAGGCTTGAATTGTTCATGCTCGACGGCGAACCGTCGACACGTGAAGAATGGCCGCTGTCGAGGGCGCTGCGAGGAGAAACGGCGACCAATGTCGAATACCGGTTGAGACGCCTGGATTCAGGCGCGTCATTGATCGGCAGCTACAGCTTCGCGCCGATTTGCTCCGAAGGCGGCGCGATTGCGGGCGCCGTGGTGACGGTTCGCAATGTGACTGAGATGAGAGAGGTGCAAGCCGACCTTGCGTCGTCGCATTTGGCGCTGCAACGGCTTATTGCCTCACGCGACCGGGTGCAGGAAGAGGAGCGCAAGCGCATCGCACGAGAACTGCACGACGATCTGCAACAGACCTTGTCCGCGATCCGCATGGATCTGCATTTCATTGCCGAGCGCTTGGGAGAGGATGCGCCGCAGTTGCCGCTCCTCCTTGGCAATGTCGATCGTCTCGCAGAAAGAGCAGTCGTTTCGACGCGGCGTATCGTCAACGACCTCCGTCCGCCGATGCTCGAAGACCTGGGCCTGGTGCCTGCGCTGGAGGCCATGGCTGCGCAATTCGGTCAACAGACCGGCATTGCGTGCAGCGTCGATGCGCCCGAGGAAGTCATTTCAAGCGAATGGGTCGAAGCGCAGCCGATTGCCATTTGCCTCTATCGCGTCGCCCAGGAAGCGCTCAACAACGTGGCCAAGCATTCGCACGCGAGCGAAGTTCAGATCCGGCTCGGAAGTGCGACTCCCGAGTCGATCTCGCTGCAGATCAGCGACAACGGATGCGGACTGGATGCAGGGGACATGCATAAGCACGGGTCTTTCGGAATCCTGGGCATTCGCGAACGGATTCGTGCCCACGGTGGTGTCGTGCGGATCGACCGCGGGCCGGAAGGAGGCACCGTGCTCGATGTGCTGGTTCCATGTGCAGGTGCTCCGGGGTTGCTGGACCACGGTGCCCCGTTGAAAGGGGCAATGAATGGAGACGGACCGCGTAGCGACTTCGACGACGCCCAGGCACTGCCAAGACTGTTGACTCGCGCGACGGACAAGATGCTGCAGGACGTGATCGATGCGATTGCAGGGACTGTCGCAGTCATGGACCGGCGCGGCACGATCCGTTTTGTCAACCGCGCATGGAGCGAATTCGCAAACCACAACGGACAGCCTGATTTCAGCTTGGTCGGTCCGGGCGTGAATTACATGGAGGTGTGTCGGCGCAGTTCGCTCAGCGACGAATCGGCAATGAAGGTGCTTCGGGGCCTCGAAGGCGTGGTCTACGAGGATCGCAAGACATTTACTTGCGAATACTCCTGTCACTCGCCCGACGAGTTGCGGTGGTTCCGGATGCATGTGACGCCCATGGCCAATGGTGATGTGATGGTCGCCCACTTCTGGATCAACCCGGAAGATCATGCGGTCGGCATCGATGGCGGTGTCGAGGCCCGAAAGTCCTGACGCGCTCTGTCAAGGCGCAGGCGCATCGCCGTTGCCGTTTCCGTTGCCGTTTCCGCTGGCGCCCCGTGCCTTGGCCATCACGGCGCTCCGCACCAGGCCGATGTGCTCCCGCAGCGTGTAGGCCTCGCTCGCGTAGCTCAACGGCGCGCGGATGCGTGCAGCAGCCTGCTCGATGCGGCCGAGGTCGAGCAACCACTGGTCGAGTGGCAGGGTGCCGGTCCGTGTCCTGACATCCCGTTCGAGCAGTGCCAGCTCTCCATACCAGCGATAGATGCGCGAGCGCATGCGCCAGCGAATCAGTCGCGGCAGGACATTGGTCAATGGAACAATCACGAAGATCACCGGCAACAGCAGCACGATCAGGCGTTCTAGGTAGGCGGCGACCGTAAAGGGCAGGTACCGGTGAAGCATGCTCGGGCCGAATCGATGATGGCGGCTCGCATCGCTCGACACCGGCAGGTCGACCATCGATGTATTCGGAAATTCGTCGTCGGCCTCGAAAAATCCCTGATTCCCATGCAGCTCGCGCGCGGCCTCCAGCAGCAGGTTGATGATCGCCGGCGAGAGACCGTCGCGCGCGACGAGCATGGCCTTGGTGCCGATCAGCTTCACCTCTTCCTTCGGAATGTGTTCTTCGAGATCGATGGTCCCTGGCGGCAAGGTCAGTTTGGTGATGTAGGGAAAGCGGCGCTGATAAGCCTCCGCGCGCCCCAGGCTCAGCAGCTTCAGTTCCGGGTCGTGCAGGGCCTGCCATATGGCCGGAAACTGCGCGGGTCCGATCAGGAACGCGGCGTCTACCGTTCCAGCCTGCAGCGCGCGCAAGGCCTCCAGATTGACCAGCGGCACCAGTTCGGAGTTGAGGCTGGTGATGTTGTTGGCGGCAAGCAGCGGCTCCATGAAGGCCCGCACCCCGCTGCCCGGTGAACCGACGGCGAGGCGCCTGTGGCGAAGCTCGTCGAAGTGCTCGTGGACGACCGTGTCGCGGTAGAAGATCCACAATGGCTCGTAATACAGCGCGGCGAGCATGACCAGGTCGTCGCGCTCGTGCGGGCGCACCACGCCGCCATGCACGAAAGCCACATCCACCCCCGACTTCGGATCGCGCAGAAGGCGCTCGTTTTCGTCGGCGCCTCCAGTGATGCGTTCTTCGACGGTGACACCGTCCCGCGCCAGGATCTGCTTGTAGCGCTGTGCGTACTGGTGGTACATGCCGTCCGGCAGGCCCGACGCAAGAACGATATGGCGCGGAATCGCACTCAGCAACAGCCATGCGCCCAGAAAGGCCAGCGCGATGCTCGCCACCGCGATCAGCGTCCAGCGCAGTTGTTCGTGTCGCGGTTCGACTGGCAGGTCACCAAGGCGCATCAGAGCCTGCATCCTGCCACTGGCTGATTGCTTCGCGCTTGAGAGTTGTCAAGTCCAGCAAAACCCATCGCCGGAGAATTCCGAAGTCGTCTACTTTCGAAGGTCGACCCATGACTACGCTTTTAAAGCCGGACCTGGTCCTCGAAACACGGGTCGCCCGAAAGCTGATGGATGTGTTCATCCGCGCCGGGCTGGTCCTCGCACTGACGCTGTTGTGTTTCAAGATCTTCGCGCCCTTCATCTCGATGATGGCCTGGGCGCTGATTCTGGCAGTGACGATCTATCCAGGCCATCAGGCATTGGCCGCCAAGCTGGGCGGCAAACAGGGGCTGGCGGCCACTTTGGTCGTGCTGGGTGGCATCGCGCTGATCGTGGTGCCGATGGCGGTGGTCCTCGGCTCGATGGGTGATTCGGTGCACGAGACCGTTGAGCGCCTGCGGGACAACAAGTTCGCAGTTCCGCCGCCGCCGCCAGGACTCGCGGATTGGCCGGTCATCGGGCCGAAGGTGAGTGGCGCCTGGTCGCTGGCACACAACGACTTGCCGTCGGTCGTCCAGAGAATGCAGCCGCAGCTTGGCGAGCTGGCCTCCAAGGCACTGGAGATGGTGGCGAGCATCGCGGGCACGGTGCTTCTATTCATGTTCTCGTTCGTCATCGCGGGGGTGATCATGGCCTTCGGGGAGTCGGGCGCCGACGCGTCGCGATCGATCCTTGGGCGCATCGTTGGCAACCAGCGGGGCGTGGAGTTCGCTGCGCTGGCCACGTCGACCATCCGCGCAGTCGCATTGGGCGTCGTGGGCGTAGCCTTCATCCAGGCGATGGTGGTGGGCATCGTGATGATCGTCGCCGCCGTTCCATTTGCCGGCGTGCTCGCAATGGTTGTCCTGGTGCTTGGCGTGGCGCAGGTGCCGGCGCTGCTGGTGACGCTGCCCGTCATTGCCTACATCTGGCTGAGCGGCAACTACGACACCATGCCGGCTGTCATCTACTCGGTGCTATTGGCTGTTGCGGGCATGCTCGACAACGTGCTCAAGCCTCTCCTGCTGGGCCGGGGCGTGGATGCGCCCATGCCGGTGGTGCTGCTGGGTGCATTGGGCGGGCTGGCCGGCGCCGGCATTCTCGGCATGTTCATCGGCGCGACCGCGTTGAGCCTTGGCTATCAGATCCTCATGCGGTGGGTGGCGACGGACCCCAACGTCGTCGTCGTGGAGGCGGATTTGCCGAACTTGCCTTGATTCCCGTGGTGCAGGGCACGACGTGCTGAGGAACCTGGCGGTCGGGCTACCGACCATCCTGTTTTGCCTGGTGCTGCAGGCGAGCTTCACGTTCTGGAGCGTTCGTTACTACTCTGGCAGGGCAATTCATCACGCGGTCATCGCGGGACCGTTTGTGCAGATCCGCTCGCTTCTCGTCGTGATGGTCGTGCTGGTGCTTGGCAATTTCCTTCAGATCATGATTTGGGGATTTCTGTTCATGATGCTGGGCGAGTTCAGCGAGTTGTATGAGGCGGTGTACCACTCGGCAGTTAACTTCAGCTCGCTCGGCTATGGCGATGTCGTGATGACGAAGCCCTGGAAGCTGCTCGGCCCACTGGAGGCCGCAAACGGCGTATTGATGTTCGGCCTGACAGGCGCCGCGCTGATGGCAGTGCTGCAGCAGATGATCAGGGCGCAGGCCGAGAGAGACGGGCAAAGTCTTTGAGCCGGGCGCTGACGGTCAACCCCCTCGCCCGAGCCCGAGCATCCCATGCTGACGGGCGAACGTGGATTGCCGAGGAAGCGGTGGCGCGCTAAAGTGCGGGCGCACCTTGGCGCCGGCTTTCACAAATTCAGTGGACCACTGTTAAGAACAATGATCGAACCGAAACAAGCCCTGAAGAGCGTTCTTCGAAAATTCGATCTTGCTCTGGTGAAGGCGGCCAGCCTGGATCACATGCTGAAGACGGATGCTGACATGAAGTTCCTCATGACCATGTCCGACTCAAGCTGCGCAGCGGCCATACTGCAAAACTTCCCGCTGTCGAAAAGTCAGCTTCGGCAAGATCTTTTCGTGCTTTCGGAACTTCAATTCAAGCGAGGCGGGTCCTTCGTTGAGTTCGGCGCCACTGACGGCGTCGGCCTGAGCAACACGCACTTGATGGAAAAGGAGTTCGGCTGGTCCGGCATCCTTGCCGAGCCAGCGCACTCCTGGCATAGCCAGCTTTCGCGAAACAGGACCGCCGCGATTGAACACGAGTGCGTGTGGTCGAAATCGGGACTGAGCCTCGAATTCAACGAAGTCGACGATGCGGAACTATCGACCGTCGCATCGGTGGCAAGCGGCGACGCGCACGACCGGCAGTCAGGCAGTCGTTACCTGGTGAAGACCATCTCGCTGGACGATATGCTCGACAGGCACCACGCACCGCAGGACATCGACTATTTGTCGATAGATACGGAAGGCAGTGAGTACGAAATCTTGAGCGCGTTCGATTTCGGGAAACATTCGTTCAAGGTGATCACTTGCGAGCACAACTACACGCCCGCTCGCGAGAAGATCTTTACCCTTTTAAGTCGCAACGGATACACACGGAAACTCGAGGAAATCTCTGGTTTTGATGATTGGTATGTGAGGCAATAGCGCCGGTCCACACCAGCGCGTCGCTGTCAGCGCTCCGCACTGCCATAGATCAGCCCCCCGTTCACAGGCACGCAGCTGGCTGGGACGTTGCTCACGTCCACGTTGGTGACGCTGGTGTTGCGCACGTCGCCGGTGCGGATGCCGGGGATTGGTTTGTGCTGGCGGGCGTAGAGGTGCAACAAGCGATGCACAAAGGTGCAATTTCGTTGGGCGCTCTGTCGGCGGAAGATGTGGGTCGCCGATTCCACACGTGTTTCCTACTGCCGAAGGAGAATCCATGTCCACCGCAAGCAAGCCGAACATTCTTTTCATCATGGCCGACGACATCGGCTGGTTCAATGTCAGCGCCTACAACCTCGGCGTCATGGGGTATCGGACGCCGAACATCGACAGGATCGCCCGACAGGGGGCCTTGTTCACCGACTTCTACGGACAGCAGAGTTGCACAGCAGGACGCGCCGCGTTCATCACCGGGCAGGCGCCGATCCGCACCGGCCTCACGAAGGTGGGAACTCCCGGTGCCACGTTGGGCCTCAGTGCGGAGGACCCGTCCATTGCCGAGTTCCTGAAGGGCTTTGGCTATGCCACTGGGCAGTTCGGCAAGAACCATCTGGGCGACCGCAACGAGCACCTGCCGACGGTGCATGGCTTCGACGAGTTCTTTGGCAACCTGTACCACCTGAACGCTGAAGAGGAGCCGGAGTACGAGAACTATCCGAAGGACCCTGCCTTCCGGAAGAAGTACGGTCCACGCGGCGTGATGAAGTGCAAGGCGACGGACAAGGATGATGCGACCGTCGACGAGCAGTTTGGCAAAGTCGGCAAGCAGGTCATCGAGAACACCGGCCCGCTCACGCGCAAGCGCATGGAAACCGTGGACGAGGAGTTCATCGGCGCCGCATTGGACTTCATGGATCGCAAGACGAAGGAAGGCGCGCCGTGGTTCTGCTACTTCAATCCCACGCGCATGCACGTCTTCACGCACCTGAAGGAATCGTCGCGTGGCAAGACCGGCATCGGACTCTATCCCGACGGCATGGTCGAGCTCGACGGCTACGTTGGGGAACTGCTGCAGAAGCTCGATGACCTCGGCGTCGCCGACAACACCATCGTCGTCTTCACCACCGACAACGGCGCCGAAGTGCTGTCGTGGCCCGACGGTGGCGCCACGCCGTTTCGCGGCGAAAAGGACACCAACTGGGAGGGTGGGTGGCGCATCCCCTGCGTGATGCGCTGGCCGGGCGTCATTGAGCCCGGACGGGTCATCAACGACATCTGCTCGCTGCAGGATTTCATACCCACATTCGCGGCGGCCAACGGCGAACCCGATCTGCCAGCCAAGGTGAAGAAGGGCTACCAGATCGGCGAGAAAACCTACAAAGTCCATCTCGACGGCTACAACCTGATGCCCTTCTTGTCGGGCAAGGAGGAAAAGTGCCCACGCGAAGGGTTTCTCTATTGGAGCGACGACGGCGACATGATGGCGATGCGGATGGGGCGCTTCAAGATCGTCTTTGCCGAGCAGCGCAGCACGGGACTCGCTGTCTGGCGCGAGCCGCTATCGCAGATGCGGATTCCGAAATTCTTCGACCTGCGGGCCGATCCGTTCGAGCGTGGAGAGGAAAGCTTCAAGTACAACGATTGGTTCGTCGAAAACGTTCCTCTGCAATACGCGGCACCCCCGCTGCTTGCCAAGTGGCTGGAGACCTTCAAGGAGTTTCCGCCACGTGCGCGTGCCGCGAGTTTCAGCATCGACCAAGTGGTTGAAAAGTTGATGCCGAAAACCTGAGCGCGGTGCTGAGCCGACGCAACGCTTTGCGGACTCGAGGAATGTAGACCGTGATATGGCCTGCCCGGAGGGGATCGAACCCCCGACAACCTGCTTAGAAGGCAGGTGCTCTATCCAACTGAGCTACGGGCAGTGAATATGTGGCCGGGATTTTACGGTGCCGATCGACCCCGCACTTTCCCGAGTCTCCCCGGTCGCTCGAAACTCAAACCACCATCGGCACGGCGGCCCCATCCATCGACAGGATGGCGCCAGAGACATAGCCTGCGCTCGGCGATGCGAGAAAGACGACCGCGTTGGCAATGTCCTCCGGCTTGGCGAGCCGGCCGAGCGGCATGCGAGCCTCGGCGTCGCGCAGCACTTCGGCTTCCGTGACCTTTCGCAGGCGCGCATCGGCCGCAATGCCTTCGGCCATCCGATCGGTCAGGGTCAGCGCCGGATTCACGGCGTTCACGCGAACGCCCCGCGGCCCGTAGGCGGCAGCAAGGCCGGCGGTTGCGAGCATCAACGCAGCGTTGGCCGCGCCGCCCGCGAGATGAGTGGGCGAGGCGACCTTGCCGCCCATGCCGATCACATTCACGATGGAGCCGGAACCGCGCTCGCCCATCCGCTTGATGACCGGATCCATCACGTTCACATAGGTAAAAAACTTCGCCTGCATGGCGTCGTGCCACGTCTGCGGCTGCAATTCGTCGAAAGGGGTCCGCCGTGCCGCCCCGGCGGAGTTGACCAGGATGTCGATCGGGCCCGATCCGACCTGCGCTGCTTCCACCATCTGCAAAGCCGCGCGCGCGTCCGTGAGGTCTGCGCAATAGCCGCTCATTTTGTGCCCCGCCGAACCCATTTTTGCCAGCGCGGTATCGAGATGTGCCTGCGTCCGTCCGGACAGGCTCACGCGGGCGCCTTCTTGCAGGAACGCCAAAGCACACGCCAGGCCGATGCCCCGGCTACCGCCGGTGATGAGCACATGTTTGCCAGCCAGTTGAAGATCCATGTCAGCTCCGATGCGATCGAAAAGCCTGAATTGTGAGTGCGTCAGCGACGGCGTGCGCGCGGGCTGGACTTTGGCCGATACTCCCTTTTTTCCGTTCCGTTCCGCTGGCTACCCTGCGAGAGAGTTTTCGCCCGCGCGAGTGTTCGATGTTCTGGAGTTTTGAATGAAGTTCGCCTTGATCCTTGCGGCCGTGCTGTTGTCCGGCTGTGCTCAATTCGGAAAAGTGTCAGGCACCGCCATGAACGATCCGCAGGTGGGCAGCTACTGCGAGGCGCCGGTCGCGGGCGCTTGCCTGGGCTGCAACATCTCGTGTCCGGCCGGCGCCAGCCCCAGGGCGAGCTGCAGGGCGGGCGCCACGACCGCGAGCATGTGCACGCGCGGCGCGGTCTGCGAGTGCCGCTAGCGGCGCAGCAAGGGCATAGGCAAAGTCATGGCCATTCTTGTCGGCACCGCTTCATGGACTGACAAGACGCTGATCGACTGTGGGCGCTTCTATCCAAAGGAAGTGAAGACACCCGAGGCGCGCCTGCGCTTCTATTCGTCCATCTTTCCGCTGGTGGAAGTGGACAGCAGCTATTACGGCATTCCTGCGCCGATGACTGTGTTCAATTGGGCCGAACGCACGCCCGAGAACTTCGTCTTCAATGTGAAGGCGTTCCGGCTCTTCACCGGCCACCAGACCGACCCGAAGGTGCTGCACAAGGACATCAAGGAGGCATTGGGCTCGACCAAGACGCTCTACTACCGCACCACGCCGCCGGAGATCCGAACCGAGTTGTGGAGGCGGTTCATCGATGCCATCGCGCCGCTCAAGGCGGCCGGCAAGCTGGGTCTGGTTCACTTCCAGTTCCCGCCCTGGCTGATGTGCAACCGGGAGGGCTATGCGCATGTCGAGCATTGCGTCGAACAGATGGATGGGCACACGGTCGGCGTCGAGTTTCGCCATGCTTCATGGTTCGATGAATCGAATCGCGCGGACACGATGGCCTTTCTGCGTGAATTGCGCGCTGTTCACACCGTGGTGGATGGGCCTCAGGGCTTTGCGAACAGCGTTCCTTTGCTGGCCGAGACCACGAACCCGGACTACGCGCTCGTGCGGTTGCACGGCCGCAACGTCGACACCTACAACACCAAGGGCGCAAGCTCCGCTGCGGAGCGTTTCGACTACGACTACCCGGATCAGGAACTGCGCGAAATCATGGTCGAGGTCATTCGGCTGGCCTACAAAGTGCGCAACACGCATTTGATCTTCAACAACTGCGACGAAGACAAAGGCCAGCGCAACGGTATTGCTTTCATGAAGATGTTGCTGGCGCACGGCTGAAGGGCGCTTGCAAAGCGGTTCGCACAGGCCTATAAGAATCAGCCGGAAACCGCATTCGGGAGGCCAAATGTCGGACGATCTGAGCAATTTCAAGCCGCTGGATCCAGGTCGCATCAACACTGACGACCGGGTCGAGATCAGGTACTGGTGCGGGCAATTGCACTGCAGCGAGGAGGCGCTGCAGAGCGCCTTGTCCAAAGTCGGCAACCACGTGAGCGCCGTGCGGGAGCATCTGGAGTCGGGTGGGAGAGCGGGCTGAGCTTGCAGGGCGCTCAAATGACAACGGGGACAACGGCATTGGCCGTTGTCCCCGTTCACGATGGATGGTCGGGGCGAAAGGATTCGAACCTTCGACCCTCTGGTCCCAAACCAGATGCGCTACCAGGCTGCGCTACACCCCGACAAGCCCGCGATTCTAACCTGACGAAAAGCGCCTTTTGCTTTTTTGCGGTCAGCGACGTTGATATTGCGATTTGCCGAACAGGATTTCCCGTTCCTTGTCGCCTGTGATCGGCGTGCGCAGGTCTGCGAGCACCTTGACGCCGCGTTGCACTGCGGGCCGGGCCGCGACGCCGTCAAACCACTGCTTGAGGTGCGGATACTCGGTGAGCACGATGCCTTGGTTTTCCCAGCTGCGCAACCAGGGAAAGATCGCGATGTCGGCGATCGAGTAGGTCTCGCCGGCAATGAACTCGTTGGCCGAAAGCTGTTTGTCTATCACGCCGTAGATGCGCTTGGCTTCGTTCGAATAGCGGTCGATCGCATAGCCGATCTTCTCGGGTGCGTAGTTGCGAAAGTGATGAGCCTGGCCGAGCATCGGGCCGACGCTGCCCATCTGGAACATCAGCCACTCGAGCACCGCATACCGGCCGCGAACATCGGTCGGCAGGAACTTGCCGGTCTTGCCCGCAAGGTAGACGAGGATCGCACCCGACTCGAAGAGCGAGATCGGTTTGCCGTCCGGGCCCTCGGGGTCCGTGATGGCCGGGATCTTGTTGTTGGGGCTGATCTTCAGGAATGCGGGATCGAACTGATCGCCTTTGCCGATATTGACCGGGTGTGCGCGATAAGGGAGGCCGCATTCCTCCAACATGATGTGAATCTTGTGGCCGTTGGGCGTGGCCCAGGAATAGGCGTCGATGGGTGCTTGGGGCATGTCTCTGGATCCAGATGTGGTGACAAGGCCGGCCAGCATAGCTTTTGCCGGCCTTTCGTGCAGGGCAGGGGCAGGCAGGGCGGGCGCCAGAGGGATCAGCCCACCTGCGCTTCGTGCGCGTAGCACCACATCCAGTCTTCGCCGCGCTCGAGCGATGCGACCACCGGATGTCCGGTCGCCTTGTAGTGCCGCGTCGCGTGCCGGTTCTTGGACGAGTCGCAGCAGCCTACGTGGCCGCAGTGGACGCAAAGGCGCAGATGAACCCACTGGTCGCCCATGGCGAGGCATTCCTCGCATCCGGCCGACTTGGGCGGAACGATCGTGTCGGGCACGTGGGAACAAGGACGGATGCTGGACATCGGGTGCTTCCTCAAGGTTGAGTCGATGACGCAAGGTGTTGATGGATGAGTGCGACCACTGCCGCGCCTTCGCCGATTGCACCGCCGACGCGCTTGACGGAGCCCGAGCGCACGTCGCCAACCGCGAAGACGCCCGGCACGCTCGATTCGAGCGGTGCCGCGACTTTCGCCGGAAAGCCGCCGCGCGCCTTCGGCCCGGTCAGCACGAAGCCGTGCTTGTCGAGCGCGACGCCGCAGCCTTCGAGCCAATCCGTCTCGGGCACGGCGCCGATGAAGAGAAAGATATTGCGCGCGGGGCAGTCATGCTGATTGCCGCTGCGGCGGTCGCGCCATGTGGCGCCGTTCAGGCCGGTCGATGGCTCGCCTTGCAACTCCACGAGTTCGGTATGCGGATGAAGCTCGATGTTGGGTGTCGCTTCGATACGATCGATCAGGTAGCGCGACATGGTTGCCGCGAGCGAGGGCCCGCGCACCAGCACGTTGACCTTGGCCGCGTGTTGCGAAAGAAATACCGCCGCCTGCCCTGCAGAATTGCCGCCGCCAACCAAGGCGACCTCCTGATGCGCGCAGAGCTTGGCCTCCAGCGCCGACGCCCAGTACCAGATGCCGCGCCCCTCAAATTCGGCCAGCCGCGGCACTTCGGGGCGGCGATAACGCGCGCCGCTGGCAATCACCAGAGTCCTGCACCGGAGCTTGCGCCCGTCGACCAGCTGCACGGAGACTTCGCCGTCCGACTCGGCCCGGCTGCAATCGAGCGAGGCGACCTGCGCCGGAATCAGCATCTCGACGCCGAACTTCTGCGCCTGCACGTAGGCGCGGCCGGCAAGGGCGCCTCCGGAGATGCCGGTCGGAAAGCCGAGGTAGTTTTCAATACGGGCGCTGGCGCCTGCCTGGCCGCCGAAGAAGCGGCAGTCGACGACGATGACGCGCAAGCCTTCCGATGCGGCGTAGACGGCGGTTGCCAGGCCCGCCGGTCCGGCGCCGACCACCAGCACATCGAAAAGATCTTCGTGCTCGATGGAGTCGACCATGCCGAGACAGCGCGCCAGCGCGTTCTCGGTCGGATTGGCCATGACGGACCCGTTCGGGCACACAACCAGCAGATCGACCTCGCCGTACTGCTCGAGCAGCGCGGCGGCGTCGGCGTCTTGCGTGGCGTCGACGACATGGTAGGGATGCCCGTTGCGACTGAGGAAGTTCTGGATTCGCATCACCTCGGCCGATTGCGGCGGGCCGATCAGCACAGGGCCGCTGGCGCCCGATTCGATGAGCGCCACGCGCCGCAGGATCATGGCGCGGACCAGCCTTTCGCCGAGATCGGCCTCGGCAATGATGAGGGCGCGCAATTGCTCCGGCGGCACCAGCAGCGTTTCGACTTCGCCTTCGGCGTGCCCGTCGACCAGCGCCGGCCGGCCCGAAAGCTGCGCGACTTCGGCGAGGAACTGGCCTGGCCCTTGGCGTTCGATCGGCACGACATGCCCGAGCCCGTCGCGCTGGCTGATCGCCACCACGCCTTCGAGCACGACGAACATGCCGGGTCCGGGTTCCCCGGCCGTGAAGAGACAGGCGCCGGCGTGGTAATGACGGACGCTCCCGAAGCGCCTGATGCGTGAGATGTCCTGCGCGCTCAGCTTGGGGAACATCTGATGGCGGCGGGTTTCGACCTCCACCCTGGTTTCGTTGGCCATGAAATCTCCGTTGGCGAATCTTCGGCATTAAACGATGAAGCGCGAGGCTTCGCGCGCGTCACGCAAATGCCACCCGACTGACATGCTTGTTTCACTTCATGTCCCGAGACTCCGTCTGCAGAAAGGGACCCGAATGAAAGAACTGCCCACACCGACGTTTCCGTTCTCGCAACTGGGTTTGCGTCCTGCTTTCTGGCCGGGCTCGGGTGCGACTCAGCGTCCAGCAGCAATACTTGTGCCCAAAACATCGCAGGTGCCGGCGGCGCCAGAGCCTTTGGCCGGCGGCATCAGCGTGAGCTGGGCGCGCCACCAGGACGACGTCCGTGCAGCGCAGCGCCTGCGCTTCGAAGTCTTTGCAGGCGAAATGGGCGCGCGCCTGGCGACGCCGATCGAAAACCACGACATCGACCTGTTCGACGACTTTTGCGAGCATCTTCTGGTCCGAGACGACGCGACTGGCCGCGTCATCGGCACCTATCGCGTGCTTACGCCCGCGCAGGCGAAGCGTGTCGGCAGCACCTACAGCGACACTGAATTCGATCTGACTCGCCTGCGTGACTTGCGCGAGCGCATGGTCGAGCTGGGCCGAAGCTGCGTGCATGCGGACCATCGTCAAGGCGGAGTGATTCTGGCGCTGTGGGGCGCACTGGCTGCTTTCATGAAGCGCAACAAGCTGGACACGATGATCGGCTGCGCCAGCATCCCGATGTGCCATCACGGTGTGACCAGCGGCGATGCGGCCGCCAGCATTTGGCGCCAGCTTTCGGCAACCCACATGGCGCCGATCCAGTACCACGTCCAGCCGCGGCTGCCGCTGCCGGTGCATCGGCTCGACAGCGCCCTGGACATCGAGCCGCCGGCCCTGATCAAAGGCTACCTTCGGCTGGGGGCCAAGGTTCTCGGGCCACCGGCCTGGGACCCGGACTTCAACACGGCCGATTTGCCGATGCTGATGCGCATCGACGATCTGCCTGCACGCTATCGAAAGCACTTTCTCGGCCATTGATACCAAGGGCGACACAAAGGGCGACGAGGCCGTCACGCCGTTGTCATGCAACTGTCACGATGGACGTGGAAACTGTCATGTTTTGGCTTATGGTTGAGTCCGTGCCGGTCGTACCAGAATTTTTATCCACGCCGCCCGAAACCGTCGACAGTCTGGCTGTCGCCGGCAAGCCGGCACTGACGCTGCTCGACCGCGACCACAGCATCCTGGCTTTCAATGAACGGGTGCTCGATTGGGCGCAGCGCCCCGAGGTGCCGCTGATAGAGCGGCTGCGTTATCTCTGCATCGTTTCGTCCAACCTCGACGAGTTTTTCGAAGTTCGCGCCGCGCCGCACCTGGGGGCGAGCGTGGCGGGCGTGCGCAAGGGCAGCTACAGCGTCGATTCCTTCGAGCGGCTGGCCGAGGCGGCGCATGCGCTGGTGGCGCAGCAATACTCGCTCTACAACGACAAGCTGATTCCTGCCTTTGCGAGCCAAGGCATCCGGATCGTCTCGCATGGGGAGCGCAATCCGGTCCAGCGCAAGTGGGTCAGCGACTATTTCGAGCGCGAAGTTCGGCCGCTGCTGATCCCTGTCGGGTTGGACCCGGCGCATCCGTTTCCGCAAGTCGCCAACAAGTCGCTCAACTTCATCGTGCGGCTCAGCGGCAAGGATGCTTTCGGTCGCGAGAACCCGATCGCCATCGTGAAGGTGCCGCGGGTGTTGCCGCGCCTCATCCGGCTGCCGGCCAAGGTATCTGACGGAAAGACGCTGTTCATCGCGCTGTCGAGCATCGTGCGGGCGCATCTTTCGAGCATGTTTCCGGGGCGCGAAGTTGGGGAGTTTTCGCAGTTTCGGGTGACGCGCCATTCCGACCTCGCCGTTGACGAGGAAGACGTCAAGAACCTGCGTACCGCGCTGCGCCAGGGCTTGCAGCACCGGCATTACGGTCAGGCCGTTCGGCTGGAGGTGTCATCGAGCTGTGCCGAATCGCTGGCGAGCTTCCTGCTGGCGCAGTTCAATCTGCCGACGCAGGCGCTCTACCGGGTGCACGGGCCGGTCAATCTCGCCCGCCTGACGCAGCTCATCGACTTGCTCGACGAGCCGCAGCTGCGGTTTCAGCCTTATGAGGCCTCCTACCCGATCACGCTTTCGCCGGGACAGTCCTTCTTCGACAGGCTGCGGCGCGGCGACGCGCTCATCCACCAGCCGTTCGAGAGCTTCGAGGGCGTGTTGGCCTTCCTGCGAGAGGCAGTTCAGGACCCGCAGGTGCTGGCGATCAAGCAGACGATCTACCGCACGGGCACCGACTCCGAGCTGATGGACCTGCTGCGCGAGGCAGTGCGCCGTGGCAAGGAAGTGACGGTGGTCGTCGAGCTCAAGGCGCGTTTCGATGAAGAGGCGAACATCAACTGGGCGGAAATGCTGGAGTCGATCGGCGCGCAGGTCGTCTACGGCGTCGTCGGCCTGAAGACCCACGCGAAGATGCTGCTGATCACGCGACGTGAAGGCAAGCACATGCGCCGCTACGGCCATCTTTCGACCGGCAACTACAACCCGCGCACGGCGGCGCTCTACACGGATATCAGCCATCTGACCGCCGACCCCTTGTTGACGGCGGACATGGAAGCGGTCTTCGTCCACATGGCCAGCCAGAGCCGCCTGCCGAAGCTCAATCGCATGTGGGTCGCGCCCTTCGACCTGCATCGCAATCTCATCGCCCGCATCAACGCGCTCGGTGCGGCCTCGGAAGCCGGCGAGCCGACGCGCATCGTCGCCAAGATGAATGCGCTGACGGACGAAGACCTGATCGCCGCACTCGTCAGCGCGGGGCAGAAGGGCGTGAAGATCGACCTGATCGTGCGCGGTGCATGCACGCTGCCGGCCCGCATGCCGGGCGTGACGGACAACATCCGCGTGCGTTCGGTCATCGGGCGCTTTCTGGAGCACTCGCGGGTTTTCTACTTCCGGCAGGCGCTTGACGAATCGCTTTACCTGTCGAGCGCGGACTGGATGAATCGCAACATGCTGCGCCGGGTCGAGCTGGCCTGGCCGGTGACTGATCCGGTGCTGCGCCAGCGTCTCATCGACGAATGCCTGGTGGCCTATCTGCACGATGGGCGCGATGCCTGGGACCTGGGTTCGGACGGCGTCTACAGGCGCGTCGACAAGGACACCCATCCGGGTGAGGAGGGCGCTTCGCGCGCCATTGAAGCGCATGGTGCGCAGACGGCCCTGATGAACCGCTACGCGTCGCGCGGACTGCGGCGCGCCGCATTACGAGACTGATCCATGGACCTGATTTTCTGGCGCCACGCTGAAGCGGACGATTGGACGGAGGGCTGCGACGACATGCAGCGTTCCCTGACGTCGCGAGGCGAAAAACAGGCCAAGCGCATGGCCGCATGGCTCGATCGCCAATTGCCCGACGGCACCCGCATCGTCTGCAGCCCGGCGCGCCGCTGCGAGCAGACGGCGCTGGCGCTCGGCCGCAAGTACAAGCTGCGCGGCGAACTGGCGCCCGACACCACGCCCGACGCGCTGCTTTCCGTGGCGGGTTGGCCGAACGGCAAGTCGGTGGTGCTCCTGATCGGCCACCAGCCATCGCTCGGGCAGGCCATCTCGCTGCTGCTGGGTCTGCAGCAGGACAGCTGCCCCGTGCGCAAGGGCGCAGTTTGGTGGATTCGCACCCGCGAGCGCGACGGCGACGTGCAGACCGTGGTCGTCACGGTTCAGGCGCCGGAGTTGCTTTGAGCTCCCGCTGACCTCAGACCTTGGCGAGCTCGACCCGCCAGTTGGTCTTCTGCCAGGCCAGTACCTCTTCGCGCAGCAGATGCGCGGATTGCGGATAGAGTTCGACCCACTGCGAGCGGCAGGCGATCGTGAAGATCTTCTCGTCGCGCCGCGAGATGCGCAGTCCGGCGAGGTCGGGATCTCGCCGGGCATGGCAAAGGATCACGGCCACCCGCAGCGCCAGCAGTTGCAGCACGAAGGTGGGGTCGTCCAGCACGGTTTCGAGCTTGCGCAGCTTGCCCCGGTGGCCGAGCACCAGTTGGCTCAGCCAGTGCATCTCGTTGACGGCAAAACCCGGCGCATCGGCGTTGTCGAGGATGTATGCGCCGTGCTTGTGGTATTCGCTGTGCGAGATGTGGGTGCCGATCTCGTGCAACTGCGCGGCCCAGCTCAGTTTTCGCAGCGAGCGGCCGGCGCGGCTTGCGGTGTCGGCGCCCCGGGCGCTCGGATCCAGCTGCAGAAACAGCGTCGCGGCCGTTTCGCCGACGCGCTTGACCTGCGCTCCATCCACGGCGAAGCGGGTTGCCAGCCGGGCCACCGTGCCGACGCGCAGGTCGGCAACCGTGTCGTCGCGCTCGAGCAATTCGTAGAGCACGCCGTGGCGCAGTGCGCCTTGGGCGACTCTCATCTCGTCGATTTCCAGCAGATCGAATACCGCGCGAAGCACGCTCACGCCGCCGCCGATCACCGCCTTGCGATCTTCCCGCATGCCTTCGATGCGCAGGCGGTCGGCACTGCCGGCCTTCAGCAGGCGGTCGAGGAGCCAATCCAGGCCCTCGCGAGTGATCAGGCCCGGCTCGTTGCCGGCAACCGCCAGCACGTCGCCCACCGCGCCGATCGTTCCGGACGCGCCATAGGCCACGTCCCACCGATCCGGCACATAGGTCGATAGCGCGTCGTCGAGCACCGCCTTGGCAGCGACTTCGGCGGCCTTGAAAGCCGAAGTCGTGAAGACGCCTTGCGGAAAATGCTTCATCGACCAGGCCACGCTGCCGACGCGATAAGACTCCATCACCTCCGCCTTGGGGCCTTGCCCAATGATCATTTCGGTGGAACGGCCGCCGATGTCGATGACCAGACGGCGCTCGCGGTTCGTCGCTTCGGTGTGCGGCAGCATGTGCGCCACGCCTTGGTAGATCAGGCGCGCTTCTTCGCGGCCCGTGATGACGTCGATGCCGAATCCCAGAATGGTGCGCGCGCGCAGCAGGAACTCGTCCCGGTTGCGCGCTTCACGCAGGGTCTGCGTGGCGACCGCGCGGACTTCGGAGCGCTTGAATCCTGCGAGGCGTTCGCCGAAGCGCGCCAGCGCATCCCAGCCGCGCTGCATCGCATCGGGCGTGAGGTTGCGCGAAGAATCGAGTCCGTTGCCTTGGCGAACGGTCTCCTTGATGTATTCGGCCCGGTGAATCTGGCCGTGATCGACGCGACCGATTTCGAGGCGATAGCTGTTCGAGCCGAGATCGACCGCAGCGAGGCGGGTTCCGTTTTGCATGGTGAGGAGGAAATGTCGGGGCCTGATCGTAGCGCCGCAGGCTAGGTGCGGCGCATGACGGTTGTGTGACAACGTCATTCCGAGTCCGGCGCATCGGGGCATTTTCCCCTCTGTGGGCAGATGTCATCGCACTGTCACAGAAGCTTTCTAGAGTCCGTCCCAAGCCCTCTGAAGGGTTTCTATGCAGCTAAAGGAAGCATCATGAAAACGACGTTCAAATTCGCAGCTGTCGGCCTCCTGGCCTCGGCGTTCTTCCATGTTTCCGCCTTTGCGGACGAGGCCACCGGTGCCGGCGCCAGCTTCCCGGCGCCGCTGTATTCAAAGTGGGCCTCCGACTTCAACAAGGCCACGGGGGCCAAAATCAACTACCAGTCCGTGGGTTCTGGCGCGGGCATCAAGCAGATCGATGCGAAGACGGTCGATTTCGGCGCATCGGACATGCCCCTTTCGGACGATGAGCTCAAGACCAAAGGGCTGATGCAGTTCCCGACCGTCATCGGCGGTGTGGTCCCGGTGATCAACATCCAGGGCATCAAGCCGGGCGAACTCAAGCTCAGCGGACAGGTTCTCGGCGACATCTACCTGGGCAAGATCACCAAGTGGAACGATCCGGCCGTGAAGGCGCTGAACCCCAGCCTGGCGCTGCCCGATGCACCGATTGCCACGGTGCGCCGCGCCGACGGTTCGGGTACGACGTTCCTGTTCACCAACTACCTGAGCAAAGCCAATCCCGAGTGGAAGGCCAAGGTCGGCGACGGCACGGCAGTCAATTGGCCCAACGGTGCGGGCGGCAAGGGCAACGAAGGTGTCGCAGCCTTCGTGAACCGCCTGCCGAACTCGATCGGCTATGTCGAATATGCGTACGTCAAGCAGAACAAGATGAACTACGCGCTGATGCAGAACAAGGACGGCGCCTTCGTGTCGCCGGACGATTCGGCATTCAAGGCCGCCGCGGCAGGCGCGGACTGGTCGAAGACCTTCTACCAGGTGCTGACCGACCAGCCGGGCAAGGATTCGTGGCCCATCACCGGCGCGACCTTCATCCTGATGCACAAGACGCAGGACAAGCCCGTGCAAGCCGCCACGACGCTCAAGTTCTTCGACTGGGCCTACAAGACTGGCGACAAGACCGCTGCGGATCTCGACTACGTGCCGATGCCCGACAAGGTCAAGGGCGTCATCTCCAGCGCCTGGGGCGACATCAAGGACGCGTCGGGCAAGCCCGTCGCTTTCAAGTAAGCAAGACACGACGGCGCGCGCATGAGCACTCCGCTTGATCGCGCGCCCCATTCGGAGCGAACCGTGTCAACCACATTCCCCGCAAGCGCCAGCCCGCTCGATCGCTCAGCCGAGCGTGCCCGCGTCACGGCAAGTCCGCCGCCGGCCAAGCGGCCACGCAGCGGCGCCACCACCGATCGCCTGTTCGGCATGGCCGCCAAGGGCGCCGCGCTGCTCACGCTCGCGATGCTGATCGGCATCCTGCTTTCGCTGCTGGTCGGCGCCTGGCCGGCCATCTCGAAGTTCGGGCTCGGGTTTCTCACGAGCAGCGTCTGGGATCCGGTGCAGGACCAGTACGGCGGCCTCGTGATGATCTACGGGACGCTCGCGACCTCCGCCATCGCGTTGGTCATCGCGGTGCCGGTGAGCTTCGGCATCGCGCTGTTCCTGACCGAAATGTCCCCGTCCTGGCTGAAGCGCCCGCTGGGCACCGCCATCGAATTGCTCGCGGCGGTGCCTTCGATCGTCTACGGCATGTGGGGCTTGCTGGTCTTCGGGCCGATTCTTTCCACCTTCGTGCAGCAGCCGCTGCAGAAGCTCTTTGCGGGCGTTCCTTACCTGGGCGCACTGGTGTCGGGGCCGCCGGTAGGCATCGGCATTCTGTCGGCCGGCATCATCCTGGCGATCATGATCATTCCGTTCATTGCTTCGGTGATGCGGGACGTATTCGAAGTGACGCCGCCGCTGCTCAAGGAATCCGCCTACGGGCTCGGTTCGACCACCTGGGAAGTGGTGTCGAAGGTCGTGCTGCCTTACACCAAGGCCGGTGTCGTCGGGGGCATCATGCTCGGCCTCGGCCGTGCCTTGGGCGAGACCATGGCCGTCACGTTCGTGATCGGCAACACCAACCAACTCAACTCACTCTCGGTCTTCGAGGCGGCCAACAGCATCACTTCGGTGCTTGCCAATGAGTTTGCAGAGGCGGGGGCTGGCTTGCACCAGGCTTCGCTGATGTATCTCGGCCTGGTGCTTTTCTTCATCACCTTCGTCGTGCTGTCGCTGTCCAAGCTGCTGCTCCAGCAGATGCGCAAGAGCGAAGGAACCAAATCATGACCACGGCTGAACGTCTGCTGAGCGCCAAGACACTCCAGGAAACGCGCGCGGCCAAGTTCGCCGGCCGAAAGCGGGTGAACATCGTCGCGCTGACGCTGTCATTGGCTGCGATGGCTTTCGGGGTCTTCTGGCTCGTCTGGATTCTGTGGGAGACCCTGCGCCTGGGCATCGGTGGCCTCACTTTGAGCGCGCTGACCGAAATAACGCCGCCACCCAACGAAGAGGGAGGCATTGCCAACGCCATCTTCGGTTCGCTTGCGATGGTGGGGGTTGCCACTTTCATCGGTACGCCGATCGGGATCATGGCGGGCATTTACCTTGCCGAATACAACCCCGAGGGGTGGCTCTCGAGCGTGGTGCGCTTCGTCAACGACATCCTGCTGTCGGCGCCGTCGATCGTCATCGGCCTGTTCGTCTATGCGATCGTCGTGGCGTACTTGAAGTCGTTCTCAGGCTTGGCCGGTGCGTTGGCCCTGGCGTTGATCGTGATTCCGGTCGTGATCCGCACGACCGAAAACATGCTGCAACTCGTGCCGCCTGGTTTGCGCGAAGCGGCCTATGCGCTCGGCACACCGAAGTGGAAGGTCATCCTGAGCATCACTTTGCGCGCAGCGCGAGCCGGCGTGGTAACGGGCGTGCTTCTGGCAGTGGCGCGCATTGCCGGCGAAACCGCGCCGCTGCTTTTCACCGCGCTCAGCAACCAGTTCTGGACGGCGGACATGCGTCAGCCCATGGCGAGCCTGCCGGTGACGATCTTCAAGTTCGCGATGAGCCCGTACGAGAACTGGCAGCACCTGGCCTGGGCCGGCGTGTTCCTGATCACCGTCGCGGTCCTCGCCCTCAATATCCTCGCGCGCGTTCTCACGCGAAACAAGCTCTGAACACCATGTCAACCACCATCGCTCAACCGACCCGCGCGAAGATCTCGGTCAAGGACCTGAACTTCTATTACGGCAAGTTCCACGCGCTCAAGGGCATCAACCTCGAAATCCCGGAGAACAAGGTCACGGCCTTCATCGGACCTTCAGGCTGCGGCAAATCGACCTTGCTCCGCACCTTCAACCGGATGTTCGAGCTTTACCCCGAACAGCGCGCGGAAGGCACCATCGCCTTGGACGGTGAAAACCTGCTGACGTCGAAACAGGACGTCGCCCTGATCCGCGCCAAGGTCGGCATGGTGTTCCAGAAGCCGACACCTTTCCCGATGTCGATCTACGACAACATCGCGTTCGGCGTGAAGCTGTTCGAGAACCTCAGCGCTTCCGAGATGGACGATCGGGTGGAGTGGGCGCTCAAGAAGGCCGCCCTGTGGACCGAAGTGCGCGACAAGCTCCAGCAGAGCGGCTCGGGCCTTTCAGGCGGCCAGCAGCAGCGCCTTTGCATCGCGCGCGGCATCGCCATCAAGCCCGAAGTGCTATTGCTGGACGAGCCGTGCTCGGCGCTCGACCCGATTTCCACGGCCAAGATCGAAGAGTTGATCGCCGAGCTGAAAAGCGAGTACACCGTTGTCATCGTGACCCACAACATGCAGCAGGCTGCTCGCTGCAGCGACTACACCGCCTACATGTACCTCGGCGACCTGATCGAGTTCGGAGCGACCGAAGAACTCTTCTTCAAGCCGAAGCGCAAAGAGACGGAAGACTACATCACGGGCCGCTTCGGCTAAGGAGACCGACATGACCGAAAAGCATCTTTCCAGCCAATTCGACAGCGAGCTCAACGCCGTCTCCTCCCGCGTGATGGAGCTTGGCGGAATGGTCGAAGCGCAGATCCACCAGGCGGTGTATGCGCTGCAGCAATTCGACGCTGAAACGGCCGACCGTGTGATGGAGACAGAGCACCGCGTGAACGCGATGGAAATCGAGATCGACCGTGATCTGTCGTCGATCATCGCCCGCCGCCAGCCGACCGCGCGCGACCTGCGCCTCTTGATCGCCATTTCGAAGACAACCGCCAATCTGGAGCGAGTGGGCGACGAGGCCAACAAGATCGCCCGCATGGTCAAGTCGATCATCGAAAGCGGATCGGCGCGCGCCTTGCCTTCGATGGAACTGCGCATTGCGGCCGACTTGGCTTCGGGGCTTCTGCGCAAGGCGCTCGACGCCTTTGCAAGGCTGGACACCGCCGCGGCGCTGTCGATCCTGAAGGACGACGACCTGATCGACAAGGAATTCGACGGATTCGTTCGCAAGCTGGTCACCTACATGATGGAAGACCCACGCACAATTTCCGCGAGCCTCGACCTGCTGTTCCTGGCAAAAGCCATCGAGCGCATCGGCGACCACGCGAAGAACATTGCCGAATTCATCATCTACATCGTCAAGGGCGCGGACGTGCGGCACACTTCCATGCAGGAAATCGAGTCGGCGTTGCAGTGATCGCCATCGAATGGAAAATTTGAGGATTCATGAAGAAACCCCGCATCCTGATCGTTGAAGACGAGTCTTCGATTGCCGAACTGATCGCAGTGAACTTGCGGCACAACGGCTTCGAGCCGATCTGGGCCGAAGACGGCGCCGCGGCGCAGCGCGAGATCGATGCTTTCTTGCCCGACCTCGTGCTCCTGGACTGGATGCTGCCGGGCCAGAGTGGCTTGCAGTTGGCCCGTCAATGGCGCAAGGATTCGCGCACCAAGGCAATCCCGATCCTCATGCTGACCGCGCGCGGCGACGAGCCCGACAAGGTGGCGGGGCTGGACGCCGGTGCGG
This sequence comes from Variovorax sp. 01N429, assembly GCF_056399425.1. Taxonomy (NCBI): domain Bacteria; kingdom Pseudomonadati; phylum Pseudomonadota; class Betaproteobacteria; order Burkholderiales; family Comamonadaceae; genus Variovorax; species Variovorax sp. 01N429. The sequence goes on along the minus strand of NZ_JBFTRG010000003.1, from coordinate 159,757 downwards.
ACGACTACATCACGAAGCCTTTTTCGACGCAGGAGATGCTGGCGCGCATCCGCGCGGTGTTGCGCCGGCGCGCGCCGGAGGTCGTGACGGAGCGTGTCGAGATCGGCGAACTCGCACTTGACACGGCCACGCACCGCGTCACCTGGCAGGGCACTCCGCTGAAAGTGGGTCCGACCGAATTCAAGCTGCTGGGCTTTCTCATGCAGCACGCCGAACGCGTGCACAGCCGCGCGCAGTTGCTCGACAAGGTCTGGGGCGACCACGTCTACATCGAGGAGCGCACGGTCGATGTGCACGTCAAGCGCCTGCGCGAGTCGCTCGGCCCGGCCGCGCCGATGGTCGAGACGGTGCGCGGCGCAGGCTACCGGCTCACAGCCCAGGCTACGGTTTGAGAAGGCTCGCCGGTGAAGACCGGGCGAGATAATGAACCTGCATGCCGTTTCGTATCGCGACTTTCCTGATTGCTTCGCTCGTCGGCGGCGGCGTGGCCGCGGCCTTCGGCTGGCGTTTCGCCTGGCTGGGGGCATGGCTGGGTGCTGTCGTTTGGCTGGTGCTCGACGCCTGGCGTGCTCAGCGGCTTCTCGATGTGCTGCGCAAAGACGCTTCCGGGCTGCCTTCTCGCGGATCAGGCGTCTGGGGCGAACTCGCTGAACGGATCCGCAAACTGCTGCGGGACCGCGAAAAGCAGACTCAGCAAGCCGAGGAGCGCCTCCAGGAGTTTCTGGCGGCCATCCAGGCATCGCCCAACGGTGTGGTGCTGCTCGATCAGCAAGGTCGCATCGAATGGTGCAACCAGACGGCGGCGGGGCAGTTCGGCATCGACGCCGAGCGCGATCTGCTCCAGCATCTTGCCAATCTGGTCCGCGATCCGGCTTTCGTTGCGTACCTGGCCTCGTGGAACTACAGCCGCGACGTCGTCATCGATGCACCGTCGACGCTGCCGCAACGCAGCCATCCGGTGCGGCTTTCGGTGCAGGTGCATCCCTATGCAGGCAACCGGCGGATGCTGCTCACGCGCGACATCACTTCTCTGGAGCAGGCGGACGCGATGCGGCGCGATTTCGTCGCCAATGTCTCGCATGAAATCCGCACGCCGCTCACGGTGCTTGCCGGCTTCGTCGAGACATTGCAGAACCTCCCACTCGATGCAGAGGAGCGCTCGCGCTATCTCGGGCTGATGAGTCAGCAGTCCCATCGCATGGAAACACTGGTGAATGACCTGCTGACCTTGTCGCGCCTGGAAGGCAGTGCGCCACCGCCGGCCAACCGCTGGACCCGCCTGCGGGCCCTGATGGCGCAATGCGAAGACGAGGGCCGGGGGCTCTCCAGCCGGCTCTCGCCGCAAGGGCATCAATTGTCGTTTTCGTTGGAAGCGGACAGCGAGATTGCAGGCGCGCCGACTGAACTGCAAAGCGCGATGTCGAACCTGCTGACCAACGCGATTCGCTACACGCCCGCCGGCGGACAGGTGGCCGTGACCTGGCGTCTTCTGCCCGATGGCCGGGGCGAATATGCAGTACGCGACAGCGGACCCGGCATCGCTGCCGAGCACATCCCACGGCTGACCGAGCGCTTCTATCGCATCGACCGCAGCCGATCACGTGAAACGGGCGGCACCGGGCTCGGGCTCGCGATTGTCAAGCACATCGCACAGCGGCATGGGGCCGAACTGCGCATCGAGAGCACGGTCGGCAAGGGGTCGCGCTTTGCGCTCGTGTTTCCGGTCGTGCGGCTGCGACTGGCGTCGGCAGTCAGCGCGGTCGCCTGACGGTTCGCGCAAGCAGGATCAGAAACAGCAAGGCGGTGATGAGAAGCGCAATCCCGCCCATGAGCCAGAAGGCCAGTGGAGATTGCATCGCGGGCCACGGGCCGATGCCGCGATAGGCCAGCAGGTAGCTGCCGCCGAGTCCGACGCCCCACAGCAGAGTGCAGTAGAGGATCAGCGGCATCACCGTGACCCGATAGCAACGCAGGACGAAGACGCAAAGTGTCTGCAGAGCATCGGCGAAGTGATAGCCGGCGGTGACCAGAATCAACGTCGCACCGAGAGCGATCACGTCGGGATTGGCTGAATAGATGGCAGCGAGTTGCCAGCGGAACAAGGCCATCGATCCGGCGAAGAGCAGGGCGAGGCACATCGTCAGTTCGAATCCTCTGCGGCCGGCGCTTCGGGCGAGGCCATCCTCGCCGGCGCCCAGCCAGTAGCTGACCCGCGCGCTGGTCGCGATGGAGAGCGACAGCGGCATCATGTAGGCCACAGCGGTGAGGTTCGCCGCGATCTGATGCGCAGCCGATGCCGCCGTGCCAAGGCGCGCAATGAAGAGTGCCATCAGTGTGAACGAGGTCACCTCGACCAGCACCGCCAGGCCAGCGGGAACACCGAGCCTCGCGAATTGGCGCAACTGCGCCCAGTCCGGCGCTTCGATGCGCTGCCAGAAGCGATATTCGCGATAGAAGGGCTCATTGCGCAGCAGCCAGATCGCTGCGCCCAGCATGGTGTAGTTGACGACCAACGTAGCCCATCCGCAGCCGACCAGCCCCATCGCGGGCACCCCCGCGCCACCGAAGGTGAACCAGATCGACAAGGGCAGCTTGACGCACAGCGATCCCAATTGCAGCCAAGTCACCAGCTGGGGTTTGCCAAGGCTTTGGTTGAGCGTGCTGAACAGCCGGAACAGCAAGGCCGGCGGCAACGCCAACGCCAGCACCCGCAAATACGCCTGGACGTCGTCTTGCATGCCTGCCGGCACTTCGGTCCAACGGAGCATCGGCGCCGGAAAAAGCAGGATCGTCATGCCTATGACGACCGCGGCGGCGCAGACATAGAGCGACTGGCGCACCGAGCGGCCGACTTCCGCCGTACGTTGCGCGCCGTGGAGTTCGGCCCATACCGGCAAGAGCGCCTGCAGGGCACCCATCAAGGCAACGAAGACGCTGATGAATATCGCCGAGCCGACCGACAGCGCCGCAAGAGCGCCTTCGGCATAGCGCCCGGCCACGATCGTGTCGGTGACGCCGAAGGCCATCACGGCCAGCTGCCCCACCAGTACCGTCCCTGCGTGGCGCGCGATCACACGCCGTTCGCTAGTCACCTGCGGGAACGATCCGTTGGAAGAGCAGCAGGTCGTCCGCTGGGCTGGTCGGACGACGCAGCGTCCCGATGAGGCGCCAGGCATCGAGGTTGACGATCTCGTGAAGGCTCACGATCGCACTCGGGCTGACGAGCAGCCAAGGGCAGGCTTGCCCGCTCAGCAGCGGCTGCAAGTCGAAGTTGCCGTGATGGCGAAGCGCGGCGATGTGCGGCCGGTCGAGTGCGAGCTCGGAAATGCACGAAGGCTGGCCGACGCGCTCTGAAATCGCGCGCACCTGCGGGGCGTAGCTGCGCGCATAGTCGAGCGCTGGCAACCACAGCGTCATCACGAGCGTCCAGCACAAGGCAGCACCGCCGGCCGGCAAGACCAGCGTCTTCCACAGGGCGGCGCGGTGGCGCCCGGTGCGCCATCGCACCAGCCATGCCCAGGCGAGCGTCGCCGTCAGTGCAAAGACAAAGGCGACCGCGGAAAACTCTGGCACGAAGCCCGGCGCGAGCTTCGCGACGTTGGCCGCGGGCTTGGCGGGCACGCCCGTCTGCATTGCAACCCAGATCACCCAGATGATGATGGCCGAACCGCTGAAGAACAGCAGCGTGAACCAGTCGATCAGCGCCGCCACGCTTCGGCGGAAAGTCGGGAGCGCGAACGCTGCCAAGGTAGCGAACGCGGGCAAGCCGAGCAACAGCGAGCGTTCCGAAAAATTCGTGGTCCAGGTGGCGAGCAGGGGCACGACCACGAACCACAGAGGCAGGGCGACATGCCGGGCCGTCAATTGCCGGCGCCATCGCCACAACGTCCAGATGGCCAGCGGCCAGGCCGGCCAAGTGAACCACAGCAACAGCTTGGCCTGATCGCGTATTTCGGCGACGGCGCGGTGGCTTCCGGGGAGTTCGATCTTCCATTGCAGCAGGCCGAGGATCGCAGCCAATATTCCTGCAAGAAGCGTCGCGCCGAACACGGCCACGATGGCGCCCTTCGTGTAGATGGGCTCGGAGTCTCCGGGCTGATCGGCCGCGCCGCGCCTGCGTTCTTCGACGAGGATCACCCCGCATCCGATGCCCAGTGCGAGCCCGACGGTCGGGCCGCCGCTCAGCGTCATGCCAACCGTGCCGATCAACAGGACGACGAAGGCACCCGCGCGCCGATATGGCAGTGCGGCAACGCCATAGAACAGGAGTGATGCAAAGAAGAGCTGGGCGAGTGCGGGAGTGGTTTCGTGCCCCAGCTGAGCAAGTCCGAGGCAGGCGATCAGCGCCAGCAAAGCGCCATCTGCAATCGCGCGCGCATAGTCCGTCGGCTGAGCTTCACCCCCGAAAGCGAAAGCCACCGGCTGTGCCCGCGAAGTGCGCGCCAAGTAGTAGACGGCATACCAGGTTGCGGTGAAGGTGCCGGCGAGGAGCAGGGCGAACGCGATGCGCACCGCAAGATCGGGGTTGATCCAGGCCGGCGCGATCTTGATGGCCCAGGCGCCGATCCAGTAGGGAATCAGCGCGGGCGTCTCGGGCCGCATTCCGAGAAGCATCGGGTCGAACCACCGCGCGATGCCTTCGGTGGTGCGAGCCAGCTCCGCCATGTAGCCGAATGCGGTGATATCGGCGCTTTTCCATGGACCGCGGCCCAGCAGGCCCGGCATGAGGTACGCCGCGCACAGCAGCAGCAATGCAACGCGCGGTAGGCGGCGCACAGCGCTCTGGGCAACGATGGCGGGCGTCGGCTGGTTCAACTGCGAAGGAAGGGGAGGGGACGGTCAGTTGGAAAGAAAAAGGGCAGCGCGGTGACCCGGGCTGCCCTATGTACGGAAGCGCCTTCCTTACTTGGAAGCAGTCTTGCCGAAGCGGTTGCGGAATTTCTCGACGCGGCCGCCCATGTTGTCCACCGACTTTTGCGTGCCGGTATAGAAGGGGTGCGATTCGCTCGATGTGTCGAGCTTGTAAAGAGGCAGTTCACGACCGTCGTCGGTCTTGCCCATTTCCTTGGTGTTCGCGCACGAACGGGTCACGAACTTGAAGCCGTTCGACAGGTCGACGAACAGAACTTCACGGTAGTTCGGGTGAATGCCTTCTTTCATGATCTTTCCTTTGGGTCGATGCGAGAGCCACAAAAATCCGTCCTTGGTGGTTGATTTACCTTGACGGATGACACGACACAACGTCGCGCTGCACTTTTCGCGAAGCCGGCAATTATCGCATACTGGTCTCTTTTAGCGCCAGAGGCTCACCCCATGCCACCATCGAATTTGCGCGCCGGCCTCGTCGGCTATGGATTTGCCGGGCAGACCTTTCATGCCCCGGTCATTTCCGCCGTTCCGGGCCTTGAACTCGGCGCCGTTGCAAGTTCGCAACCGCACAAAGTCCACGCCGATTGGCCGGGTGTGGACGTGGTTCCCGACGTTAATGCGCTGGTCAGCCGAGCCGATATCGATCTGATCGTCGTGGCGACCCCCAACGCCCAGCACCATCCGGTCGCCAAGGCTGCACTCGCGGCCGGCAAGCACGTGGTGGTGGACAAACCCTTTACCCTGGACGCCGCCCAGGCGCGCGAACTCGCCGGGTTGGCTGCAGGCAAAAAGCGCGTGCTGTCGGTCTATCAAAACCGCCGCCTGGACGCGGATTTCCTGACCTTGCGAGACGTCCTCGCGAGCGGGGAGTTGGGACGGCCGGTGTACTTCGAATCGCATTTCGACCGCTATCGACCCGAGGTGCGCGCGCGTTGGCGCGAACAGCCGGTGCCGGGTGCGGGATTGTGGGTCGATCTCGGGTCGCATCTGCTCGACCAGACGATCCAACTCTTCGGGCGACCGGACACACTGCAACTGGACAGCGCCATCTTGCGAGACGGCGCATTGGTCGAAGATTATTTCCATGCGGTGCTTCGCTACGAGAGCGGGCCGCACGCGCCGCTGCGAGTGATTCTGCACGCGACGACGTTGGCCGGACATGCCGCGCCGCGCTACATCCTCCACGGCGTGCGCGGCAGCTACCTCAAGCGCGGCGTCGATCCACAGGAAGACGCCTTGCGTGCCGGTGGGCGACCCACGGATCCAGGATGGGGTGCCGATCCGATAGAAGGCGAACTCACCGTTGCGGCAAAGGATGGTCGGATGCAGACGCGAAAGCTACCCACGCGTGCGGGCAACTACGTCGACTACTACGTCGCCGTGCGGGATGCGATTCTCGGTAAAGGCCCGAATCCGGTCACGCCGGAGCAGGCGGTCGAGCTGATGGAATTGCTCGACCTCGGCCGACAAAGCGCAGCCGAAGGGCGCGCATTGCCGGCTCGCTGATCAGCCGCCGCGACGCATCATGTCGAAGAATTCGACATTGGTCTTGGTGGCCTTCATGTTCTTCAGCATGAGCTCCATCGCCTCGATCTCGTCCATGTTGTACATGAGCTGGCGAAGGATCCGGGTTTTCTGAAGAATTTCAGGCGGCAACAGCAGTTCCTCGCGGCGGGTGCCGCTGCGATTGAGCTGGATGGAGGGGAACACGCGCTTTTCGTACAGGCGGCGGTCCAGATGGATTTCGGAGTTGCCCGTACCCTTGAACTCTTCGAAGATCACCTCATCCATGCGGCTGCCGGTGTCGATCAGGGCTGTGCCGATGATCGTGAGCGAGCCGCCTTCTTCGACATTGCGCGCTGCGCCGAGGAAGCGCTTGGGGCGCTGCAGGGCGTTGGAGTCCACGCCGCCGGTCAGCACCTTGCCTGATGAAGGCACCACGTTGTTGTAGGCGCGGGCGAGGCGGGTGATCGAGTCGAGCAGGATCACGACGTCCTTCTTGAGCTCGACCAGGCGCTTGGCGCGCTCGATGACCATTTCGGCAACGTGCACGTGGCGGGCCGCCGGTTCGTCGAAGGTCGACGCAATGACTTCGCCCTTCACGGTGCGCTGCATTTCGGTCACTTCTTCGGGCCGCTCGTCCACGAGCAGCACCATCATGTGAACCTCCGGATAGTTCGCGCTGATCGCGTGCGCGATATGCTGCATCATGACCGTCTTGCCGCTCTTGGGCGGCGCTACCAGCAGGGCGCGCTGGCCTTTGCCGATTGGCGCGATGATGTCGATGATGCGCCCGGTGATGTTTTCGTCGCCCTTGAAGTTGTCGCGTTCCAGGCGCATCAGCTGCTTGGGAAACAGCGGCGTCAGGTTCTCGAACATCACTTTGTGCTTGTTCGCTTCAGGCAGGCCGTCGTTGACCTTGTCGAGCTTGGTCAGCGCAAAGTAGCGCTCGCCGTCCTTGGGCGTGCGCACCTCACCTTCGATCATGTCGCCGGTGTGCAGATTGAAGCGTCGAACCTGGCTGGGCGAGATGTAGATGTCGTCCGTGCTGGCGGTGAAGCTGGTGTCGGGGCTGCGCAGGAAGCCGAAGCCGTCCGGCAGGATCTCGAGCACGCCGTCGGCGAAAACCTGTTCGCCAGCCTTCGCACGCTTCTTGATGATTGCGAACATCAACTCCTGCTTGCGCATGCGGCCGACGTTTTCGATCTCAAGGGCTTCAGCCTGCTTGAGGACTTCGGACACATGGAGTGCCTTGAGTTCGTTTAAGTGCATGGAGCGACCCCTTGCGGGGAAATCTGTCAAAACGAGGAGGGGGAGGTCTGATGTGAGGCGAGAGATGCCTCACAAACCGGGGAACTCGAACCGGGTGCCTGAATGGGCCGGTGAACTGTGGGGAATTATGACAGGAAAAACGAGAAAGCTGCCGACGCGTTGCGCGGCGGCAGCAGGGAACATCAAGCGAGCTGCTGATCGATGAAGGCGGTGAGCTGGGCCTTGCTCATTGCGCCGACCTTGGTGGCGGCCAACTGACCGTCCTTGAACAGCATGAGCGTCGGGATCCCGCGGATGCCGAACTTGGCCGGGATGTCGCGGTTCTCGTCGACGTTCATCTTGGCGATCTGCAGCTTGCCTTCATAGGTGCTGGAGACTTCGTCCAGGATCGGCGCGATCATCTTGCAGGGACCGCACCACTCGGCCCAATAGTCCACCAAGACAGGCTTGCCGGACTTGAGCACGTCGGCTTCGAAAGAAGAGTCGGAGATATGTTTGATGAGGTCGCTGGCCATGGATGTGTCCTTGTGCGCGGGGAGTTTCGGTGCAGCTAAAGTGCGGTTCATTGTGACAGAAACCAAGTATTGGCGTGGTCGGGCGGAAAGCTATGGCGCCGATAGTCAACACCCCTTGGAACCCCCAATGCATCCTTTTGAGCGCCATCCCGCGCATGCGCTTTGGTGCGACCCCGAAGCCGGTCTCGTCGGGCGCATTTCCCGCCTGCTGGCCGAGCGTCGCCTGCACCCTTCCCGTACCATGGTTCTCGTGCCCTATGCACAATTGATGCAGGTCGCGCGCAACATGTGGATCGCGAACGGCGCGTCGGGTTTCGCCCCCCGGTTCGAGACCACGCGCAACTGGGCGCGCAGCGTGGGCGGCTTCGTGCCAGATGCCGACGACCTCGCATTCGACATGGCGCGCGACCTGATCACCGCGCAGTCATTGCTGGTTCGCGCAGGCTTCTCGGCTTCGCGGAATGCGCTCGCCGGCAGGTTGGTGGATATTGCGCTTCAACTCTCGCCACTGGCCGCTGCCGAGCGGCCCGAAGAACGTTCCGCCTGGGCCGATCGGGTCCGCGGGGCCATCGATGCGGGCAAGGGCTCGGAGTGGTTCAACATGGAAAGCGCCTTGAACGGCATCGCGCTCGCCTGGACGGCCAACTCGGGCTACGCCACCGACGTGCTTTATTCGAACGCCGCACAGGCGCAGGTCGATCAGCTCATCGTCCTCGATGGCCTTCAGGCTGATCCGCTCACTCGAAAGCTGGCAGAGCTTTTCGGCGAGCGCTGCTTGCGTCTGCCGCTTGCAACGATGGATGCGCCGTCATGCGTCGCCAGCCTGCATGCGGCGGCCGGTCCCGAGGACGAAGCCGAGCGCGCTGCGGCGTGTGTCGTCCGTCAGCTATCGGAAGGCCACGCACCCGTTGCGCTGGTGGCGACCGACCGCGCGCTGACCCGCCGGATCATGGCGCATCTGGTTGCACGCGGAGTTATCCCTCGCGATGAAACCGGCTGGAAGCTGTCGACCACGCGAGTGGCCGCGAGCCTGATGAGCGCATTGCGAGCATGTGCCCACGATGCCAGCAGCGACCAGGTATTGGACTGGCTCAAGCATGCGAGCAAGTTCAATCGTCGCGAAGTCCTGCTGCTGGAATCACGCCTGCGGGAGCGCGGAATGCGCGACTGGCGCACGTGGCGTTCGTACGTCGTGGCGAGCACGAGGCCGGAAGATGTCGAGCTCGTCGCTACCACTGATGTGCTCGAGAACATGCGCAGCGAGATGGCGCGTGCCAGGCCGCTTGGCGAATGGCTCGCAGCGGCGCGCACGCTGCTGCAAGCCAGCGGCCAATGGTCTGCGCTCACCAGCGATGCCGTCGGTATTGAACTGATTGGCGCCCTGTATCTGGACGCTGAAGAGGGGGAGATCCGAGGAGCGCGCTGCACGTTGGCCGAGTTCACTGGTTGGGCTCGCGACGTGCTGGAAGCGGCGAGCTTCGTGCACGTACCGACCGATGCCGATGCGCCGCAGGTCGTCGTTCTCCCGCTGTATCAGTTGCTCGGACGCGCCTTTGCCGCCGTTGTGGTGCCCGGCTGCGATGACCAGCGCTTGCCCGCTTCGCCAGAACCTCCCGGCGACTGGAGCGCGGCACAGCGCACTGCACTGTCGCTGCCTTCGCGCGATGCGCTGGAGGCGGCGCAGCGCTCCGCGTGGGCCATTGCAATGAGCGCGCCGCATTGTGATGTTCTATGGCGTCAGTTCGACGCCAGCGGCGAGCCGGTGCGGCCAAGCCCGCTCGTTCAGATGCTGCACCTGGATCACACGGCTGAAATGGCTGCCGATCCGCGGCTTTCGGTGACAGTCGCTGCGCTCCCCACGCTGCACCCGCTGCCGCGAGGCGACGCGCTTGTGCCAGCGACTTTGTCATCGACTGCCTATGAGGATCTCCGCCGCTGCCCCTATCGTTTTTTTGCCATGCGCCAGTTGGGTCTGCGCAGCAGCGACGAATTGGATGCAGAGGTCGACAAGCGCGATTTCGGCAACTGGCTGCATGCCGTGCTCGGCCATTTCCATGAAGCTTTGAAAGCAGATCCCACAACCGACTTGGAGATTCGGCGAACGATGATGGCTGCCGCCGAGGTGCAGGCCACCAGTGAGTTCGGATTGTCCGAAGCTGAATTCCTGCCATTCGCCGCTGCGTGGCCGGCGACTCGCGATGGTTACCTGGCTTGGCTAGCCGGGCACGAAGCTGCCGAAGGCGCGATTTTTGTCGAATCCGAGCCGTGGAAGGAAGTGCCACTGGGTCGTGTGAAGCTGATCGGGCGGCTCGACCGTGTCGATGCGGTTCCCGACGGCAGGGTCTTCGTGATCGACTACAAGACCGAGTCCGCCGACAAGACGCGAGAGCGAATCAAGAATCCGTCAGAAGACACGCAGCTTGCGTTTTATGCCGCGCTCTTTCCGGACGACAGCTTGCGGGCAGCCTACGTCAACGTCGGCGAAAAGGCCTCCGGGACACGCACCTTCGAGCAACTGGACGTCGTCGCTGCGCGGGACGCACTGGTGACCGGTGTGATGGATGACCTTGCGCGCATCGCAGGCGGCGCCGCGCTGCCCGCGTTGGGAGAGGGCCAGGTCTGCGAACACTGCGGTGCGCGCGGGCTATGCCGGAAGGACTTCTGGGAGGGTCCGGCATGACCGCACCGGCCTACGAACACAACGGCGCGCACGTCAGCCGTGAGCGCTTCTATGCGATCGCGTGCGACCCCCGTCGCTCCGTCGCAGTGGAAGCCTGCGCGGGGGCAGGCAAGACCTGGATGCTGGTGTCGCGCATCTTGCGCGCGTTGCTCGAAGAGGGCGAAAGCGCTTGCGCACCGCACGAGATTCTGGCGATCACCTTCACCAAGAAGGCAGCCGGCGAAATGCGGGAACGTCTGGACCAGTGGCTGGAGAAATTCTCGCAACAGCCGGTGGCCGAACTGGTGCCTGAACTTGTGATGCGCGGCATGGCATGGCCCGATGCGGAAGCCGCCGCCCCGCGGCTGCAGGGCCTCTATCGAGAGCTTCTCGCGGGCGGACGGCCCGTTCAGTTTCGCACCTTCCACGCCTGGTTCGCCGGCCTGCTGCGAAGCGCTCCGGTGGCCGTTCTCGAGAAGCTGCGGCTACCGGCCAACTATCAACTGCTCGAAGACGACGCCGAGGCGAGGGTGCGCGTGCGGCGCCCGTTCTATGCGGCAGTGGCGGCTGACGAGGACGCCTCGGCCGACTACCGCGCGCTGGTCGCGACGCATGGCCGTTCGCAGATCGGCAAGGCCTTGGACGAAGCGCTGACGCGGCGTGTCGAGTTCGTGCTCGCCGATGCTCATGCAGCGGTCGATCGCGCCGTCACGCCAATGGCAGAGATGTATCCCGCATTTGAGGGGGCTGAATCTCCGGAAGACGTATTGCTCGGTGACTCGGTGTGGCGCGGTGCACTGCTGGCAGCTGCTCGCGCACTCGGCCGCGCCAGCGCTCCAACCTTTTCACGACGCGGCGTAGAACTCGAACAGGCCGTCACCGAACGGCACGCCGACGGGGTGCTCGACGCACTCCTCACGCAGAAGGGCGAGCCCCGCAAGTTCAGCGAAAAGCTCGCGGGGCTCGATGACGTGCGCGCCGCACAGGAGCGCGTGTTGCAGTACTGCGCGGCGCGGGCCCAACACGATGCGTGGCTCTATCAGCAGCGAATGGCGAGATTGACGCGTTTGCTGATCACCTGCTTCGCGGACGTAAAGATCTCTAACGGCTGGGTCGACATGAACGACGTCGAACAGGCGGCACACCTGCTTCTGGGCAACGCCGAACTGTGGGGATGGGTGCAGGAGCGCCTGGACGCGCGGGTGCGCCATCTGCTCATCGACGAGTTCCAGGACACCAACCCGCTGCAATGGCAGGCGCTCAACGGATGGCTCGGAAGCTACGCTGGAGCGGCAGGGCGGCGACCGGGCGTTTTCATCGTCGGCGATCCGAAGCAAAGCATCTATCGCTTTCGGCGTGCGGAACCGCAGGTCTTCATCGCCGCCAAGCAGTTCGTCCAGCAGGGGCTGAACGGCGATCTGCTCAATTGCGATCACACGCATCGCAATGCGCAAGCGGTGATCGGGCTCGTCAACGCTGCCATGCAAGAGGCGCAGCGAGTCGGCGAATTCAGCGGATTTCGCGACCATACGACTGAATCGATCACAGTGGGTCAGGTTCGCAAGCTGCCGCAGATCGGCCGGGATGCGATCGCCAGTGCCGCGTCGCCCAGCGAAGCATCGTCAGACGGCTTGCTGCCTTGGCGCGACAGCCTCACTACGCCTCGCGTGCTCCCCGAGGAAAAGCTGCTGCAGAAGGAATGCGAGCAGGCGGCGCGCTGGATTGCGGGGCGTATTGCGTCGGGACTTGCTCCGAGCCGGATCATGGTGTTGGCGCGGCGCCGCAGTCGACTGGCCGTAATGCAGGACGAGCTGCGAAAGCTGCACATCGCCGTCCAGCAGCCGGAAAAAAATGAACTGAACGACGCGCCCGAGGTGCAGGACGTCGTCGCGCTCATCGATGCGCTGGTGTCGCCGGACCACGATCTGTCTCTTGCACGAGCGCTGAAATCACCGATCTTCGGCCTCGACGACGACGCGCTCGTGCAAATCGCGCTGAAGCGACGTGAAACACGAGCGAACTGGTTCGATGTGCTGCAGGCCCCGGGGTGGCCCGCACCGCTCGCCGGCGTCGGCGCGCGGCTGCGGACTTGGCAAGGCTGGCTCGACACGTTGCCGCCGCACGATGCGTTGAGTGCTATCTATCACGATGCCGGGGTGCTCTCGGCCTTTGCCGCAGCGGCGCCGACGGCCATGCGCGCCAGCGTGCTCGCGAACTTGCGTGGGCTGCTGGCAGCATCGCTCGAACTCGATGGTGCGCGCTTCGCGACACCTTACGGGCTGGTTCGGGCATTGCGCGCTGGGGGGGTCAGGGCGCCGTCGGTGGCGGTCATCGACGCCGTTCAGTTGCTGACGGTTCACGGCGCCAAGGGCCTGGAGGCGGACTTGGTGCTGCTCCTGGACACGGACGCCTCGGCGGAGCGGGCGCAGACCATGGGCGTGCTCGTGAAGTGGCCTGGACATGCTGTTGCGCCCGAGCGCTTCGTGTTCGTGGCGAGCGAGAAGAATCCGCCCGCGTGCGCCACGGAAGACCTTGCACAGGAGCACGCCGCGCGTCGTCGGGAGGAAATCAACGGGCTGTACGTCGCGACGACCCGCGCGCGGGCGGAGCTCGTCATCTCGGCTGTCGCCGCCGCGAGGTCCAGCGGTGAGAGTTGGTGGGCACGGCTGGAAGCGCTGAGTGATCCGATCGACGATGTGGCGCCCGTGGCTGCAGTGTCTCCCTCGACGGCGCCGGCTGAATTCCCAATGCTGGAGCTGCCCGCGCTAGCGACTGCCGATCACGGCCATCCTGTCATGGCTCAACCTCGCGATGCCGAAACGCGCGCTTCTGCACTGGGGCAGGCCATGCACCGTCTGCTCGAATGGGCTCAACCGGGAGTGCCTTTGCCAACGGAACACGTGCGCGCCGCAGCACGCGAATTTGCACTCGATCTTCACGCGACCCGCTCGGCGGCCGCACTGGCGGAGCGTATTCGTGCCGGCGCAGGCGCGTGGGCGTGGGACGCCGAAGCACTCGACTGGCATGGCAACGAAGTCACGTTGATCCACCAGGGCCAGACCCTGCGCATCGATCGCCTGGTGCGCCATCGCGAGAGCGGCGCGTGGTGGGTGCTCGACTATAAATCGGCCGCGCGACCTGAGCGGGATGCGGAATTGATCGCTCAACTGAACCGCTATCGAGATGCGGTACAAGAAGCCTATCCCGGCGAGACGGTGCGCGCCGCGTTCCTGACCGGCCAGGGCGAACTGGTCACACTCGAATGATTCAAGAAAAAAACGTCGCCGTGGTCGGCGGTGGGCCCGCCGGATTGATGGCGGCTGAAGTGCTCAGCGCGCGCGGCATTCAGGTGCATCTGTACGACGCCAAGCCATCCGTCGGGCGCAAGTTCCTGCTTGCCGGCCGGGGTGGCCTGAACCTCACGCATTCGGAGCCGCTCGGCAAGTTCGTCGAACGGTTCGGCGACCGCCGTGCCGAGATCGAGGGCTTGCTTCATCGTTTCGGCCCTGATGCGGTACGCGAATGGGCGCACGGACTCGGGATCGACACCTTCGTCGGCACCTCGGGCCGAGTGTTCCCGAAAGACATGAAGGCAGCGCCGTTGCTGCGTGGGTGGCTGCACCGTCTCAGGCAGGCTGGCGTGCAGTTTCACATGCGACATCGTTGGCTCGGATGGGATGAGGCGACGGCATCGCCGACTTCGTTGCGATTCGCGACACCCGGCGGTGAGATGAGGTCGCAGCATGACGCCGTGGTGCTTGCGCTCGGCGGCGCCAGTTGGTCGCGGCTCGGGTCCGACGGTGCGTGGGCACCGTGGCTGGCCGATCGCGGCGTCGATGTTGCGCCCTTGCTGCCTGCCAACTGCGGCTTCGATCTCGTCTGGACTCCCTATTTCGCGGAACGATTTGCAGGCGTGCCCTTCAAGTCGGTGGCCATCTCGTTCACTGATTCGGAGGGTCGCACCTTCGCGCGAAAAGGCGAGTTCGTTGCGACGGCCACCGGCATTGAAGGCAGCCTCGTCTACGCTGCCTCGGCGCTGCTGCGCGATGAGATCGCCCGCAACGGCGGCGCCACGCTTCTCCTCGACCTATTGCCCGACCGAACCTTGGAGCAGGTGCGCGCCGCTGTATCGCATCCGCGTGGCTCGCGTTCGGTGGCGAGTCATCTAAAAAGTCGATTGAGCCTGGACGGCATCAAGATGGCCGTGCTGCACGAAGTGCTCACGCGTGACGACATGCATGTCCCTGAAAAGGTCGCCGACACCATTAAGGCGGTGCCGCTCAAACTGACTGCGCCAAGGCCTATCGATGAAGCCATCAGCACCGCTGGCGGCGTGCGTTTCGAGGCGCTCGACCGCCATTTGATGAGCGGCTCGATGCCGGGCGTGTTCTTTGCTGGTGAGATGCTCGATTGGGAGGCTCCCACGGGCGGCTATTTGCTCACGGCGACGATGGCCAGCGGCGCAGTGGCGGCGGACGGCGTGCTGCTGCGGTTGAAGTAGAACTTTGTTGTGGCGCTCGCCCAAACGCTGCTGGCGTCAGCGCTGCGATGGCTGCCAGTGCCGTATCGTCGTCGCGATCACCTTCGCTGCCTGTTCCCTGATGGTCCCGAGGCCTGACCGGTCACGCGCAACCGGAAACGGCCAGGAGGCTCGGCTGACGAGCGGCTTCGGCGTGAATGGAAGCACTGGAAGCCCACGCGCAGTGGCTCGAAGGGGAGCAAAGGGAGAAGGGGGAATCATGACGTCGCCTCGATGTTGTTCTTGGGGACGACGAATTCTACCGGAGTCACTGTATTTGCGTACAGTGTTTTGCGAGGCTGGAACGCCGAGGGCGTGAGGCCCTTGGCGCGATCCGCGGCGCGATGCTTCGCGCGATATGAGGTTGACGAGCCTTACCCCCGGCACTGGCTACGCAGTTAGGGCTGCTTGGTTCCCCACCTGACCCGGTTGGCCACTTCACCATGCGGGGAGGCCCGTCAGCGGGGGATTGTAGGCGACGTTTCTTCACCCCGATATTGCGTGGGATGAAGCAACGGAGACCTCGGTCGGCCGACCCTAAAATGCGCCGATGGCCTATCTCGTGCTCGCTCGCAAACACCGCCCGAAAACCTTCAGCGAGATGGTCGGCCAGGAACATGTCGTCCAGGCGCTCGAAAACGCGCTGACCTCGCAACGACTGCACCACGCCTATCTTTTCACCGGAACGCGGGGCGTGGGCAAGACCACGGTTTCACGCATTCTGGCCAAGTCGCTCAACTGCCAGGGGCCGGACGGGCAGGGCGGCATCACCGCCACGCCATGCGGCACATGCCAGGCGTGCCGCGACATCGATTCAGGTCGATTCGTCGACTACACGGAACTCGATGCGGCATCGAACCGGGGCGTCGATGAAGTGCAGGCATTGCTGGAACAAGCGGTCTACAAACCCGTCCAGGGGCGCTTCAAGGTCTTCATGATCGACGAAGTGCACATGCTCACGGGCCACGCGTTCAACGCCATGCTGAAGACGCTGGAAGAGCCGCCCGAATACCTCAAGTTCGTGCTGGCGACGACCGATCCGCAGAAGGTGCCGGTCACCGTGCTTTCGCGCTGTCTGCAGTTCAACCTGCGGCCGATGGCGCCCGAGACGGTGCTCGAACACCTCACGCGCGTCCTGCAGACCGAGATGGTGCCGGCCGAGCCGCATGCGCTGCGGCTCATCGCACGCGCCGCGCGCGGATCGATGCGCGACGCCTTGTCCCTGACCGATCAGGCGATCGCATTCGGCAACGGAGAGTTGCTGGAAGCCGGTGTGCGGCAGATGCTCGGGAGCGTCGATCGCGGTCACGTATTTCAGCTGATCGAGGCGCTCGCCAAGGGCGACGGCAAGACAGTCGTCGAGACATCGGAAGGATTGCGGCGCGATGGGCTTTCCGCCGCTTCGACACTCGAAGAGATGACGGCCGTGCTGCAGGGCATGGCAGTCTTGCAGGCGGTGCCGTCGCGCGTCGGATCTGACAACGGCGCAGACCCCGATGCTGCGGAAACGGCGCGGCTCGCTGCGATGATGCCGGCGGACGAAACGCAGTTGCTCTATAGCCTCTGCTTGCACGGACGTGCCGAGCTGGGTCTCGCGCCCGACGAATATGCGGCGCTCACGATGGTGCTGTTGCGTTTGCTGGCGTTCAAGCCCGGTGGCGCAGCATCGGAGGAAAAAAAAACTCTGAATGAAGCTCCGCAGGCCGAACCGGCGCTGCCGCGCGCGGCGTCTGTCGAGTCCGCCAAGCCCGCCATGCCAGCACCGGCGGTGCAACGGCTTTCATCGCCACCCGCGCCTTCAGCCACTCCCGTCGAGCGCCCTGGTCACCGTCTCCCCGTGTTCGACGCTCCGGCGCTGCATACATCGCCACCGCCCCGCCCAGCCGCCGAAGAATCCGCACCAACGGCGACCAAGGTCATGGCGATGCCCGTACGCATCCAGCCGCCACCCGGTGTGCGAGAAGGCGAGTCCACCGCGCCGTCGGCGCCGATCCCGCCGAGCGAGGAGGGCGACTTCTGGCACGCCACCGTCACGCAGATGGTGGCCGCCGAGTCGATCACCGCGCTGGCCCGCGAACTGGCTTTGCAGTCGCAGCTGGTGGCTCGCGACGTCGACCAGTGGCTGTTGCGGGTCGAGCGTGAATCACTCAACCAGCCCGGCAGTCGAGACAAGGTTCAGGCAGCACTTGCTGCGTTCGGCCATGGTGTGAAAATCGCCATCGAAGTCGGTGCCGTCGTCGACAGTCCGGCACGACGCAACAAGCAGGCTGCAGAGGAGCGTCAGCGGATCGCCGAAGAGGCCATACGCAACGATCCTGAAGTGCAATCGATGATGCGAGACTGGGATGCGAGGATCGTCCCAGGTACATTGCGACCCGCATGACGGTTTGAGCCGGCGGCGCCGAGCCGGCGCCACCTGGTCTCATCCATCCAACATTTCTTACTCACAGGACCAACGATGTTCAACAAAGGACAACTGGCCGGCCTCATGAAGCAGGCGCAGGCAATGCAGGACAACCTCAAGAAGGCGCAGGAAGAACTCGCCACGATCGAGGTCGAAGGCGAGTCGGGCGCGGGCCTCGTGAAGGTTGTGATGACCTGCAAGCACGATGTCAAACGCATCACCATCGACCCGAGCCTTCTGGCCGACGACAAGGACATGCTCGAAGACCTGGTGGCCGCTGCGTTCAACGCGGCGGTGCGCAAGGCTGAAGAAACGAGCGAGCAGAAGATGGGCAAGCTCACCGCCGGCATGCCCGGCTTGCCGCCCGGCATGAAGCTGCCGTTCTGACGGTTCGCCGCACCTGAATGGCGGATTCCAGCTCGCTCGATGCGCTGATCGAAGCGCTGCGGCGTTTGCCCGGCGTAGGCGCGAAGTCTGCTTCGCGCATGGCGTTTCACTTGCTGCAGCACGATCGCGAAGGCACACAGATGCTGGCTCGCGCGTTGCAGCAGGCGGCCAGCAACGTGCGGCATTGCGAGCGATGCAACACGTTCACCGAAGCCGCCATCTGCAATGTCTGCGGAGATCCGCGCCGCGATGCGACCAAGCTTTGCGTCGTCGAGACACCGGCCGACCAGGCCGCACTCGAGCGCACCGGCGCGTTCCGTGGCTACTACTTCGTTTTGATGGGCAAGCTCAGCCCGCTCGATGGCATTGGACCCAAGGACATCGGCCTTGCGAAGCTGTTCGATCGCGCGCTCGATGGCACTGTGAGCGAGGTGATCCTTGCGACCAACTTCACCGCCGAGGGCGAGGCCACGGCTCACGTGATCGGCGAAGCGCTCAAGCAACGGGGGCTCACGGTGACGCGGCTTGCGCGTGGCGTGCCTGCCGGCAGTGAGCTCGAATACGTCGACCTGGGCACCATCGCGCACGCGTTGGTCGACCGTCGTTGACCCTCTCCAAGGCGAGAAGCACATGAGCATGCCCCACCTCTCTCTGGCCTACTGGTGCGTGTTGATCGCTGCCTTGCTGCCCTATGTGTCGGCCTACATTGCCAAGGCGGGCGCTTTCAAGGGCAGCGACAACCAGAAGCCGCGCGAGTGGGGTGCGCGCCAGTCTGGATGGCGCGCGAGGGCTAACAGCTCACAGGCCAACGGCTTCGAAGGGCTTCCGTTCTTCATCGGCGCCGTGATCATCGCGCATCAACTGGGCGCTGCGCAGGCGCGGCTCGACATGCTTGCAGCGGCCTACGTCTTGCTGCGCTTGGTCTATATCGGTGTCTATATCGCAGGTCTCGGCACCATTCGCAGCGCTGTCTGGGCGCTCGCGTTTTTCGTGAATGTCGCGATCCTGTTCGCGGGCCGCCAGTAGTCTTCATGTTTACGTGAAAACCCGCACGGGATGTTCCCGATGCAGAGGGACATGCACACCCCTAAGCTCGTTTCGAAAACATTCGAACACAGGGCCTCAAGGCGCCACTCATGCTCAATCGCCGCACCTTCACCATCGCCACCGCACTTGGCGCTGCAGCCGTCGGCGCGCCCCTGGTCCACAGCCAGCCCAAGCTTGAAAAATCGAAGGTGTCTATCGCGGTCGGCGGCAAGGCCGCTTTCTACTACCTTCCGTTGACGATCTCAGAGCAGCTCGGCTACTTCAAGGCCGAGGGCCTGGATGTGGAAATCTCCGATTTCGCAGGAGGCTCACGCGCCCTGCAAGCCGTTGTCGGCGGCTCGGCCGATGTCTGCTCGGGTGCTTTCGAGCACACGATCAACCTTCAGGCCAAGAACCAGATCTTTCAGGCTTTCGTCCTGCAAGGGCGCGCACCGCAGATCGCGATCGGCGTTTCGACGAAGAACATGCCGAGCTATTCGGGCATCGTCGATCTGAGGGGCAAGAAGCTGGGCGTCTCGGCACCGGGCTCGTCGACGAACATGGTGGCCAACCTGGTGCTCTCGCGCGGCGGCCTCAAGGCGAGCGACGTGAGTTACATCGGCGTCGGCGTTGCGGCAGGGGCGCTCACCGCACTGCGCTCGGGTCAAATCGATGCCATCAGCAACACCGATCCGGTGATGACGATGCTCGAGCAGAAGGGCGACGTGAAGATCATCAGCGACACGCGCACGCTCAAGGGCACGCAGGAAGTGTTCGGCGGCCCGATGCCGGCCGCTTGCCTCTATGCGTCTGCGGAGTTCATCCAGAAGAATCCGAACACGTGCCAGGCGCTGGCGAATGCCATCGTGCATGGCCTCAAGTGGCTGCAGACGGCCGGCCCGGGTGACATCATCAAGACAGTGCCGGAGACGTATCTGCTTGGCGACCGCGCGCTGTATCTCGCGTCGTTCGACAAGGTTCGTGAAGCCATCGCCACGGACGGCATGGTGCCGGCGGATGGTCCGAAGACGGCGCTCAACGCCATCGCGAGTTTCGATCCCAGCGTCAAGGCCGACAAGATCGACCTGTCGAAGCTCTACACCAACGATTTTGCGCGGCGCGCAAAGGACAGGTTCAAAGCCTGACCTTTACGCCTCGCAACCCGGCTCCGGCCGGGTTTTTTCTGGCACTCCATGGTCGACTACGCGCTCGAACTCCTAGACATCAGCTGCATCTTTCGATCGAAGGACGATCAGGGGCAGCGCTACACCGCTGTTTCGGACACCACGCTGCGCATTCGCGAGGGCGAATTTGTGTCCGTGGTCGGGCCGACCGGTTGCGGCAAGTCGACCCTGCTCAACATCGGCGCCGGGCTGCTGGCGCCGTCGTCGGGCAGCGTGAAGGTGTTTGGACAACCATTGGCCGGCATCAATGCGCGGGCTGGCTACATGTTCCAGACCGAAGCCCTGATGCCGTGGCGCAGTGCGCTGGACAACGTGATGCTGGGTCTGCAATACCGCGGCGTTGCCGATGCGCAGGCGAAGGCACAGGCCGAAGACTGGCTCGCCCGCGTGGGTCTTGCCGGATTCGGCGACCGCTATCCGCATCAACTCTCGGGCGGCATGCGCAAGCGTACGGCGCTTGCCCAGGTGCTGGCACTGGACCCTGACATCATCCTCATGGACGAGCCGTTCAGCGCACTCGATATCCAGACAAGGCAACTGATGGAGAACGAGGTGCTCGACCTGTGGGCGGCGAAGAAGAAGGCGGTGCTTTTCATCACGCACGATCTCGACGAGGCGATCGCGATGAGTGATCGCGTAGTGGTTCTGTCGGCCGGTCCGGCAACGCATCCGATCGGTGAATTCGTCATCGACCTTCCGCGTCCGCGCGACGTGGCCGAGGTGCGGGCGCATCCAAGGTTTGTCGAACTGCACACGCAGATATGGGGCGTGCTGCGCGACGAAGTCCTCAAGGGCTACGCGCAACAACTGAAGAAGGCGGCCTGACATGCGCCTTCGACCCAGTGAAAACAACGCACCGTTCTGGCAGATCGCGCTGCTGATCGTGCTTCTGGTGGCGTGGCACGTCGCGTCGCGCAACGAGCAGTTCGCCTTCTTCGTCGGCGAACCGATCCAGGTCGCGGGGCGAATCTGGAGCTGGTTCATGCCCGTCGCGATCCCGCCGAACGTGCTCTTTCCCGAAGGGCTGCCCGGCAATGCCGATGTCTATCTGCACCTCGGGGTGACGCTGCTGGAGACCGTCCTCGCATTCCTCATCGGGACTGTGCTGGGGCTGGCCTGCGGACTCTGGCTGGCGCTCGCGCGCACGGCGAGCCTCGTGTTCGACCCCTACATCAAGGCAGCGAACTCGATGCCTCGCGTGATCCTCGCGCCGATCTTTGCCCTTTGGTTTGGGCTGGGGATCTGGAGCAAGGTGGCGCTTGCGGTCACTCTGGTGTTCTTCATCGTGTTCTTCAACGTGTACCAGGGAGTTCGCGAGGTGAGCCCGGTGGTGCTCGCCAACGCCCGCATGCTGGGCGCGAATCAACGTCAATTGCTGCGCACGGTGTATTTGCCGAGCGCGACCAGCTGGGTGTTTTCGAGCCTTCACACCTCGGTCGGGCTGGCCTTCGTCGGTGCGGTGGTGGGCGAATACCTGGGCTCGGCGCGCGGCGTCGGCTATCTGATCCTGCAGGCCGAAGGCACCTTCGACGTCAACACGGTGTTCGCTGGCATCGTGGTGCTGACAGCCTTCGCGCTGGTGCTCGACGCTATCGTCGGCGTGCTCGAAAAACGCCTGATGAAGTGGCAGCCCCGCAGCGGCGAATCCGAGAAGCTCTGAGCGCCTAGCGCTTTTTCTTGGAGGTCTTGGGCGCGCTCTTGACGGCCTTTGCCTTTGGACTGGTGCTCTTGGGCGAGAGGCTCGTCGTCTTGAGCATGTGGTTTCCGCTCGAGCGCGCTGCACCGCTGCCGACGTGCGCCGTCGATGCCGCGCGCACGGGCAGATACACAACGACTTCGTAGCCCTTCTGGAAGGCGTGATTGGGCTTCACGTCGTTCCATTCGGCGACGGCGGCCGGGCTGAGCCTGTAGCGACGGGCGATGCTCGCGACGCTGTCCTTCTTGCCGGCGCGCACGATCGTTCGGCGCGTGACGATTTCGGGCTGAAAGCTCAGATGCCCGGTGTCAGCGACAAGCGCCGCCACGTCTTCCTGAACGCGGGCGCCACGCGGCACTATCAGAGTCGAGCCCGCCTTGATGAGCATCCGCGGAGGCACGCTGTTGACGGCGCGCAGGTCGGCTTCGCTCATGCCTGTGCGCTGGGCGGCGTCCGCGACCGTCATCGTCGATGGCACGGACCAGGCGGTCCAACTGGCGTACTGCCCTTGCGAGTAAGCCTCGAAATTGCGCTGGAACACGGCTGCGTTGTCCCAGGGCAGCAGGATCTCGGGTGTTCCGGCGGCGAGCAGAACCGGCTTGTGCGCCGAGGGATTGAGCGCGCGGAAGTCTTCGATCTTGACGTCGGCCAGTTTTGCGGCAAGGTCGACGTCGAGATCCCGCTTGAGCGTGACGGTCTGGAAGTAAGGGTGGTTTGCGATCAGCGGCAGCTCTGCGTTGAAGCGTTCCGGATTGGCAACGATGTTCTTGACGGCCTGCAGCTTGGGGACGTACATGCGGGTTTCGGCAGGCATGTTGAGGTCGGTATAGCCGGTCGGCAAGCCGGCGCGCTGGTTCTTCGCGATGGCGCGGCTCACGTTGCCTTCGCCCCAGTTGTATGCCGCCAGCGCCAGTTGCCAGTCGCCGAACATGCCGTAGAGCTTCTGCAGGTAGTCGAGCGCTGCGCGAGTAGACGCGACCACGTCCCGGCGGTCATCACGAAAGATGTTCTGCTTGAGGTCGTAGTCGGTGCCTGTGGCGGGCATGAACTGCCACATGCCGGCAGCACGAGCGGTCGAAACCGCTTGCGGATTGAAGGCGCTTTCAATGTACGGCAGCAGCGCAATCTCCGTCGGCATGTCGCGACGCTCGAGTTCCTCGACGATGTGGAAGATGTAGCGGCTCGACCGCTCTGTCATGCGCTGCATGTAGTCGGGCCGGCTTGCGTACCACTGCTCGCGATCGTGTACGAGGTCGTTGTCGAGGTCGGGCATCTTGAAGCCCTTGCGGATGCGGTCCCACATGTCCGTGGGAGGTGCCAAGGTGACGACAGCGCGTGATTTCGTCTGGCCCGAAGTAATCGGCGTCAGGGGTCCGCCCGGATAGACCGGAGTCGCGCGCTCCGATGCAGCCAAGGACGAATTGCCTGTACCGGTGGCGCAGCCCGCGAGAAACAAGGAGCCCGCGAGGCAGGCGGCAACGATAAGTCTCATCAAAAGTGGTTCATCCATTAACGCAGCGCCGCGAACACCGCAGCGGCCGCTTACTGATCGATCTCTGCGGCAGGGGGTTCCGCTGCACACGCAAATCTCGGGTTAGCAAGTGTGTATGCCAGGTCGCCCTCGTCGCCAATGCGCGCCGGGCGGAAGAAAATTCGACATTCGCCTCATCGGGTCGGCATGACGGGAGTGCGTGACTAGAATCGCGGCCAACTGCAGATTGCCACGCTCGAGTGCATCGGACACCGGCCTGGCATCTCCCGGGTCGACCGAGTTCGCGTCGCACACTTCCTGCAGCATCCAGATGTGGTTGTCGGCAAAGGCGGGCAGCGGAACGAGGGTCATGAGCGGTCAAATTATAGGTTTGCATGATTGGTTCGAGACCCCCCCAGGCCGCTATCTGCTGGCCTGGGAGCAGTCCCAGTTCGATCAGGCCGTGGCGGACGTATTCGGCTATCACGCGCTGCAACTGGGCTTGCCGGAGCTGGACGGCCTGCGTGCCAATCGCATGCCGTATCGCTGGCTTTCGGTATCCGACCCGGCGATGGCGGCGAGATGCGCGCTCGTCACCGATTTTTCCGCGTTGCCTTTTTCGGCCAACAGCCTTGACCTGGTGGTGCTTCCGCACACGCTCGAACTCAGCCTCGACCCCCATGCGACGCTGCGTGAAGTCGAGCGCGTGCTGGTGCCCGAAGGCCGTGTCGTGATCTGCGGGCTCAATCCCGCAAGCCTGTGGGGCATGCGGCAACGGAGGGCGCGTCTTTACAGGCGCCTTGGATTCGGCGAGCTCTTTTTGCCGGAGGCCGGCGACTTCATCGGCTACAGGCGCATGCGCGACTGGCTGCGTCTGCTGAGCTTCGAGGTCGAATCAGGGCGCTTCGGTGTCTACCGACCTGCGGTGCGCAGCGAGGCATGGCTGGAGCGCTGCCATTGGTTCGACACGGCAGGGGAGCGCTGGTGGCCGATCTTCGGCGCGGTTTATTTTCTGGTCGCGGTCAAACGGGTCCGCGGCCTCCGGCTGCTGAGCGCCGACTGGCGCCGGGCTGCGGCCCGCGCGAGCGCGCCGGTGCCGATCGCGGGCAGGATGCACCGCGATCCCTCTCATCGACAGTGACAAGGAACGTTTCTTGAACGAAGTACAGATCTATACCGACGGCGCCTGCAAGGGAAACCCGGGCCCCGGCGGCTGGGGCGCATGGCTCAAGTCGGGTGCCACCGAAAAAGAATTGTTCGGCGGCGAACTCAACACCACCAACAACCGGATGGAACTGCAGGCGGTGATCGAAGGGCTCGGTGCCCTCAAGCGCCCATGCAAGGTCGTTCTCTATCTGGACAGCCAATACGTGCGGATGGGCATCACGGAATGGATTCGCGGCTGGAAAGCCAAGGGCTGGCGCACTTCGACGAAGCAGCCCGTCAAGAATGTCGAGCTTTGGCAGCAACTCGACAAGCTGGTGTCGGAGGGCGGCCATCAAATCGAGTGGCGATGGGTCAAGGGGCATTCGGGAGACCCGGGCAACGAGCGTGCGGATGCGCTCGCCAACAAGGGAGTCGAGCGGGCGCTGGGGAGGATCTGACGCGCTTCAGATGCGCTGCGGCGTTTCCAGTGCTTCGCCCATCTGGGCCCTGAAGAGCAGGTCATCGGTGACCCGCAGTCGCCGGCTCATCTCGCGCGCGATGTTCATCTGGATCAGCGCAAACTGTTCGACGTCGCGCTCGAACACCCGATAGAGATTGGCCGACGAAAGCTGAATTGCGCTGCAATCCTCGTCCGCGCGCACCGACGCACTGCGTGGCGAAAGATCGAGAAGGGCCATCTCACCGAAGCAGTCGCCCGGCCCGAGCCGGCGGATGAGGAGTTCGTGGCTTTGCCAGCTTTTCGAGACAGTGACGTGCCCGGTTTCCAGCACGTACATGCAGTCGGGCTCATCGTTTTCATGGAAGAAGTAGTCGCCGCCCTTCATGCGGACCACCGGCGCCGGCGCCAGCAGGAATTCCATCGTTTCAGAGCCCACGGCTCCGAAGATGGGCATCTGTTGCATCAGTTCGATTCTTGTCGCGCCCACTTGCCGCTCCTTCCGCTCCTTCGATCTGCGGGGCCAGACCTTACACCACACCGTCGAACATCATCACGTCGACGGCATCGCCTGCGGCCACGTCTCCCTGATCATGGTGGAGCACCACCAGCCCATTGGCTTCGACCATCGAGCTCAGGACGCCAGAGCCCTGGTTTCCGGCAACCCGAACCTCCGGCAGTGAGCCAGCGACGGCCTGTACGCGGCCACGCTGGTATTCGGTGCGGCCGGGCTTCTTGCGAATGGCGCTGACGCTCTTTGCGCGAAGGAGGGGTGGGGCCGCCGCCGAGCTTGCATTGCAGCCCATCATCCGCAGCAGCGCAGGGCGCACGAACGCGAGGAAAGTCACCATGACCGCGACAGGATTGCCGGGCAGGCCGAAGAGCACCGCTGGTGCGCGCATCTCGGTGCCCGCGTGAATGAGCCCGACGGCCATTGGACGCCCGGGCCGCATGGCAACACGCCAGAAGGCCATGTCGCCCAGGCGCTGCATTACCGTGCGCGTGTGGTCGGCCTCGCCGACACTGACGCCGCCGCTGGTGATGATGGCGTCGGCATCGCCCGCAGCACGCCGCAGGACGGATTCGAGCGCGGCGGGGTCGTCGCGCACCAAGCCAAGGTCGACGACCTCGGCACCCAGGCGCGCGAGAAGTCCGAAGACCGTGTAGCGATTGCTGTCGTAGACCGCACCCTCACGCGGCGATTCGCCCACGCTCAGGATCTCGTCGCCCGTCGAGAAATAAGCGACCCGCAGGCGCCTGAGCACCGGCACGGTGGGCAATCCCAGGCTGGCCATCATGCCCAACGCAGCCGGAGAGACGATCTCGCCGCGTTGGAGTGCCGGCCTGCCCTGCATCAGGTCTTCGCCGGCCAGTCGCCGGTTGTCGCCGCGCTGCAGCGCGGCGGCGGAAAAGCTGACGGCCGCGCCCTCGATGGTGCAGAACTCCTGCGGAATGACGGTGTCCAGGCCCTCCGGCATGACGGCCCCGGTCATGATCTTGACGGCGTCGCCAGCGGCGATCGAACCGTGCCAGGCGGCACCTGCCAGCGCCGTGCCCACCACCCGCAGGCGCACGGTCGCATCGTCGTCATGGCGGTCGAGCACCGCGCCATTGAAGGCGAACCCGTCCATGGCCGAGTTGTCGTGCGGGGGCACGCTCAGCGGCGAGACGATGTCCTCCGACAGAACCCTTCCGAGCGCATCGCGCAGCGCGACGGTTTCGTCTCGCGTGACGGCGGATTGGTCGGCAAGCCGCGCCAGGAACGCCTGCACCGCATCGACGCCCATCGCCTTGGGGTCGTAGCCCGCCAGGGCGGCGGCGATGTCGGCAATTCGGCTCATGGAGAAAGAACGGCAAGGATGACGAGAACGATCGGGCCGGCCGTCAAGGACGTCGCTGGGATTCGAGTGCGTGCAACTCGGCCAGCGTATTGGCGTTGAAGAATGCGCCCGGCGCGTCTTCTGGCCCATCGAAAGGCACGATCACTGTCCGGTGCTGTGCAGTCCACCGCTGGATCTTGCGACCCCCGTCCTCCGTGAAGCGCACCAGGCTTTCGCGCAGTTGGACGCTCAGGAGGCAAAACACGGGTTGGGGTCGCGTGACATCAGCCTCATCCAATGACTCGGGCGCGGCCGCCATGGCGATTTCGGAGCCGTCGGAGACAAGGGCTTGGGATAGCCGGCGCGCGAGGTCGAGCGGAAACAGCGGCGTGTCGCACGGCACGGTCAGAAGATAAGGCGTCTCGCAGTGCTCCAGCCCTGTGAGAAAACCCGCCAGCGGCCCCGCGTAGTCCGCAAGTTCGTCAGGCCACACCGGAACGCCAAAGGCTCGATAAGTCGGGAGATTCCGATTGGCGTTCACCATGATCTGCCCGACCTGGCTGCCCAGGCGCTTGACCGCATGCTCGGCAAGTGGCGAGCCGTTGAAGTTCTGCAAGCCTTTGTCGACGCCGCCCATGCGCGAGCCGCGGCCGCCGGCCAGCACGAGGCCTGTGATGTCCTGGACGGGGATGCCGGCCACCGCGCTCATCCGCCGATGTAGCTCATTTCGACGCGGCGCGGCGCGCCCGCATCGTTGTCCGGCTCGCGCAGCGACCGCAACTCGGAATACCGGTCGCTCCGGCCCTGCCAGATGTCTGCGATGGCGGATGTGATCTGCGCGTCGTCCACGCCGCCGCGCAGCATAGGACGCAGATCGTGGCCGGAATTGGCAAAGAGGCAGAGAAAGAGCTTGCCCTCGGTGGAGAGTCGCGCGCGGGTGCAATCGTGGCAAAACGCCTGGGTCACGCTGCTGATCACGCCGATCTCGCCGGCGCCATCCGCATAGGCCCAGCGCTGCGCGGTTTCGCCGGGCGCGCTGGCTTCGAGCGGCACGAGCGGGAATTCCTCTGCGATGCGCCGCACCACGTCTGCGGACGGAAGCACTTCATCCATGCGCCAGCCGTTGGTCGCACCGACGTCCATGTATTCGATGAAGCGCAACACCACGCCAGTGCCGCGGAAATGCCGTGCCATCGGCAGGATTTCCTGCTCATTGGTGCCACGCTTGACCACCATGTTCACCTTGATCGGCGCGAGCCCGGCAGCCTGTGCAGCTTCAATGCCCGCGAGCACCTCGGCCACCGGAAAGTCGACGTCGTTCATGGCGCGAAAGACGGTGTCATCCAGACCGTCGAGGCTCACCGTCACGCGGTGAAGCCCAGCCGCCTTCAGGGCCTTGGCCTTGCGGGCGAGAAGGGAGCCATTGGTCGTCAGCGTCAGGTCCAAGGGTTCGCCATCCGCCGTGCGCAGGGCGGCCAGCTGCTCCACAAGCACTTCGAGGTTCTTGCGCAGCAGCGGTTCGCCGCCCGTGAGGCGGATCTTGCGCACGCCGTGCGTCGCAAAAACGCGCGCCAGGCGCGTGATCTCCTCGAAGCTCAGCAATGCACTGTGCGGCAGGTATTGATAGTTCTTGTCGAAGATTTCCTTCGGCATGCAATAGCTGCAGCGGAAGTTGCATCGATCGGTGACGCTGATTCGCAGGTCGGTCAGCGGGCGAGCCAGGCGATCGAGCAATACGCCCGTTGCCGCGACCGGAAGCCCGGCCGAGACCGTCGCGCGGCGTGCGCGGCCGATCTCGGAGAGGGGAACGACATGCTGGCTCATGGAAAGAGCAATTTAACGCATCGCCCGCGGCATCGGTGCTGCAGGGCCGTTTGACCCTGCCGCGAGCCGACCACAACTTTGGTCTTGTGCGTTACACGCACCGAGCGCCGTCGACCTCGATGCAGACCCCGCTGATGAACGAAGCTTCGTCGCTCGCCAGATAAAGCGCCGCATTGGCTACGTCGAGCGCTGTCGAGAAACGCCCCAGCGGAATGGTCGCCCGGAACTTCGCCTTGCGTTCTTCCGTGACGGGCCCGCCGGCAAATTCGGCGGCGAGGCCGGTGTCGGGGTTGAACACCGGGTTGATGCAATTCACGCGAAT
Organism: Variovorax sp. 01N429; assembly: GCF_056399425.1. Lineage (NCBI taxonomy): Bacteria > Pseudomonadati > Pseudomonadota > Betaproteobacteria > Burkholderiales > Comamonadaceae > Variovorax > Variovorax sp. 01N429. Next base: position 130,686 of record NZ_JBFTRG010000003.1, on the reverse strand, counting down.
GTTGTCGGGGCCCAGTTCGGCGGCCAGCGACTTGCTCGTGGTGATCACGGCACCTTTCGATCCGTTGTACCAGGTGAGGCCGGGGCGGGGCCGCACGCCTGCGGTCGAGGCGATGTTGATGAACGACCCACCGCCATTGGCACGAAAGGCGGGCACCGCGTGAATGGTCGAAAGATAGATGCTCTTCACGTTGACCGAATAGCAGCGGTCGAACTCGTCTTCGCTCACTTCGAGTGCCGGACGATTGCGGTGCGTCCAGCCGGCGTTGTTGACCATGGCGTCGAGCTTGCCATGGCGCTCGACCGCAGCGCCCACCAGCGCCTTCATGTCGGCTGATTTGGTGACATCTCCAGCAAAAAACGATGCGCGGCCGCCCGCACGCAGGATGGCTTCGACCACCTGCTCGCCCAGTGCCGTATTGATGTCGTTGACGATCACCTGGGCGCCTTCTTCCGCCAGCCGCTTCGCGATGCCTTCGCCGATGCCGCCGCCGGCGCCGGTGACGATGATGGATTTGTCCTTGACGCGCATTTTGTTGTTTCCTGTTGCTGTTGTTCAGCCGTGCTTGATGGCGACGGTCTTGAGGGTCGTGAATCCGTAGAGCGCTTCGAAACCCTTTTCACGGCCATAGCCCGATGATTTGACGCCGCCAAAAGGCAACTCGACTCCGCCGCCGGCCCCGTAGTTGTTAATGAACACCTGGCCGCTCTGCAGGCGCTTCGCCATCCTGAACTGCCGCCCGCCGTTTTCGGTCCAGATGCCCGCGACGAGGCCAAACCTCGTCGCGTTGGCAAGCGCCACGGCTTCGTCCTCATCCCGGAACGACATCGCCGCCAGCACGGGGCCGAAGACTTCCTCTTGCGCAAGACGGTGGTCCACAGGCACGTCGCGCAGGAGAGTGGGCGCCTGATAGAAGCCGCTCTCGGGCGCTTCGTCGACCACGGTGCCCTGGCCGATCATGGGAATGCCCGCAACATGCGCGTCCGACAGAAAGTCCCACACGCGCTGCTGCTGCGATTGGCGAATCAGAGGGCCCACGTCGAGATCCATCGCCGCAGGGCCTACGCGCAGCGCATTGAACGCGTGGCCCAGCCGTTCGAGCAGGGGCTCGTAGATTTCGCGCTCGATGAGAACGCGCGAGCCCGCCGAACAAGTCTGGCCCGCGTTCTGCACGATGGCGTTGATCACCACCGGAATGACAGCGCCCAGGTCGGCATCCGCGAAGATGATCTGAGGGCTCTTGCCGCCAAGCTCGAGCGTGACCGGGCAATGGCGCTCCGCCGCGACCTGCTGGATGATCGTCCCGACGCTAGGGCTGCCAGTAAAGCTGATGTGGTCGATGCCTGGATGGCGCGCCAGCGAATCGCCGACTTCGTGGCCGTAGCCCGTCACGATGTTGAGGGCGCCCGGCGGGAAACCCACCTCGGCCGCGAGTTGCGCCACGCGGATCAGCGACAGGCAAGCGTCTTCCGAAGGTTTGACGACGCACACGTTGCCCGCAGCGAGCGCGCCACCCACGCTGCGCCCGAAGATTTGCATCGGGTAGTTCCACGGAATGATGTGGCCCGTGACACCGTGCGGCTCGCGCCAGGTGAGCACGCTGTAGCCGTCTTGGTAGGGGATGGTTTCGCCGTGCAGCTTGTCGCATGCGCCGGCATAGAACTCGAAGTAGCGCACCAGCGCCAGTGCGTCGGCCCGAGCCTGCTTGACCGGCTTGCCGCAATCGCGTTGCTCGAGAAGCGCCAGCTCGTCCGTGTGCTGGGCAATCTTTTGCGAGAGCTTGTAGAGCAGCTTTCCGCGATCGGCGGCGCTCACCTTGTGCCAGGTCGACTCGAAACAGTGGCGCGCGGCGCGCACCGCGTTGTCGATGTCCGAGGCGTTGCTGCGCTGCAGTTCGTCGAAGGTCTGGCCGTCGGAAGGGTCGATCACCGGCAGCGTGCGGCCGGACGATGAGGCAACGCTTTCGTTGCCGATGTAGTTGAGTTGCATGGGGCGAAATCTTAGCGGCCTCCCGCTGCTTTCGTGAGGCGGCGGTTTCAGCGCGAAGCCGTGGCCTTCGGCAGGGCGCGCACGGCATTGAGCATCCGCTCCACGTGCTTGTCGGGGTTCAGGTTCTGGTAGTAATAGGCGACGTTGCCATTGGGGGCGATCACATACGACAGCCGGTTGGCAAAATCCGGGCGCGTTTGCATGAGTGCATCGAAGCCCTGGATGACTGTCTTCGCCGAGTCGGACGCGACCGGAAAGCGGTTCTGGCATGACTTCACCGAGAACCTGGTCAGCGTCTCGATGTCGTCGGCCGACACACCGATCACGGTGGCGCCGAGGGCCGCGAACTGGTCGATCGCTTCGGCAAAGGCGTGCGCCTCGATGGAGCAATCGTTCGAATCAGCGGCGGGGAAGAAATAGACCACCACCGGACCTTTGGCGAGTTGCTCGGCAAGCGAATACTGGAATGTTTTTCCGCCAAGAGCCGCCGTGGCCGTGAACTTGGGAGCAGGATCGCCGATGTCCAGTGCCGCGAAAGCGGGCGGTGCCAGAACTGCGGCAATTGCAATGCCAATCCCAAGCAAAGCCGGACGGGCAGAGATCGTGAGCGTCATGATGTAACCCTGCGGAAGGTCCGACGAATTCTAGGACGCAAGGGCGCAATAGCAACCGAGGTGGAAAGACGATGACTTTCGGAACGACCCGCTGGCTGCACGCCGCCTTTTCATGCGCCTTGCTTGCCATGCTGACCGCTTGCGGGTCTTTGCCGCAGATGCATGAACGCGCGGACGAGTACGCTGCGCCACCCGATCAGTCCACCCGGCTCGCAAAGATCGTCGATGATTCGACGCCGCCCGGTGAGCACTCCGGTTTTCGCCTGATGCCGCTGGGCGTCTATTCGCTCGACGCCCGGATCCAGCTCGCCAAGCGGGCCCAACAGGCGCTCGTGGTGCAGTATTACCAGCTCGAAAACGACGGCACCGGCCGATTGCTGATGCGGGCTTTGCGGGAAGCCGCGGCGCGGGGCGTGAAGGTGAGGGTGCTGGTGGACGACCTCTACACCGCCAAGAGCCAGGAGCCGCTGCTGGAGCTCGCGCAGGTGCCAAACGTCGAGGTGCGGCTGTTCAATCCGTTCTGCTGCGGGCGCAACGGCTTCATCTCGCGTTTTGCCGCTTCGCCGCAGGACATCCCGCGTCTCAATCACCGCATGCACAACAAGCTCTTCATTGCCGATGGCGTGGTGGCGGTCGTGGGCGGACGCAACATCGCCGATGAGTATTTTGTGCTTAGCCAGGCGCAGAACTTCATTGACATGGACGCCGTTGTCGTCGGGAAAGTGGTGCCGGAGCTCGAGGCAGTCTTCGACACCTTCTGGAACGCCGAGCAGGTCTGGCCCATCGAAGACATCGTGCACGCCACTCGGGGGAAAAAGCCCACGGCCGAAGATTTCGACAATTGGATCGGCATGTCCGCGCCTGCGCCCCGGCTGGAGCTTCCGCCGGTGGACGTCCTGGGATACGGCCCGATCACGGAGGAACTGGACGGCGGCCGCATGGGGCTGCTCTGGGGCGAAGCCCATGTGATTGCCGATCCGCCGAAGAAGCCCACCTACATGAATGCCGACGAGGCGCTTGCCACCAGCGTGACCATGAAGGTCTGGGGGCTGATGATGGATGCGAAGACCGAAGTGAACCTGACTTCCCCCTACCTGGTGCCGGGGGAAAAGGGCATGGCCGCCTTCGACGATCTCGCGCGGCGAAAGGTCAAACTGACGCTGCTGACCAATTCGCTCGCCGCCAACGACGAGCCGCTGGTGCACACGGCCTATGCCCGCTATCGGGAGCGGCTCCTTCGCAGCGGCGCCGACCTCTACGAGCTGAGCCCCGAGCGAACGATCGCCAGCGAACGCTTCGGCATGTTCGGCAACTCGCTCGGCCGCCTGCACGCCAAGACGGCAGCGATCGACAAGCAGCGCATCTTCATCGGATCCATGAACCTCGACCCACGATCGGCGACGCAGAACACCGAAATGGGTGTCGTGGCCGAAAGCCCGCAACTTGCGCGCGAAATGCTGCGAGTCATCAACATCAGCAAGCTCCAGAATTCGTATCGCCTTCGCCTGAACAAGGAAACGGGAGCCTTGCAATGGCTGACCACCGATGGCGAAAAAGAAATAATCCTGACTTCCGAACCTGAGGCCAGCTTTTTTCAACGTTTTTACAACGTGCTGGTCGGGCCGATCGTTCCGGAAATGCTGTTGTAATCCCCGGATGGTCACCACGGCACCCCGTCCTTGCAATTCGGCTCCGGCTCCCCACATGCTTCGCATGAACGCTACACATACTCCTGCGAACAAGTCCGACCTGGCTGTAACGCACGTGCTGGCCCAACTCCTCGAGCGCATCGAGCACAGTTCCGAGCCCGTCGGGGCCGAGCAATATCGGTCCGTCGTCATGCACCTCGTGGATGAATTCCGCGATGTAGAACCAGGTGCCCAACTGGGCCAATTGCTCGACGCCTACCCGGCCGCCGCCGAGGTGTACGAAAATCTCAACTACCAGCATGCGGGCCTGTGCCGCACCGCGCTGGACGTATCGCTATCCGCTGAACTGGCCGCCAAGAGCGCTATAGAGCGCGCCATGAAGCGTGGCCCGGAAGCCGCCCATGAGTAAGACTGAAGTCAAGACCACCGTTCTAGAGGACGGCCTGCGCTACAAGGCGAAGGCGTCCGGATCCCCATTTCGCGCTTCGGCGTCGTTCAGCGGCGCGACGATGTCGTGCTTCATGTGCGGAAAGCACCGCGTGCGCTCGCAGATGCGCACCCGTCAATTGCTCGGCAAATCGCAGACGGTTTGCGCGCCTTCCTGCAAGGCACTCGACGAACTCGTGGCTTCCGGGGGCGGCTAAGCCCCCTTCTCGGGGGCGATCGGCCGCCGAATTAGTACTTCGTACCGCCTATCAAATCGGAAGAATTCGAACTACAGTTGGAAACAACTGACGCAACTATTTGCATCAGAGCAAAGTTCCAATTGATGGTTGATTCCATGTTTCCGATGAATTCGATAGCTCTTCAAGCCCTGAGCACGCTTCGATTCAATGCGAAAGGACGTGCCCTGTGAGCCGCCAACGCCACGTGATCATGCAGGTCGTCAAACGATCCGGCGGTGCGACGCACCACGTCGAGTTTTCGATGGACGACAACTTCGCCGAGCGACTGCGGCAATTGCGCTCGCTCGTTCCACCCCTGAACGCCCTGAACAAGCAACGCGACCTCGTCATCGACAAGGTCCGCGTGCGCTTGCCGACGGCTGTGTGGCGATGCGGCGTTGACATCGACAGCTCGGTCGACGGGTCTTGCATCGTGATCGCTGCCGAAGGTTTTTTCAATTGCGGGGCCAAGGACCGCAAGACCAAGGAAAAGCTGGTCACCTATACCTTTCCTATCGCGAGGCTGATCGAGCTTCACGTGGAGCGACCCGAGGGCGAGACTTTCTACATCCGCGACGGCATCTTCACCAATGACGAGCCGGCGGACTCAGCGGCCGGACGCTGGGTCGCTTCGCTGCATGAGCTCGACGAAATGCGTGTCCCCGAGGCGCCATCGGACTTCGACACGCTCCAGGGCGTGCCATTGCGAAGCGAGCAGGGCGCCTCGCCCACGCGCTCGGTCAGCCTGAACTGACCGTTTCTCGCTACTGAACCTTCACCTCGACGCGGCGGGCTTCGCCCGCAGAGCCGTCGCCCTGGGCTTGCGCGGGCTTGGCGAGTTCGACCTTGTCGTCAGGCACGCCCGCCATCCGAAGCGCGGCGCCTACCGCCATTGCGCGTTGCTTGGCGAGTTCGGCGTTCTTCTCTGCGTCTCCGCTGGCATCGTGGAAGCCGCTCACCACCACATGACCACCGGCCTGTACGTTCTTCGCGATGTCGGCCAGCGCTTCGTTCGCGCCGGCCGGTACTTCGGCGCTGCTGCTGGCAAAGTAGAACTTCACCACGCCGCCTTCGGTCTTGATCGACGCGCCTGAGTCCGCGGCCACCGGGGCCGATACCGGCGCAGCCGCGGCGGGGGCTGCGGCGGGGGCTGCGGGCGCAGCAGGTGCGGTTAGCGGTGCTGGCGTTTCTGCCGGCTTGGTCATTGCACCCGCTTCACCCGAATGAAACTTGACCACCAGCGGGACGATCAGGAGCGCCACGATGTTGATGATCTTGATCAGCGGATTGATGGCCGGGCCGGCAGTGTCCTTGTAGGGGTCGCCCACGGTGTCGCCGGTCACGGCGGCCTTGTGCGCCTCCGAGCCCTTGCCGCCGTGGTGGCCATCCTCGATGTACTTCTTCGCGTTATCCCACGCGCCGCCGCCCGTGCACATGGAGATCGCCACGAAAAGACCGGTCACGATGGTGCCCATCAGCAAGCCACCGAGCGCCTTCGGCCCGAGCACCAGGCCGACCAGAATCGGCACGACCACCGGCAACAGTGACGGGATCATCATTTCCTTGATGGCCGCACCAGTCAGCATGCTCACCGCGCGACCGTATTCGGGCTTGGCGGTGCCTTCCATGATGCCCTTGATCTCGCGGAACTGGCGGCGCACTTCCTCCACGACGGAACCCGCCGCCCGGCCGACGGCTTCCATTGCCATGGCGCCGAAAAGGTAGGGGATCATGCCGCCGATGAACAGTCCAACGATCACCATCGGATCGCTCAGATTGAAGTCGATCGCAAGGCCGTAGCCTTCGAGCTTGTGCGTGTAATCGGCAAAGAGCACCAGCGCCGCAAGCCCTGCGGAGCCAATCGCATAACCCTTGGTTACGGCCTTCGTGGTGTTGCCGACAGCGTCGAGCGGGTCGGTGATGTCGCGCACACTGGCTGGCAGTTCGGCCATCTCGGCGATGCCGCCGGCGTTATCAGTGATGGGGCCGTAGGCGTCGAGCGCGACGACGATGCCGGCCATGCTCAGCATCGCCGTTGCCGCCACTGCGATGCCATAGAGGCCGGCCATCGTGTAGGCGGCCAAGATTGCGATACAGACGCAGATCACCGGCCAAGCGGTCGAACGCATCGAAACGCCAAGGCCAGCAATGATGTTGGTGCCGTGGCCGGTCGTCGAAGCCTGCGCAATGTGACGTACCGGCGAATATTGCGTGCCGGTATAGAACTCGGTGATCCACACCAGTGCAGCCGTCAGCGCCAGCCCGACAAAACAGGCACCGAAAAGCTTGAGCTGGCTGCCGGTGGGAGCGATGGCGTTGTCGGGGATCAGCCAGCTCGTCACGAACCAGAACGCGATCAGCGACAGGATGCCCGCTACCGCCAAGCCCTTGTAGAGCGCGGGCATGACATTGACCATGCCTGGAGAAGCTTTCACGAAGAAGCAGCCGATAATCGAAGCGATGATCGACACGCCGCCGAGCGCCAGGGGATACATCACCGCGTTGACCGGTGCCGCGGACACCATGAGCGCGCCCAGGACCATGGTCGCGATCAATGTCACGGCGTAGGTCTCGAACAGGTCGGCGGCCATGCCGGCGCAGTCGCCGACGTTGTCGCCCACGTTGTCGGCGATCACGGCCGGATTGCGCGGATCGTCTTCAGGGATGCCCGCTTCGACCTTGCCCACCAGGTCGGCGCCCACGTCGGCGCCCTTGGTGAAGATGCCGCCGCCCAGGCGCGCGAAGATCGAGATCAGCGAAGAGCCGAAGGCGAAACCGATCAACGGATTGAGCAGGCTCGCGAGGCTCTTGTCCGGTGTGATCGTGGCGCTGCCCGCCAGGTACCAGTAGAAGGCCGACACGCCCAGCAGGCCGAGCCCCACGACCAGCATGCCGGTGATGGCCCCACCGCGAAACGCCACGTCGAGCGCCGGGCCGATGCCCTTGGTGGCCGCCTGCGCCGTGCGAACGTTGGCCCGGACCGAAACGTTCATGCCGATGAAGCCGCAGGCGCCTGAAAGCACCGCGCCGATGATGAAGCCCACTGCCGTGGTCAAGTCGAGAAAGATGGCGATCAGTATTGCAAGCACCACGCCTACGATGGCGATGGTGAGGTACTGCTTCGCGAGGTAGGCCGCCGCGCCGGTCTGGATCGCGGCTGCGATTTCCTGCATTCGGGCGTTGCCCGCGTCTTTCGAAAGAATCCAGCTGCGCGCCCAGAACCCATAAGCCACGGCCACGAGGCCGCAGACAATGGCGAGGACGAGAGGGGTGTTGCCAGTCATGCCTTTGCTTCTCCATTAGTTCGACTTAACTTTGTGGAGACGAAAGCTCGACCTGTGCGCAACGCGTACGGGTCAGTGCTTCCGCCGCGTTGCTTCCTCGAAGCCCCGGTGCCGCAAAGGCAGGGGCCGATTGGCCAACGGGTTCAATTTACAGGCAAATGCGGCTTTGTGTGCGACTGTGCCGTGACATGGAAAGTAAACTTCGGGTTTGTCCGCATCTCGCTAACCTCCTCCTACTCCTAAAGACAGACCATGTCCCTCGGCAAAGTTCACCCCGGAAAAGACGCTCCCGAATCTTTCAACGTCATCATCGAAATCCCGATGAACGCTGATCCGATCAAGTACGAAGTCGACAAGGAATCGGGCGCGATCTTCGTCGACCGGTTCATGACGACGGCGATGCACTACCCGACCAACTATGGTTATGTGCCGCAAACCCTGTCGGGCGACGGCGATCCGGTGGACGTGCTGGTCATCACGCCCTACGCGCTGGTGCCTGGCGTGGTGGTGCCGTGCCGGCCCATCGGCATCCTCATGATGGAAGACGAAGCAGGCGTGGACGGCAAGGTGCTGGCCGTTCCGACCGACAAGGTGCTGCCGATCTACAGCCACTGGAAGAAGGTGGAGGACGTGAACCCGATGCGCCTGAAGGCCATCACGCACTTCTTCGAGCACTACAAGGATCTCGAAGCCGGCAAGTGGGTCAAGGTGCTGGGCTGGGAAGGCATCGACTCGGCCAAGAAGGAAATCATGGACGGCATCGCTAACTTCAACAAGTAAGTTTCGCGGTCGATCATTTTTCAGGGCGTCTCGTGGCATGTGTCGCGAGGCGCTTTTTTCATGCCTTCATTCTTGTTGGCGGAATGGGCTGCGCTCTTCGAGATGGTCCATGTAGTTCTCGATGCCCGCGCCTTCGCGTTCCAGAAAGCGCTCGACCGCGTCGGCGAAAGACGGGTGCGCCAGCCAATGCGCGCTCGTGGTCTTGACCGGCATCAGCGCGCGCGCCATTTTGTGTTCGCCCTGCGCGCCGCCTTCGAAGCGCAGAACGCCATGCTCGATGCACCACTGCAGCGGCTGGTAGTAGCAAGCCTCGAAGTGCAGGCAGTCGACCCGTTCGAGCGCGCCCCAGTAGCGGCCGTAGGCGATGAGCGGATGCTCCGATGCGTTGCTTCTGCCGACGCCGGCGGACAATGTGATCAGGCTCGCCGCGATCGGCTTGCCGCCGCGCTCGGCGATGAAGAGCAGCCAGGCTTCCGGCATGCTCGCCGCCATGCGATGAAAGAAGTCGCGGTTCAGATAGGGCGGATTGCCGTGCTCGCGGTAAGTGCGCGCATAGCAGCGATAGAAGAAATCCCAGTCGGCGCTGTCAATGTCGGTTCCACGCGACCAGCGAAAGCTCACACCTGCCTCATGGACCTTGCGGCGCTCCTGGCGGATCTTCTTGCGCTTGTCATGAGCCAGGCTCGCAAGGAACGCGTCGAAATCGCTCCATTGCGCGTTGTTCCAATGGAACTGGACCGTGTGCCGCAGCATGAGTCCGGCGTCGGCGCACGCAGCGATATCTTCGTCGGCGCCGAAAAGCAGATGCAGGGAAGACACTTCCGTCTGCTCACACCAGGCGACCAAGGCTCGTGCCAAAAGCGCTCGGCTGATGTCGTCGCGCGCGAGCAGCCGGGTACCCGGCACGGGCGTGAAAGGCACCGCGACGACCGCCTTGGGGTAGTAGGCCAGCCCGTGCTGCTCGTACGCATTGGCCCAGGCCCAATCGAAGACGTACTCCCCGTACGAATGGTCCTTGACATAGAGCGGGCATGCCGCCAACAGCTGCTTGCCGCGCCAGAGCGCCACGAAGTGCGGCGCCCATCCTGTCTTCGGCGAAGCGCTGCCGCTGGCGTCGAGCGCGTTCAGGTAGGCATGGCGCATGAAGGGGGAGGGCGCGGCCTGCTTGGCGAGCAAGCCGTCCCACGCGGCGGCGTCGATCTCGGCGATCGAGCGATGGATGCGAACGATAGGGTCAGTCACTGCAAACTCGTCAACTGCGGCGGGCCCCGAGCGTCTCGGCCACGTAAATGCCGCCGAGCACGAGGGCCAGCGCTACCGCGTGGTAGATCGACAGGGGCTCGCCCAGGATCATCACGGCCAGCAGCGGCCCGAAGATCGGAACCAGATTGAGAAAAACGCCGGCCCGCGCCGGCCCGATCAGTCCCACTGCGTGAATGAAGGTGATCTGCGAAATGAAAGACGGCAGCAGGCCGACGAAGATCACCAGTGCGATGCCCCTGCCCGTGGGCATGAAGAACTGGCCCATTGCGACCTCCGCAGCCACCAGCGGCAGTGAGACCAGGCACGCGACCAGGGCGGTGGCAGCAAAGAAGACGATCGCTGGCACCGCGGGTCTTCTGCGCAGACCCAGTGCATATCCCGCATACAGGAGGCACGCGATCACCATCCAGACGTCTCCGACATTGAACGCAAGACTCGCCAGCAACGCAAACTCACCGCGAGACGCGACGACCGCGATGCCGGCCAGTGTCATGACAACGCCCACGATCTGCAGGCCAGTGATGCGCGTGCCGAAGAACAAAAAGCTGCCGACCAGCACCAGCACGGGAATGGTGCCCTGAATGATCGCGATATTGATGGCCGTTGTGTGATGGGCCGCCGCATAGAACAGCGCGTTGAAACCCGTGAAGCCGAGCGCACCCATCAGCACGATGGACCGCCAGAACGGCAGCAGGGAGCGCCAGTGCATGGCGATCTGTTGCCGCGACGTAAGACCGAGGGCGAGACAACAGACGATCCAGCGCGAGAAGGTCAGCATCATCGGCGAGACCTCACCCACGGCGAGCCGCGCAGCCACGGCATTGGCGCCCCAGATCAGCGTGGTGAAGACCAGGAGCAGATAGGCCTGGCCCTGCGGGCTCGGAACGACGGAATCGAAGAAGGCGGAAATTGAAGAGCCGGTGCGCATCGCTTCATGAGGGTAACAGCCCCTGCGATGCCGCGTGGCCCGAGGGTTGCAAGGCGTGGGCGCCGATATGTGGATGACATAATCGATCAGCCCTTTGCTTGCTCTCATATGACTCTGAAACTCGCCATCGCGCAGCTCAATTTCGTGGTCGGCGACCTTACCGGCAATGCGCGGAAGATCGTCGACGCCGCGCGATCCGCCTATCAGCAAGGGGCACGCCTCCTGCTTACACCGGAGCTTTCGATCTGCGGCTATGCGGCGGAAGACCTGTTCCTGCGGCCCGCCTTCGTTGCCGCCTGCGACGATGCCGTAAAGGTGGTGGCCGCCGAACTCGCCGATCTCGATGGCATGGTGGTGGTGGTTGGCCATCCGACGGGCGGCAGCCTGCGCAGCAAGTCGGTCGCCGTGCAATTGCGGCACAACGCGGCCAGCGTGCTCAGCGAAGGGCGCATCCTCGAGACTTACGCCAAGCGCGAACTGCCCAACTACCAGGTTTTTGACGAGCGCCGGTATTTCACGCCCGGCGAAGGCGTCTGTGTGTTCCAGGCGGGCGGCGTGTCCGTCGGCCTGCTGATTTGCGAAGACGCGTGGTTCGACACTCCCGCGCGACTGGCCAAGGAGGCGGGTGCCGAAGTGCTGGCGGTCATCAACGCGTCGCCGTTTCACGTCGGCAAGGGCGGCGAGCGCCTGACGCGCATGGCCGAGCGCGCGCATGCGGTAGGCCTGCCGCTGGTATATGCGCACCTCGTCGGCGGCCAGGACGAAGTGGTCTTTGACGGGGGCTCCTTCGCGCTGCAGGCTGAAGGCACGCGCGCGCTGCAAGCGGAAAGTTTCAAGGAACAACTGGTCCTCGCGCAAATGGAGCGCAGTGCGCAAGGGATGCGCTTCATGCCCGACGACTCCGCCGCCTCGGCACCGCGCGAAGCCGAAGCGCAACTGTGGGACGCCCTCGTACTCGGCGTGCGGGACTACATCGGAAAGAACGGCTTTCCGGGCGCGATCCTCGGCCTTTCGGGCGGGATCGACTCGGCGCTTGTGCTCGCGGTTGCGGTCGATGCGCTCGGCAAGGACAGGGTGCGGGCCGTGATGATGCCTTCGCCGTACACCGCTGACATCAGTTGGATCGATGCGCGTGAAATGGCTCGGCGCATGGGCGTGCGCTACGACGAAATCTCGATCAAGCACACTTTCGAGTCGTACCTCGGTGCATTGGCCAATGAGTTCGAGGGGCTGCGCGAAGACACCACCGAAGAAAACCTCCAGGCGCGCATCCGCGGTACCTTGCTGATGGCGCTGTCGAACAAGTTCGGCTCTATCGTGCTGACCACCGGCAACAAGAGCGAAATGGCGACGGGCTACTGCACGCTTTACGGCGACATGGCGGGGGGCTTCGCGGTCATCAAGGATCTGCTGAAGACAACGGTGTTCGCGCTGGCACGCTGGCGGAATGCGCATGACCCCTACGGCACAGGCCACGAGCCAATCCCCGAGCGCATCATCACGCGCCCGCCGAGCGCCGAGTTGCGGCCGGACCAAACCGATCAGGACAGTCTGCCGCCCTACGACGTCCTCGACGGCATCCTGTCGCGCTACATGGAAGACGACGAAGGGATCGACGAGATCATCGCGGCGGGCTATGACCGGGACGTGGTCGAAAGAGTGGCGCGCCTGATCAAGATCAATGAATACAAAAGGCGTCAGGCACCCGTGGGAATCCGGGTCACCCATCGCAGCTTCGGCAAAGATTGGCGCTACCCTATTACCAGCAAATTCAACGAAACCGCCGGAAGAAAGCCCCTATGAAGCAAATCACTGCCATCCTCAAACCGTTCAAGCTCGATGACGTGCGCGAGGCCTTGGCCGAAGTGGGCGTCACTGGCCTCACCGTGACCGAAGTGAAAGGCTTTGGCCGCCAGAAGGGTCATACCGAGCTGTACCGTGGCGCTGAATACGTGGTCGACTTCCTGCCGAAGATGAAGGTCGAGGTGGTGGTCAACGAGGCGGATGTCGATCGCTGTGTCGATGCGATCGTCAGCGCTGCGCGCACCGGCAAGATCGGGGACGGCAAGATCTTCGTGACGAACGTGGAGCGGGTCGTGCGCATCCGCACGGGGGAAGAGGACGAAGCTGCGGTCTGACGGCTGGCTCGCCCCCAGGCTGCGCGCACTTCGTGTCGCTTCGCCTTCCCCCTGCCCGGGGGCAACACCGGCGGCCCGGCAAAGCCGGTTCCGCGGTGTTTCTGGAAGGAACTCGTTGCGACGCGGTCCTTATAGGATCTGGGCTAATTTGTCGGACTTGGGGTGGCGGGTGTGCTCTTGCCGGAGTGCTTCCAGGAGGGCGGGCGCGTCGGTGGCGGAGCGGATGAGGTCCATTTGCCATTCGCCCATGAAGCCTTCGCGGACGCTGTGGGCGAGGAAGGCGAGGAGGGCGTCGTAGTAGCCGGCCACGTTGAGGATGCCGACTGGCTTGTCGTGGTAGCCGAGTTGGCGCCAGGTCCAGATCTCGAACAGTTCCTCGAAGGTGCCGATGCCGCCGGGCAAGGCGAGGAAGGCGTCGGCTCGCTCGCCCATCATGGCCTTGCGCTCGTGCATGGTGTCTACAACGTGAAGCTCGTCGCTTTGGCGGTTGGCGAGTTCCCTGTCGACGAGGGCCTTGGGGATGATGCCGACGACACGGCCGCCGGCCGCACGGGTGGCGTCGGCGACGGTGCCCATCAGGCCCGTTCGACCGCCGCCGTAGACCAGCTGGCCGCCTTGTTCGCCGATCCAGCGGCCGACCGTCTGGGCGGCGGCGGTGAATTCGGCTTGCTCACCTGGGCGGGAGCCGCAATAAACGCATATCGAAAATCTAGGAGTCATCTCCGTATCATGCCGCGCCAGCGTGACGTTCGGGCTCCGGGGCCATGCGTCAACCCGCCAGGCGCTGCCAAACTGCGGTGATCCAGACGCCGGCGCACAGGAGGATGGACACAAGCACCGCGGCGCTGCCCACGTCCTTCGCCGTCTTGGAAAGTGGATGCCACTCGGCACCCACTCGGTCGATGGCGGCCTCGATGGCCGTATTGAGCAGTTCGACGATCACCACGAGAGCCAGTACGGCAAGAAGCAGCGCGATCTCCATCCAGCGCTGGCCCACCCAGAACGCAGACGGCACCATGACGATGGCGCAATAGATTTCCTGCCGGAATGAGGGCTCCTGCCAGCCGGCGCGGAAGCCGTCGACTGAAATCCGCGCTGCGTGCCAGATGCGAACCAAACCCCGACGTGCTTTTTGCGGGTTGGCCGTTTCCGTGGTGCTCATCTGCGGCTGAGCGGCTTCGACGGAATCAGGCGCGTGCCAGCCCATGCGTCATGCCAGAACTGTCGCTCTGGCTGAAACCGGGCCAACAGCGCCCACACCAGGACCCAGCCAAAAACCAGCACCGACGCTTCGCCGCCGCCGAGCTTGAACGGGGAGATGGCGGCCAGCGGCGGCAAGAACCAGATCCAGCTCAACAAATATCGCAGCAGCGCGCGACCTTGCGTCAGGGGTCGCCCGAAACGGTCAACGACCCGGATCCCCCAGGTTTTCATGGCGAGGGTCTGCCCCTTCGACCAAAACCAGACGAAGTAGACGCCGAATACCACGAACAGGAAGGCCTGCAGCAGATGCCGGCGGGAATCCATGCCGTCGCGCATCTGCCCGAGGGTGCTGAAAAGCCAGCCTGCAACGAACACTACCGCAAACAGCAGCATGCCTTCATAGAGCCAGCAAGCCATGCGGCGCCACAGACCGGGTGCTGGCAAAGCGGGCGAGGCGGGCGAGACAGGCGGACTCTGTGCGGGCGCTCCAGCGGCGGCAGCACGATCGGAGCCAGGGGTGCCGGAGGACGTGGAAGACATCGACAGCGGCTCAGGGCGCGGAGGCGGGTTGGTCGGACACGCGCACGGGCGCTTCAGATGCGGACGGAGCCGGCACCTGAGCCTCTGCGCTCACGGGCGGAAAGGAAGCCGAGGCTGCGGACGTGGGTGCGGGCGCGGGCGTGTTTGCCGCAGATGGCGCGGGCACCGGATGTGCCGTTCCCACAGGCGCAGAAGCCGCCGCGGCAGTGGTCGCGGGCGGGGCCAGCTGTATGCGGGGCATGTGCAGGTTGTCGGGGCCGACGGCGGGGACGGGCGCCAGCTTCTGGCGTGGCACTGGGCGGATCGTCGATGCCGCGCCTGGAGATTTCACGGTCGTGGCACGGGCCGCCAGCTTGCTTTTTTCTTCGTCGCTCAAGGCTTGGTAGGCCTCCCACTTCGCCTTGCGCTCGTCAGCGGGGACTTGCTTGACGTCCGCGAAGTTGAGCCGCGCCTGTTCTCGCTGCTGATTGCTCAGCTTTGCCCATTCGGTCATTCGGCTATGGAGAACTTCCTGATCCGACGCAGGCAAGCTGGCGTAATCGCGCGAAATGGCAAGCCATTTGCGCTTGTGAGGCTCGGTCAGCTCGTCCCAGTACAGGGCCAGCGGTTGTAGGGCCTTTTGCTGGCGGGCGGTGAGCTCGCGCCAGAGCGGCTTCGAGGGGGGCTTGGGCGCGACTGCGGAGGTGGTTGCCGAGCCGGTCGCTTTGCCCGGCTGGGCCTTGGCCGAAGTCGCGGCCATACCGCAGGCACACAGCAAAAGACCCGCGCTCAGCCACACGGCCGCCCAGGTGTGCGGCCGCGCGAGGCTGCGCGCTTCGGCGCGAGAAAGAGGGCGTAGCGGCATTCGGTGCGCGGCAATCAGTGTTCGGGCTCGGTGTCGGACGTCTTCAGGAACTGGGCAAATCCCGGGTCGGTATAGGCCGCCGGCGGGAGCGCGTCGGTCAGGAGCGCCGAGTCGATCGCGGCCAATTCGTTGGTGCGGTTGTCGTCCTGCATCACGCTGATCGCCACGAGCCCCGCGACGAGCGCGACGAGGGGGACGACCGATCCGATGCGGGTCCACCAGCGGGCGCCCAGCCCGAGCGACGCACTACCGCCGTGCGACAGGACGACCGGCGCACTGCGAACGTGTTCAACGACCTTCCGACGCGCCATCGCCTGCGCCCGGGCGACGCGGAGCCTTTCGCTGACCTCGTGCGAAAGTTCTACATTGCCGGCCGAGAGCCGGGCGGCCACGCGGCGGCCGAACTGCTCCTCAAGTGCAGCGGAAGAGGCGGAAAGCGATGTATTCATAGCGAAATTCCCTTGGCTTTGAGCGCCTTGCTCAAGGCGTGAACGGCGCGCGAACAGTGAGTCTTGACGCTACCTTCGGAGCACCCCATTGCAGCGGCCGTCTCGGCGACATCCATTTCCTCCCAGTAACGCATCAGAAAGGCCTCACGTTGACGACCGGGGAGCGCGGCAATTTGTTCCTCGATTTCGCGGAAGACCTGAGCCCGCCGTGTCGTGTCTTCGGCGCTTTCGGTTTCCTGGCCGTTGGTCGAGAGCTGGAAGTGCTCCAGCAGGTCGAAATCACCGTCATCGTCCAGGCTCTCGAAATCGCTTAGATTGGAGAAAAGCGCCTTGCGCGTCTTCTGCCGCCGGAACCAGTCGAGGGTGCAATTGGAGAGGATGCGCTGGAAAAGAAGCGGCAGCTCGTTGGCCGGCTTGTCGCCATAGTGCTCGGCCAGCTTCATCATGCTGTCCTGGACGATGTCCAACGCGGCTTCTTCGTCCCGCACGTGATAGACGGACCGCTTGAACGCGCGACGTTCGACGCTCTTCAGGAAGTCGGAAAGTTCTTTTTCAGTGGCCAAGCGAATCTGGCGCCGGGGACGCGCCGAGTGGGAAAGTGTCTCGAGGACATCGGGTTTTCTTGTCGCCGCGGATTATGCCCCGCACCCATCCTGGCCGTGAGAAGGGGCGCCGGTTGCTCTTTGGGCGCCACTTCCGGTGTCATAATCCGCGCTGCTAGTCAAAAGGCAAACGGGTCACGGTCCGGCGGTATGACAAATTCGCCCATGGTCGTGGCCTCAAGTCCTGACGCGGCTTCAAGAGAGCTGGCGAAGGGGCACCCAAGGTTTTTCGTTCCCGAAAATCACAAAGGTTGATCATGGAAATCTCAAAGGCGGAAATCACTTCCGCGGCAGCCGCATCCTCCGCGATGGGCAATCAAACACAAGAGCTCATGGGCGCCGAAGTGCTGGTCAAGGCACTGCAGGCTGAAGGCGTCCAGTACGTCTGGGGCTACCCCGGCGGCGCGGTGCTCTACATCTACGACGCGTTCTACAAGCAAGACACCATCCAGCATGTGCTGGTGCGGCACGAGCAAGCCGCTGTGCACGCCGCCGACGGGTATGCGCGCGCCACCGGCGAGGTCGGCGTGGCGCTGGTCACTTCCGGTCCCGGGCTGACCAATGCGGTCACCGGCATCGCGACCGCCTACATGGACAGCATCCCGATGGTCATCATCTCGGGGCAGGTCCCGACTGCTGCGATCGGGCTCGATGCATTCCAGGAATGCGACACGGTCGGCATTACCCGTCCCATCGTCAAGCACAACTTCCTCGTCAAGGATCCCAAGGATCTGGCGCTGACGATGAAAAAGGCCTTCCACATCGCACGCACCGGCCGTCCGGGCCCGGTGGTGGTGGACGTGCCCAAGGACGTTTCATTCAAAAAGGTACCGTACAGCGGCTATCCCGACAAGGTGGAGATGCGCTCGTACAACCCCGTGCGCAAAGGCCATGGCGGCCAGATCCGCAAGGCCCTGCAGCTTCTGCTGGCTGCCAAGCGCCCCTACATCTATACCGGCGGTGGCGTGCTTCTCGGCAACGCGACGAACGAGTTGCGCGCGCTGGTCGACATGCTCGGCTACCCGGTCACCAACACCTTGATGGGTCTTGGCGCCTACCCGGCAAGCGACCGCAAGTTCCTGGGCATGCTCGGCATGCACGGCACCATCGAAGCCAACAACGCCATGCAGAACTGCGATGTGCTGCTGGCGGTCGGCGCCCGGTTCGATGACCGCGTGATCGGCAATCCCAAGCACTTTGCACAGAACGAACGCAAGATCATCCACGTCGACATCGATCCGTCGAGCATCTCCAAGCGGGTGAAGGTCGACATCCCGATCGTCGGCGACGTGAAGGACGTTCTCACCGAACTGATCTCGATGATTCGCGAAAGCTCCGTCCGCACCGATGCGGCGGCGCTCGCCAACTGGTGGGAGACCATCGAGAGCTGGCGCGGCAAGGATTGCCTCAAGTACGACCGCGGCAACAAGGACGTCATCAAGCCGCAATACGTGGTCGAAACCCTCTGGAACATGACCAAGGACGCCGACACGTACGTCACGTCGGACGTCGGCCAGCACCAGATGTGGGCGGCCCAGTACTACCGTTTCGACGAGCCGCGTCGCTGGATCAATTCGGGCGGTCTTGGCACGATGGGTGTCGGCATTCCCTATGCGATGGGCGTCAAGCTCGCCAAGCCCGAATCCGAGGTGTTCTGCATCACGGGAGAAGGCTCGGTGCAGATGTGCATCCAGGAGCTTTCGACCTGCCTGCAATACAACACGCCGATCAAGATCTGCTCTCTCAACAACCGCTATCTCGGCATGGTGCGGCAGTGGCAGGAGATCGAGTATTCGGGCCGCTACAGCCACAGCTACATGGACGCGCTGCCCAACTTCGTGAAGCTGGCCGAGGCCTATGGCCACGTGGGTCTGCTGATCGAACGCCCCCAGGACGTCGAGCCGGCATTGCGCGAAGCACGCAAGCTCAAGGACCGCACGGTGTTCATGGATTTCCGCACCGATCCGACCGAAAACGTGTTCCCGATGGTCAAGGCAGGCATGGGCATTACCGAAATGCTCCTCGGCTCCGAAGACCTCTGACGCAATGTCCCTCGTCCCCGTGTCCGCAGGGACCGGGTTTCCAGTCAATTTTTACGACAAATCTATTGCCCGCCAAGCCCGCGCATTACCGTGCGCGGGGGAGGGCGGCGAAAAGAGGAGTCCTCTCGCCATGAAACACATCATTGCCGTGCTGCTCGAGAACGAGCCCGGTGCACTCTCCCGCGTCGTCGGCTTGTTCTCGGCGCGCGGCTACAACATCGAATCGCTGACCGTTGCGCCGACCGAGGACCCCAGCCTCTCGCGCATGACCATCGTCACCGCCGGCTCGGACGACGTGATCGAGCAGATTACCAAGCACCTCAACCGGCTGATCGAAGTCGTCAAGGTCGTCGACCTGACCGAAGGCGCCTACACCGAGCGCGAGCTCATGATGGTGAAAGTGCGCGCAGTCGGCAAAGAGCGTGAAGAGATGATGCGCATGACCGAAATCTTCCGCGGGCGCATCATCGACGTGACCGACAAGAGCTACACCATCGAGCTCACTGGCGATCACGGCAAGAATGACGCGTTCCTCGAAGCCATCGATCGCGGCGCGATCCTCGAAACCGTCCGTACCGGCGCAAGTGGCATTGGCCGGGGCGAGCGCATTCTGCGCGTCTGAAAACAAAGTTCCACATCCACCGAATCAACGAAGGAGAAATCTCATGAAGGTCTACTACGACAAGGACGCTGATCTCAGCCTCATCAAGGGCAAGACGGTTGCAATCATCGGCTACGGCAGCCAGGGCCACGCACACGCGCAGAACCTGAACGACAGCGGCGTGAAGGTCGTCGTCGGCCTGCGCAAGGGCGGCGCTTCGTGGCCCAAGGTCGAGAAGGCCGGCCTCAAGGTGGCCGAAGTGGCAGATGCCGTGAAGGCAGCCGACGTGGTCATGATTCTGTTGCCTGACGAGCAGATCGCCAACGTCTACAAGAACGATGTCGCGCCGCACATTAAGGAAGGCGCTTCGCTCGTCTTCGCGCACGGCTTCAACGTGCACTATGGCTTCGTGCAGCCGCGCGCGGATCTGGACGTGTGGATGGTGGCACCGAAGGCGCCCGGTCACACCGTGCGCAGCACCTATGCCCAAGGTGGCGGCGTGCCCCATCTGATCGCCGTGCATGCCGACAAGAGCGGCAAGGCGCGCGACCTGGCTCTGTCGTATGCCACAGCCAATGGCGGCGGCAAGGCCGGCATCATCGAGACCAACTTCCGCGAAGAAACCGAAACCGACCTGTTCGGCGAACAAGCCGTGCTGTGCGGCGGCACCGTCGAACTGATCAAGGCCGGTTTCGAGACGCTGGTGGAAGCCGGCTACGCCCCTGAAATGGCGTACTTCGAATGCCTGCACGAGCTGAAGCTGATCGTCGACCTGATCTATGAAGGCGGCATCGCCAACATGAACTACTCGATCTCGAACAACGCCGAGTACGGCGAGTACGTGACCGGCCCGCGCATCGTGACCGAAGAAACCAAGAAGGTCATGAAGCAGGTTCTGAAGGACATCCAGACGGGTGAATACGCCAAGAGCTTCGTGCTCGAAAACGCGGGCGGCGCGCCCACGCTGATCAGCCGTCGCCGCCTCAACGCCGAGCACCAGATCGAAGTGGTCGGCGAGAAGCTGCGGGCCATGATGCCTTGGATCAAGAAGAACAAGCTGGTGGACCAGACCCGCAACTGATCGGGGCCTTTTTCATAGCTTGCAGGGGCCACCGATCGGTGGCCCTTTTCTTTCGGGGCGCCGCGGCGCCTGAACTACACTGCCTCCGATGCGATCGTCCCCCCTATTTGCCGTGATTTCCGAAGCCTGTTGCACCCTCCTGACGTGCACTGGAGGCCGGTTGCATGCATGACGACACGCTTCCTGATGATGCGCCGCCGCGCAAGCGTCGAAAAGGCATCTACATCCTCCCGAATCTGTTTACCCTTGCAGCGCTGTTCGGAGGCTTCTATTCGATCGTGATGGCGATGAATGCGCGCTTCGATCTCGCGGCGCTGGGTGTCTTCGCGGCGATGATCCTCGACAGCCTGGATGGGCGGGTCGCGCGCATGACCAATACTCAGAGCGCGTTCGGCGAGCAGATGGATTCGCTATCCGACATGGTGTCTTTTGGCGCGGCGCCCGCGCTGATCGCGTACGAATGGTCGCTCAAGGGCCTCGGCCGCTGGGGCTGGATTGCTGCCTTCGTCTATTGCGCGTGCGCTGCGCTGCGACTTGCGCGTTTCAACGTCAATACCGGCGTCGTCGACAAGCGCTGGTTCCAGGGCCTCCCTTCGCCCGCGGCGGCGGCGCTCGTGGCGGGCTTCATCTGGCTCATGACCGAATGGGGCAAGCGCGGCGGTGAGGTGCTTTATCTCTCCTGGCAGCAGATCACCTGGATTACTTTCGCCTTCACTTTGTACGCAGGGCTCTCGATGGTGACCAACGCGCCGTTCTACAGCTTCAAGGACGTGCAGGTGAAGCGCAGCGTTCCATTTGCCGTGATCGTGCTGATCGCACTTGGGATCGCTGTCATCAACATCCATCCGCCGACCGTACTGTTCAGCCTGTTCGTGGCCTACGGCCTCAGTGGATATGTTGTCTATGGATGGCGCAAGGCCAACGGACAGCCGGTGAGCGTGATCAGCATTTCGACGGACGAGCCCGACGAACGCGGTCTCCACAACTGATCAGGCCTGTGCTACATTCGCGCCTCCCATGAACAAGATTTCGCTGGCCCTACTACTAATCCCCCACGGGCGGAGAAGGTAGCGCGCGCGCAAATCCCTCACCACGGCCCGTTCGCACCAGCAACGGGCCGTTTGTTTTGGGGTTGCTGGTTGATCCAACCACAGCGAGAAATATCAGATGTTGAAGCAACCCAACCTCAAGTACCGTGCCTCCGCACCGGTCGGCCTCAAGGATCGCACTTGGCCTGACGCCGTGCTGAGCCAGGCTCCCATCTGGCTGTCAACTGACCTGCGTGATGGAAACCAGGCGCTGGTGGAGCCGATGGACATCGCCCGCAAGATGCGGATGTTCGAGACGCTGGTTGCGATCGGCTTCAAGGAAATCGAAGTGGGGTTTCCATCCGCGTCGCAAATCGAGTTCGACTTCGTGCGCAAGCTCATCGAGGAGGACCGCATCCCTGATGATGTGACCATTCAGGTACTCACCCAGGCGCGCGACCACCTGATCGAGCGCACCTTCGAGGCGCTGCAGGGCGCGCCGCGCGCGATCGTTCACCTGTACAACGCCGTGGCCCCAATCATGCGCCGGGTCGTGCTCGGCATGGACGAGGACCAGATCGTCGAACTCGCCACATCGCATGCGCGCATGTTCAACGAATTGGCGGCCAGACAGCCGAACACCCGGTGGACATTCCAGTACTCGCCCGAAATGTTCTCGGGCACCGATCTCGCGTTTTCGAAGCGCGTGGTCGATGCAGTGACTGAGGTTTGGGCGCCAACGCCGGCCCACAAGTGCATCGTCAACCTGCCGTCGACCGTCGAGCACTCGACCCCGAACCTCTTCGCGGACATGATCGAATGGATGCACCGCAACCTCGCCCGCCGGGATGCAATCGTGCTTTCAGTGCACCCCCACAATGATCGCGGCACCGGCACTGCGGCCGGCGAGTTTGCGCTGATGGCAGGCGCCGATCGCATCGAAGGCTGTCTTTTCGGCAACGGCGAACGCACCGGCAACCTCGATCTCGTGAACGTGGCGCTCAATCTCTACACCCAAGGCGTCTCGCCTGGATTGGACTTCTCGAACATCGACGAAATCCGGGCGACGGTCGAGCACTGCAACCAGCTTCCGGTGCATCCGCGCCATCCCTACGTAGGCGATCTGGTTTACACGTCGTTCTCCGGTTCGCACCAGGACGCGATCAAGAAGGCATTCAGCGCCCGCAAGGACGGCGACGTCTGGGACATGCCCTATCTGCCGATCGACCCGAAGGACGTCGGCCGCAGCTACGAAGCCGTGATCCGCGTCAACAGCCAATCGGGCAAGGGTGGCATTTCCTACCTGCTCGAGAGCGAGTACGGATTGGAGTTGCCGCGCCGCCTGCAGATGGAGTTCAGCCAGACTGTGCAGCGCGTGATGGACGTCGCTGGCAAGGAACTCACCGCAGCCGACCTCTGGGACCTGTTCGAGAGCGAATACGGCCTCAGGGACGAAATCGGGCCGCAGCATCGCGTGCTCGAAGAGCAGGGCGAGGGCGCAGACGCATCGGTGGTCCTGCGCGCCGACTTGCCCTGGAACGGCGAAATTTGCCGAATCGAAGGTCGTGGCAACGGACCGATCGACGCTTTCATCCATGCCATTGCCGGTGCCACCGGTCATGCCCTGCGCGTGATCGACTATCACCAGCATGCCATTGGCGCGGGCGCCGACGCGCAAGCCGTGGCCTACCTTGAGTTGCGCGTGGACGAGGCGGTCACGCTGTTCGGCGTCGGAATGGATGCCAACATCATCTCGGCTTCGCTCAAGGCGATCGTTTCGGGCCTGACGAGGGCTCGGACGCAGACGGCGGTCAGCGCACAATCGGTGCCCGAACCTGTCTGATGAGCGGCAGAGGAGGGCCGCAGCGGCGCGCCCTCCGCCTCGCGCTGAATAAAGGAGATCCACGATGGCTGACAAACTGATCATTTTCGACACGACCTTGCGCGACGGCGAGCAGTCGCCCGGCGCGTCCATGACCAAGGACGAGAAGTTGCGCATCGCGCGTCAGTTGGAGCGCCTGCGAGTCGACGTCATCGAAGCCGGCTTCCCGGCGAGTTCGAATGGCGATTTCGACGCCGTGGCGGCGATCGCCACTGCCATCAAGGACTCCACCGTTTGCGGTCTTTCGCGTGCCAACGACCGCGATATCTCACGCGCGGCCGAAGCGCTCAAGAGTGCGGCCAATGGCCGGATCCACACCTTCATCGCCACGTCGCCGCTTCATATGGAGAAGAAGCTGCGGATGACACCCGACGAGGTCTTCGAGCAGGCCAGGCTTTCCGTCCGCTTTGCGCGCAACCTCGTCGCCGACGTCGAGTTCAGCCCCGAAGACGGCTATCGGAGTGATCCAGACTTTCTCTGCCGGGTGCTAGAAGCGGTCATCAACGAAGGCGCGACGACGATCAATGTCCCAGACACGGTGGGTTATGCCATACCGGAGCTCTACGGCAATTTCCTCAAGATGTTGCGCGAGCGCATCCCGAACAGCGACAAGGCGGTTTGGTCGGTGCACTGCCACAACGACCTGGGCATGGCGGTTGCCAATTCGCTCGCGGGTGTGAAGATCGGCGGCGCCCGGCAGGTCGAATGCACCATCAACGGCCTGGGGGAGCGCGCGGGCAACTGCTCCCTTGAGGAAGTCGTGATGGCAGTGAAGACCCGCAAGGATTACTTCGGGCTCGAGTTGGGCATCGATACGCGCCACATCGTTGCCGCAAGCCGCATGGTGAGCCAGACGACGGGGTTTGTGGTGCAGCCCAACAAGGCTGTGGTCGGCGCCAATGCCTTTGCTCATGCGTCCGGCATTCACCAGGACGGGGTGCTGAAGGCGCGCGACACATACGAGATCATGAGGGCGGAGGACGTGGGCTGGGCGGCCAACAAGATCGTCCTCGGCAAGCTCAGCGGTCGCAACGCGTTCAAGCAACGCTTGCAGGAACTGGGCGTGACGATGGAAAGCGAAGCGGACATCAACGCCGCGTTCGCCCGGTTCAAGGAGCTTGCCGACCGAAAAAGTGAAATATTTGACGAAGACATCCTCGCGCTCGTCAGCGACGAAGAACTCTCGCACGTTGGAGAACAGTTTGGCTTTGTGTCCTTGTCGCAGCACAGCGAAACGGGCGAGCGTCCCAAGGCTCGCGTCGTGTTCACGGTCAGCGGCAAGGAAGTCACTGGAGAGTCCGACGGCAATGGCCCGGTGGACGCTTCGCTGAAGGCGATCGAGTCGCATGTGAAGAGTGGCGCCGAGATGGTGCTCTATTCAGTCAATGCGATCAGCGGATCGACCGAAAGCCAGGGGGAGGTGACAGTGCGATTGCAGAATGCGGGCCGCGTGGTCAACGGTGTGGGGGCGGATCCCGATATCGTGGTCGCGTCGGCCAAGGCTTATTTAAGTGCGCTCAACAAGTTGCAGAGCCAAGCTGAGCGAGTGGCAGCACAAGGCTAGTTTCTCGTGCTCCTTGTTTTCGATTGAAGAAAAGGATGCAAGTAACTGATATTGCGCGTTTTTTTTGATTTCGATACACTGCGGTTTTCTTTGTCGCCGCTGGAGATTTTTAATGCCCGAAGCCCGTCCCCACCGAGTTTCCAGCCAGCGGTTTCTTCCCGCCTTTCGCCTACTCGCCGTCGCGCTTTGCGCCACGGCGTTTTTATTGCCCGCTGCCAATGCGGCCAAGAAAGAGCCCACGAAGAAGACCCTGAACGCGGATACCAAGCGCAAGACGGTCTCGAGCACGCGCACTGCGGTGTCCAAGCGCAGCACGAGCGCCGCGAAGAGCGAGAAGGTTGTCAGCGGCGGACGCAACGTGGTCGCATCCATTCGCAAGAAGAATGGCCGTACCGAAGTGGCCGTGCAGCGGCGCTCGGTCGTTCGCGTCGCCGAACCTGCCCGCCAATCCTTCGGCCAGATCGCCGGCTTGCACAGCACGGAGGATGCACTCGATCTGAAGTCGAGCGTTGCCCTCGTCATCGATCAGGACACGCACGAAGTGCTGCTCAGCAAGAACGATCACGCCGTTCTGCCGATCGCTTCGTTGACCAAGCTCATGACAGGCCTGCTCATCAGCGAAGCCCAGCTTCCAACGGATGAGCTGATCACCATCACCCAGGACGACGTCGATACCGAGAAGAGAAGCAGTTCGCGCCTGACCGTCGGCTCGACCCTGCCGCGCGGCGAGTTGCTGCACCTGGCCTTGATGTCGAGCGAGAACCGCGCGGCCCATGCTCTTGGCCGTACATACCCGGGCGGATTGACGACTTTCGTCAGCGTCATGAACGCCAAAGCCAAGATGCTCGGCATGAAGGACACCCGGTATGTCGAACCGACCGGCCTATCGAGCCGCAATCAATCCAGCGCGCAGGATCTTGCCCTGCTCGTGAATGCCGCCTATTCCGATCCGACGGTGCGGCAACTATCGACCTCGCCGGAATACCAGGTCGAAGTCGGCAATCGCGTGTTGCAGTTCAACACCACCAACCGGCTCGTCAAGAGTCCTGACTGGGACATCGGCGTTCAAAAGACCGGCTACATCTCTGAGGCGGGCCAGTGTCTTGTGATGCAGGCGAAGATCGCGGGCCGCAAGCTGATCATGGTGTTCCTCGACTCGGCCGGCAAGTTCAGCCGCATAGCCGACGCCGAACGTGTGCGGCGCTGGGTGGAAGCGAACCACATGGTGAGCAAGGCTGCGCAGCAGCGCCTGGCGGCAAACAACGCAGGATGATTCCACCGCAGCCCTTCAAGGGCTATGGCGATGCGGCGCTCGCGGCGTCGGCCTTGTAGCCGAGCGCGTTCGATATTTCGTTGGCGGTCGCTTGAAGCTTGGGTAGCCATCCATCATCCAGGCGATCCGCCGGTGCGGAGATCGAGAGACCGGCAACCAGCTTTCCCTGATCGTCGTAGATGCCTGCCGCCATGCAGCGCACGCCGAGTTCGAGCTCCTCGTTGTCACGCGCGATGCCGTACTGGCGAGCCTTCGAAAGCTCCCTCTCGAGAATCGGCAGCTGCGTGATGCTGTTGCGCGTGTGGCCAGCTAACCCGGTGCGCGTGGCGTAGCTTCGGACGCGCTGGGGTTCATCCACCGCCAGAAAGAGCTTTCCCGTTGAGGTCAGATGCAACGGAGCCCGGCCACCGATCGCGCGCACCACCTGCATTCCCGAGCGTTCGCTATAGGCCCGCTCGATGTAGACGATCTCGTCGCCCTGGCGCATGCTCAGGTTCACCGGTTGTTGGGTCAGTTTGTGCAGCTCCCGCATGGGCGCCATCGCGGCGTCCCGCACGTTGAGGCGTCCCTTGACCAGATTGCCGAGTTCCAGCAGGCGCATGCCGAGCCGGTAGCTTCCAGCTTCGGGGCGATCCACGAAGCGGCCGACCGCCAGGTCGTTCAGGATGCGGTGCGTGGTCGACGGATGAAGCCCCGTTTTCTCGCTGATCTCCTTGAGCGATATCGCCTCTTCGCGTGAAGCGAGGACGTCGATCAAGGAAAACATTCGCTCGATGACCTGGATCACGGGCGTGGCTGGAACGTCGGATTGGATTTTTCGCATGTGCAACACGGTTTTGGACCGGTCGCGATTTTACGTGGTGAAATGACTTGGCGCCTGCCACCGTCCGTCAATCAGTACCTCGTGCGGTGCGTAGCGCGCCTTGTAGTTCATCTTGGAGCTTCCTTCGATCCAGTAGCCCAGATACACGTGCGGCAGCCCAAGCTTGCGCGCCTGCTGGATCTGCCAAAGCACGCTGTAGTTGCCATACCCGGCGCCCGGCTCGGGTTCGTAGAAGGTGTAGACGGCCGAAAGCCCATCGTTGAGCACGTCGAGGATGGAAACCATCTTCAGAGCGCCTGGGCTGCCGTCGGGCAGGGTTTCGCGAAACTCCACGAGGCGCGAGTTGACCCTGCTTTGCAGCAGGAACTGGGTGTATTGGTCGATGCTGTCGTGGTCCATGCCGCCGCCCGCATGCCGCCCGTTCTGATAGCGCAAATAGAGCTGATAGTGCTCGGGGACAAAGCACAGTTTCAGCACGCGCGCTTGCAGATTGGCGTGGCGGGTCTGGGCGCGGCGTTGGCTTCGGGTCGGACGGAACTCGTTGACTAGCACACGCAACGGAATGCATGCATTGCATCCGTCGCAATAGGGCCGATAGGTGAACATGCCGCTTCGACGGAACCCGCTCAGTACGAGATCCGAATAGGCGTCGTTGTGGATGAGGTGGCTGGGCGTGGCAACCTGCGAGCGCGCCTGCCGGTCCGGCAGATAGCTGCACGGATAGGGAGCCGTCGCGTAGAACTGCAGCGTATGGAGCGGAAGGTCCTTGAGGTGCGTCACGTCTTTGGCAAGGGTCGCGCGGACAGGAGTTCGTTCCAGTATACGGGGTCGAAGCGCCACACAGGAGCGTCCATGAGGTGCGCGTGGGCGACGTGCGACACGAAGCGCTGGCGCGGCATTTCCCGGGCGCCGAGGCTGGCAAGATGGGCCGTGTTCTGCTGGCAGTCGATCATGGCGATGCCGTGATGCAAGCAGAAGGAGACGAGCGCAGCCAGTGCGATCTTGGATGCGTCCGGTCTTCGCGCGAACATGGATTCGCCGAAGACCGCGCGCCCGATTCCGACGCAGTAGAGTCCGCCGACGAGTTGGCCGTCGACCCACGTTTCGACGCTGTGGGCATGCCCCGCGCGATGAAGTGCGGTGTAGGCGCGCACCATTTCCGGAAGAATCCACGTGCCGCTCTGGCCCGCACGCGGGGTTTGCGAGCAGTTCGAGATCACCTTCACAAAATCTTGGTCGATGCGGACTTCGCAGCCTTCGGCGGCGACGAATCGAAGGAGCGTCTTGCGAAGAGAGCGGTGAAGCTTGAATCGAGCGGTTTCCAGCACCATGCGCGGATCGGGACTCCACCAAAGAATGGGCTGGCCGTCGCTGAACCACGGGAAGATTCCTTGGGCGTACGCCTGCAGCAGGCTTGCGACGTCCAGCGACCCGCCGGCTGCGAGCAGACCGGGAACCGGGTCGGCATCGCCCCACGCCATGGCCGCGTCAGGCAAGGGGTCACCGGGGTCTAGCCAGGGCAATTGCATTTTGGAATGGTTACACGCTTCGGCCAGATCGCAGTCAGTCAATGCCGAAAGTACCCGAAGCCCATATAGTCGTTATCTGTTCCGAAAATTTCCTCCAGACAAAAAGGACTACGGTGACAACTGAAACGAACCCCGCGCGCTTCGGGAGCGGCCAGGCAGTCAGGCGGCTCGAAGACGAAGACTTGCTGGCCGGTGCCGGCCGCTATACCGATGACGTCGCGCTGCCGGGCCAAGCCTGGCTGAGCTTCGTTCGCTCTCCGTACCCGCACGCCAAGCTGGTCTCGGTGGACACGGCGTCCGCCACCGGCATGCCGGGCGTGCTCGGCGTCTACTCCGGTGCCGATCTGGCGCAGGCCGGCGTCAAGCCGATGCCAGGCGCTGCCGGGTTCAAGCGCGCCGACGGCTCGGACTGCGCCACGCCGCCGCGACGCGCGCTGGCCGTCGAGCGGGTGCGCTTTGTGGGCGAGCCGGTGGCCGTCGTTGTCGCGGAGACTGCGCAACAAGCGCGGGACGCCGCCGAAGCGGTGATGGTTGAGTACGAAGAACTGCCTATGGTTGTCGATCTGCCTGGCGCAACCGCGGACGGTGCGCCGCTGATCTGGGATGAGGCCACTGGCAATATCGCGGCCGAGATGCGCCACGGCAGCAGCGAGGCCACGGCCGAAGCGTTCGCCAAGGCCAAGCACATTGTGGCGCTCGACGTTATCAACCAGAGGGTTGTCGCGCTCACGATCGAGCCGCGTTCCGTGGTCGTCGATTTCGACGCTGCATCGGAGCGGCTCACGATCCGCATGAGCACGCAAATGCCCTCGGGTGTTCGCGACTCCGTTTGCGACGCCATCGGCTTGCCCAAGGAAAAAGTGCGCGTGGTCGTCGGCGATGTCGGCGGCGGTTTCGGCATGAAGACCGGTGCGTATCCCGAAGACATCGCTGTCGCGTTCGCAGCGCGCGCCCTGCGGCGGCCGGTCAAGTGGATCGCCGAGCGAAGCGAAGAATTTCTTTCGACGTCGCATGGCCGCGACATCGAGGCGCGCGCCGAGCTGGCGCTCGACGCGCAGGGCAAAATCCTTGGCCTTCGGATCAAGACCCATGCGAACGTCGGTGCCTATGCGACCGGCACCGGGGTTGCGATCCAACTGCTCATCGGGCCATGGGTGCAAACCAGCGTCTACGACATCCAGACCATCGATTTCCATTTCAAGGCGGTGCTGACCAACACGGCACCAACGGGCGCCTATCGGGGAGCAGGCCGTCCGGAGGCCATCTACACGATGGAGCGCTTGATGGACGAAGCTGCCCGCCAGACGGGCATCGACCGTATCGAGCTGCGCCGGCGCAATTTCATCCGTCCAGAGCAGATGCCGTACACGAATCCGATGCACCAGACTTATGACACGGGGCAGTTCGAATCGGTCATGAACCAGGCATTGGCGCTGGCGGACTGGCAGGGTTTCGATGCGCGCGCAGCCGAGTCGAAGCAGGCCGGGCGCGTTCGCGGGCTCGGCATCGCCACATTCCTGGAGTGGACTGGTGGCAATGTCTTCGAGGAACGGGTGACTGTATCGGTCCAGGCCGACGGCATGATCGAAGTGTTTTCCGCCGTCAACGCAATGGGACAGGGCATCGCGACCACCTTGGCGCAATTGGTTGTCGATGCATTCGGCGTACCCATCGAAAAAGTGAAGATCATCCTGGGCGACACGGATCGTGGGGATGGATTCGGCAGCGCGGGTTCCCGATCGCTTTTCACGGGCGGATCCGCGGTTCGGGTGGGGTCCGAACGGACCATCGACAAGGCCAAGGAACTCGCGGCGCAGGAACTCGAAGTTTCCCCAGCCGACGTCGAGTACTCGGCGGGAGTCTTCAAGGTCGCAGGCACCGATCTTTCGGTCGATCTGTTCACGCTGGCAGGCCATCAACCTGATCGGCAGATCTTCGTGGACTCGACCAGCACGGTGTCGGGCCCGACGTGGCCCAACGGATGCCACATCACCGAGGTGGAAATCGACCCGCCGACGGGCGAAGTCAGTGTGCTGCGCTATGCCTCAGTCAATGACGTCGGACGTGTGGTCAATCCACTGATCGTCCGCGGCCAGTTGGAGGGTGGGGCGGTGCAGGGGATCGGCCAGGCGCTTTACGAGCAAGTGGTGTACGACCCCCAAACCGGGCAGCCATTGACAGGCAGCCTGATGGACTACGCCGCTCCGAGAGCCGAGACGCTTGCGTCGATGTTCCGCATGGAGATGGACGAGTCGACGCCCTGTAAGAACAACCCGTTGGGCGTGAAGGGAGTCGGCGAACTCGGCACCATCGGCGCGACGCCGGCCATTGTCAATGCGGTGGCCGACGCACTGGCGCGGAACGGCATGGCCGACCGCACGCCGCACCTGGACATGCCGCTGACGCCGGCCCGGGTCTGGCAGTTGATGGCTTCGGCGGGTTGAGCCGCCCGCTGTCAGAAATTCAGAAATCCTCGAGCGGCAATCCGACGTAGTTTTCAGCCAGGGACGTCGAGGCCGCGCGCGAATGAACCAGGTAGTCGAGTTCGGCTTCCTGGATCTTCTGGCCGAATTCGCCGGTTTCTGGAAATCGGTGCATCAGTGACGTGAACCACCACGAGAAGCGCTCGGCCTTCCACACGCGACGCAGACAGAGGTCGGAGTAGCGGTCCAGCGCCGAAGCGGACTTCTCGCCATAGAAAATTTCGAGGGCGCGCGAGAGGTAACCGACATCCGCCGTCGCCAGGTTCAATCCCTTGGCACCTGTGGGCGGGACGATGTGCGCCGCGTCGCCTGCCAGGAAGAGGCTCCCGAAGCGCATCGGCTCGGCCACGAAGCTGCGCAGCGGCGCGATGCTTTTTTCGAGCGAAGGGCCGGTCACGAGACGCTCGCGGGCTTCAGGGTCCAGCCGCAGTCGCAGTTCATTCCAGAATGCGTCGTCGCTCCAGTTCTCGACCCGTTCATCTGTCGGCACCTGAACGTAGTAGCGGCTGCGCGTGGCGCTGCGCATGCTGCAAAGGGCAAATCCGCGCGACGTGTTGGCGTAAATCAGTTCATGCGAAACAGGCGGGACATCCGCCAGCACGCCCAGCCAGCCGAAGGGATAAACCTTTTCGTACATGTGCAGCGACTGCGCAGGAACACTGGCGCGGCTCACGCCGTGATAGCCGTCGCATCCGGCGATGAAGTCGCACTCGATTTCGTGCGTTGCGCCGTCTTTTTCGTATCGGACGCGCGGGGCAAGCGTGTCGAAATCGTGCAGGCTGACCTGCGATGCGCTGTAGACGGTGGTGAGGCTCTCGGCGTCGCGGGCGGCCATCAGGTCGCGAGTGACCTCCGTCTGCCCATAGACAGTGACCTGTTTCCCGCCGGTGAGCCCATGCATGTCGATGCGATGGCGGGCACCTTTGAACAGCAACTCGATGCCTTCGTGCGGCAGCCCTTCGGCCTTGGCTCGGGCGTCGACGCCTGCGCGGGACAGGAGGTCCATCGTGACCTGTTCCAGGACGCCCGCACGGATGCGTCCGAGCACGTATTCGCTCGTCTGGCGTTCAATGATGATGTTGTCGATGCCTGCCTTGTGCAGCAACTGCCCGAGCAAGAGTCCGGCAGGACCTGCTCCGATGATGGCGACCTGTGTTCGCATGGTTGTCTCCTGATGGCGTGCCGCCGAGCGTAGGGCGCCAAGGTGGTTTCGTGACGGCGCGAGTTCATGCTCTGTGCGATCATGAGGCCACCTGCGCGATCATCGCGCAACAGTTCTTTCATGACCATCGCAAAACAAGACTTCATCGAAGGCGTCGCCAAAGGAATGGCCGTACTGGAAAGCTTTGATACCGAGCGCCAACGGCTCAACGCGACGCTGGCTGCGGAACGTGCCGGGCTGACGCGTGCTGCGGCGCGTCGGCATCTGCTGACGCTTTCCCACCTCGGCTACCTCGAAACCGACGGCAGCTATTTCTGGATGGCGCCCAAGGTCCTGCGCTTTTCAGGCAGCTATCTCGCGTCCTCCAGGCTGCCGCGCGCACTGCAGCCGACGCTGAACCGGCTCGCCGCCCAGACGCAGGAATCGTTCTCGGCCGTGGTGCTCGACGGCGAGGAAGTGGTCATCGTCGCGCGCAGCGGGAGCTACGGGGCGCCCAACCGAGTGCTGGCTTACGGACTTCATCTCGGTGCGCGTCTGCCGGCGCATGCGACTTCGACGGGCCGTGTCCTGCTCGCAGCCCTCAGCGCCGCGCAGCTCACCCAGTGGCTCAAAGGGCGAAGCCTTCCGCGCCTCACTCCGCACACGCTGACCCAGCTGCGGATGCTCCGTCAGCGCGTGGCGCAGGTTCGCAAGGACGATTTCTGCTTTGCCAGCGAAGAACACGAACTCGGCGTGCAGGCCTTGGCGGTTCCGCTGCGCGACATGCAGGGCCACACCGTTGCGGCACTCAACGTCGTGCTTTCAGGGGGCCACCACAAGGAAGAGGCATTGCGACGCGACATGCTGCCGCTGCTGTTCGAGGCTGCGCGTGAGGTGAGGGCGCTTCTGTGAGCAATGAACCTGATCGCCGCTACGATCTCCAATCAGCCCAGACGGGTACGGACGACTGACCATGCGACTCCTGCTGCTTGAAGATGACGTGATGATCGGTGAGACCGTGCTCGATTTGCTGCGTGCGGAGCAGTATGCGGTCGACTGGGTCAAGGACGGCGAAACCGCGGACAGTGCGCTTCGCTCGCAGCAATACGACCTCGTCCTGCTCGACCTCGGTGTGCCGCGCCGGGACGGCCTCGATGTGCTGCGTGCGCTGCGTGCCCGCAAGCAGCGCATGCCGGTGCTGATCGCCACCGCGCGCGATTCCGTCCGGCAGCGTATCGAGGGATTGGATGCCGGCGCCGACGACTACGTGCTGAAACCCTACGATCTCGACGAGCTCCTGGCGCGCATTCGCGCCCTTTTGCGCCGAGCCTCCGGGCGGGCGGAGCCGGTCTATGAGCACAAGGGTGTGACGGTCAATCCGGCCACCCGCGAAGTCAGCGTTGCCGGGCAGCCGGTAATGCTTTCCGCCCGCGAATGGGCGGTGCTGGAGCCGCTGCTCGCGCGTCCGGGGATGGTGCTGTCCCGGGCGCAGCTCGAAGAAAAGCTCTACAGCTGGAAGGACGAGATCAGCAGCAATGCCGTGGAGGTGTACGTACACGGACTGCGAAAGAAGCTCGGCGCCGACCTGATCCGGAATGTGCGCGGCGTCGGCTACATGGTTCCCAAGGAATGACGGGCACATGAAATCACTTCGTGCGCGTCTCCTGTGGTTTCTCCTTGCCGCCATCCTGATGGCCGCTGGCATCCAGGGCTTCGTGGCCTACAGGACAGTGCTTCACGAAGCCGACGACATCTTTGATCACCACATGCAGCAAATGGCGCTTTCGCTGCGTGCCGGGCTGCCGCCCAGCGCGACTGTGGGCGGACTCGGTGGTCTTGGCGCCGGCGAAGAGAACTTCGAATTCATCGTGCAGGTCTGGACCGCCGACGGCATCCGCATCTTCGAATCCGCCGCACAGGCGGCACTGCCTCAGCGAGCGGTCCTGGGGTTTTCGAACGTCCAGGCGCGGCGCACGACCTATCGCGTGTTTTCGATGCAAGCCGGCCCATTGGTGATCCAGGTCGCACAGGACATGGCCGCTCGCCGCCGAATGGCGGGATCGCTGGCGTTGCGCACGGTCGGGCCCATCGCGCTCGCTGCACCTTTGCTGATGCTGGTCGTCTGGTGGGTGGTAAGCCGTTCGCTTGCGCCGGTCGCGCGCGTCCGCGGGCAGGTTGCCGCGCGGCAGGCCGATGATCTGTCGCCCTTGAGCGAAGACGACCTTCCCGAGGAAGTTCGGCCGCTGGTGCATGAACTCAATCTGCTTTTCGATCGTGTTCAGAAGGCCTTTGACGCGCAGAAGCACTTCGTGGCCGATGCGGCCCACGAACTGCGCTCGCCGTTGACCGCGATCAAGCTGCAGGTGCAGGGGCTGCAGCGCGCGCCCGATCAACCCACCCGCGACCTTGCTGTCGCGAGGCTGGCTGCGGGCATCGACCGTGCGGCCAGGCTTGTCGAGCAGATGCTCGCGTTGGCGCGGCACGAGGCCAGCGCGGCGGCGGGGGCGGAGCGCGAAACCATCAGCCTGCCGGAGGTAGTCCGTCTGGCAATCTCCGATGCAGTTGCCGCAGCGCAGGCGCAAGACATCGACGTCGGACTCGTACGGGCGGATCCGGCGACGGTCACCGGTCAGGCAGAGGCAGTGCGAATGATGGTCCGAAATCTCCTCGACAACGCCGTCAAGTACACGCCGGGCGGTGGCCGCGTGGACGTCGCTGTTCTCAGGCTCGCAGATGGAGTCGAACTCACGGTCGACGACAGCGGCCCTGGCATTGCCGCAGATGAACGCGAGCGGGTGCTCGATCGCTTCTACCGTTCCGGCGAGCCGCAGGTGCCCGGCAGTGGACTCGGTCTCGCCATCGTGAAGTCAATCGCCGAGCTGCACGGTGCCACCGTATCGCTCGATCATTCAAAAACCCTCGGCGGTCTTCGCGTAGTGGTTCGTTTCGCACCCGACATCTAAGTGCGCCCGGAGCGCCATCAGACGCGCCTGAATTTAAGGCGCGCTTAAGCGTGCGGCGCGACATTCCTTTCGTTGATTTCAAAACCCTCGAAAGGATCACAAATGAAGAACCGTTTGAACTCTCCCCGGGCGCTTGTCCTTTCGCTGGCCGCAGCCGGTCTGATCGGCGCCGCCGCCACAGGTGCCTACACCAGCGCCAACGCCCTGGGTTCCACGCCCACGGCCACAGCGCTCGCCGCCGCACCGCAGGTTTCCATGCCTGACTTCTCCAGCATCACCGCCGAGACCGGCCCTGCTGTCGTCAACATCAGCGTCGTCGGTACCAAGGCTGCTTCGGAAGGGCCCCAAGCCATGCAGGGAATGGACCCGGATGATCCGATGTTCGAATTCTTCCGCCGCTTCCAGGGCCAGATCGGCCCGCGCGGTCAGCAGCAGCAGCGTGAAGTGCCGGTTCGCGGCCAGGGCTCCGGCTTCATCGTGAGCGCCGACGGCATCATCCTGACCAATGCCCACGTGGTGAAGGACGCCAAGGACGTCACCGTGAAGCTCACCGACCGCCGCGAGTTCCACGCGAAGGTGCTGGGGTCTGATCCGAAGACGGACGTCGCCGTTCTCAAGATCGATGCGAAGAACCTGCCGACTCTCGCCATGGGCAAGACCAAGGATCTGAAGGTCGGCGAATGGGTGCTCGCAATCGGTTCCCCGTTCGGATTCGAGAACACCGTGACCGCTGGCGTTGTGAGCGCAAAGGGCCGCTCGTTGCCTGACGACGGCTACGTTCCGTTCATCCAGACCGACGTGGCAGTGAATCCCGGCAATTCCGGTGGTCCGCTGATCAATACGCGCGGCGAAGTGGTCGGCATCAATTCGCAGATCTACAGCCGCAGCGGTGGCTACCAAGGCGTTTCGTTCGCGATTCCGATCGACGTGGCGATCCAGATCAAGGATCAGATCGTCGCCACTGGCAAGGCGAGCCATGCCCGTCTGGGCGTCGCGGTGCAAGAGGTCAATCAGACATTCGCCGATTCCTTCAAGCTCGACAAGCCCGAAGGCGCGTTGGTCTCGAACGTCGAGAAGGGCGGCCCCGCCGATCAGGCCGGATTGCGCTCGGGCGACGTCATCCGCAAGGTCGATGGCGATGCGATCGTGTCTTCGGGCGATCTGCCCGCAGTGATCGGCCAGAAGAAGCCCGGCACCAAGATCACGCTTGAAGTGTGGCGCCAGGGCTCGCGCGAAGAGATCACCGCCAAGCTCGGCGACGCCTCGGACAAGGCCGCAACCGTCGCGAAGAACGACGACGCAGGGAATCAAGGCAAGCTCGGCTTGGCTCTGCGACCGCTGCAACCTGAAGAGCAGCGCGAGGCCTCGGTCGACGGTGGCCTGCTGATCGTCAACGTCGGTGGTCCGGCTGCCTTGGCCGGCGTCCAGACTGGCGACGTTCTGCTTGCCATCAACGGCACGCCTGCGAAAAACATCGATCAGGTCCGCGCCGTCGTGGCCAAGGCCGACAAGTCGGTTGCCTTGCTCATCCAGCGCGATGGCGACAAGATCTTCGTGCCTGTTCGCCTGAGCTGACCCGGATACGGGCTGCGACACCGTGTTCGAGACTTAGTACCCGGTTCGCGGCCCGGCCGAGGCGCAATGTGCCAAATTACCTTGGCGGATATTTCTGGCAGCTGTAACAATTCTTGAAACGGCTGAATAAGAGATTTCCCTATGGCACTCCGCGACATTGCGCTCACTGTTCTCGAGTTGGAACCGAATGAATTTCATTGGGTGCTGATGGAACCGGTACAGGCGGAGACCGAGGACTGCCTTGGGTACCGGCCGATCGATTCGTCGACGCAAGGATTGCCCGATTATTCGGAAGCGCTGATCCAGGGTGCGTCAGCCCTACGGGTGTTGCAGGGGCTCGCGCCGTTCGGCAAGCCGAGGAATCCGGTGGGCATGGGCGAAAGCGTCGCCGGCGACTTCCTGGAGAAGGAAGACAAGTCCTCGTCAAATTCATCTAGCTCCGCCAACGGCCCTGACTCGTGTATGTTCACGACCGGTCACCCGGTGTTGTAGTCGAGCGTCGCTGTTGCGCGATCGGGTTTCGATCGGGAGTCTCTCCCGCCTCCAGGATTTGAACGATGCCAAGACTTATCGTGCTGCAGAAAAACGGGTCGGCCAAGCAGGTCAACATCACGGGGACGCCATTTGTCATCGGTCGCGCCGACAGCTGCGATCTGGTTCTGGACAGTCCGTTGGTGAGCAGGTCTCATGCTGTCTTCGAAACCGTCGGGAATGCGATGACGATCCGCGATCTTCAAAGCCACAACGGAACCTACGTCAACGGTGATCGGGGTGATGTGAGCGCCTTGAGCAGCGGTGACGAGATCAAGATCGGCAGCTATCAGATCCGTTTTCTGGCAAGCGAATCTCCGATTGGTGCAGCCGAGGCGCTTCGGCTCGTGACCATTCCCGGCAAACTATCCGACATCGACATGCTCAAGCTCAGCGGCAAAGCCTGAGGTCGGCGCGGCTTCGGGGAGCAACCGAGGCCTGCATGGCACCCCTGAAGCGGGTGCGATACTCCCGGTGCCCGGCAGAAAACAGCACCCATGCAGCAAAAGAGAAACGACAGCGGCGAGCTGAACTTTTATCTACTGAAGTGCCTGGTCGCGCTGATCGATCATTCACACGTATCGCGAGCGGCGGACGCGCTTTCAATCAGCCAGCCCGCAATGAGCCGTGCGATGAGCCAACTGCGTGCAGTCACCGCAGACCCGATTCTTGTACGAGGCGGAAGCGGGCTCATACCCACCGCCAAGGCGATTCAGCTGCGCGACTTTGCCGATCGCATCCTCCGAGAGATGGACGAACTGCTCGGTGACGCGGTGGCCTTCGATCCCGGGACTACCCAATATGAGTTCCGGATGGTGGTCACCGATTACCTCGAATGCGTATTCATTGAAGGTCTGCTGAAACGATTGAGCGCCGCCTTCCCGCGAATCAGCGTATTGACGCGCCATCCCGTGCATCCTTCCCACTTCAACAAGGTGCTGGAGGCCGGCGAAGTGGATTTCGCCGCTGGAATTTTGCCCATGAGTCTTCGCGACTTGCGGCACCGTTTGCTGTTCAGAGATCACATCGTCTGCGGCGCTCGGAAGGATCATCCCGCAGTGGGCCGAACCCTGTCGCCCAAGGAGTTTGCGGCGCTCGAGCACCTTGTGATCATGCCAAACACAGTGAACTGCTTTGGCGAATCGGTGGACCAGGTCCTCGGCGCACAAGGGTACCGGCGCAATCGCCGGTTCGTCACACCCAACTACCTGACTGCTCCGCACCTGCTTGCTGATTCTGACATGGTCGCGCTTTTGCCTGCATCTTTGCTGAAGCGTTTCAGCAATGAACTGGGTTTGGCGGAAGTGCTATTGCCGGTGCATGTACCTCCGTTGGATATCTATCTTTCCTGGCATGACCGCACGCATCGGCATGCCGCCCACACCTGGTTTCGCGACCAGGTCGTGAAGAGCCTCCAGCCGCTTACTCAGGCCTCTTAGCCGTCAAGGCTGGCGCGTGCCCAGCGCGCCAATCCAATTGGCGCATAGCGCATATCCGCGCCCGCCATGGACAACGATCCTTCGACTCCCAATACTTTGCCCGTCGCCGCTATATGTCTCTGCTATGTCCTATCGAATCATTCGAACCGTTGACGACCTGGCACAACTGCCGGATGAAGAATTGCTGGCAAGTCTCGGCGCCCTGCGCGCTGCGATCGTTGAAGCAAAGCGACAACACGGAGTCGCTGTGCGGGAACACGTCATACCTTCTGGATCACCGTTCACCTTTCCTTCGTTCAACTGGCGCCCGAAAGGTCCACAGCGCCTCGATACACCCGTCCAACTCAAGCCCGAGACGCCGATCGATGAACTTGCCGTGCGTGCAAGCGCGAGAGAAGCGTTGCGCGAACTCAGCATCTTCTGCATCGAGGATCTGTCGGCCATCAGCGAGCAAGAGTTGCTGAACGAAGAGGCGATCGGCGCAAGAACTGTCGGAAGATTGCGTGAAATGCTGGCTCGCGTGGGACTCGACTTTCTTCCGAACCCCAATGTCGAAGAGCGCGCGCATGAGCAAAGCAAGGCGGTGCTCGCCTTGCCGTCCGACGCTCGCGCGCTCGCCCTGCGCGGGCTCGTGGACTCAGCGTTCGTTTCCTCGCTGGGGCTGAGGTCATCCACATTGAGCAGGGCGCTCGCCCATGGCTTCGAGACG
The DNA here is from genome assembly GCF_056399425.1 of Variovorax sp. 01N429. NCBI lineage: Bacteria > Pseudomonadati > Pseudomonadota > Betaproteobacteria > Burkholderiales > Comamonadaceae > Variovorax > Variovorax sp. 01N429. The sequence continues at coordinate 91,074 of NZ_JBFTRG010000003.1, read as the reverse complement.
GTCGGCCAATTGCGGCGGCTGACACTTGCTTCGCTATGCGAAAACTTCGGCAAGCGCGAAGCGCGAGAGATCTACGACCTGTTGCTGGCCACCGATCGTCCCTTCACCAGTTCAGCCTCTCCAATCGATCTTTGGCGCCATGGTCTGATGACGGCGAAGGAACTCCCGGTCCCTACGGCAGGCGAAACCCCCATTGCCGAATTGCGGCCTTGGCTGGGCACGTCGGTGGACTCGTTGAGTGCTTGCGGCATTGATACGCTCGGCAGTCTCCGAAGCGTCGCTGCTCAAGGAGACGTTGCTTCTTTCCGCGGAATGGGGCGCGTCACGTCCGATCGGGTTCTTGGCTTTCTCGGATCATACGTGGCGCCGCAACCATATCGGCGCGGCATGTCAACTGCGACAGGCTTCCCCGCCTGATCGAGTGTTCGTTCCATCTGCGGCTTTGTCCGCGGATGGACTTGGTGCAAGATGTCACGACCCTTGACTCGATCCATCTCATGAAATTGCACCTTTGTACTAGCGCAGTTGCTATTGGCCTTCTGTGTTCGGCGCATGTCAACGCTCAGTCGCAACCCTCCAAGAAGATTGAGGCTGATTGCTATGCGCAGCAGGCCGCGCTTGAAAAAGACATGCGTGCCGCTCGTTCGAGAGGGCAGATGCTGCGTCGGCGCCAACTCCAGGAATCCCTGGACGCCTTGCGAAGCCGCTGCGATGAAATCGCCTCGCAGGAAAGTCACGAAGCGCGCGTCATGCGGCAGAAGAATGTGGTCCTGCAATTGAGGCTCGATCTTGATCGCGCCGAAGAGGATTTGCGGAAGCTCGTGGCTGAGAAGAAGTAGATCGGAAGTGGAGAAGTAGGGGCGCCACCCGCCTGACTTCTCCGGTCTAAGACGCGGCCGCAGTCCGGAAGTCGCAAGTGCAGCGAGTGAAAGGCGCAAACAATGGCACAAACCGAAATCACAAAGAAAAAGCCCGCTACAAAAATGTAGCGGGCTTTCCAGAGGCCTTGCGGCTTGTAGTGGCTCCTCGACCTGGGCTCGAACCAGGGACCTACGGATTAACAGTCCGGCGCTCTACCGACTGAGCTATCGAGGAACAAGCCTCAAATTATAGCGTCGTTTTTTGGCTTTTCAGACTCGACGCAACAACCTGCATTTTTTTCATCCCAAGTTCGACGACGTTCGCATCATGGTCATCAGTCGGCCCGCAGCGGCTTCGGGATCGGGATCGGAAATGATCGCGCGCACCACCGCCACCGACCCCACACTTGTCGCCAGAACATCGGCCATGCGTGCCGCATCGATACCTCCGATGCCGACCTGCGGATAGCCTCGCAGCAGCCGAGCGTAAGCATCCAGTCGTGCGACGCCTTGTGGTGCCGTGGCCATCTGCTTCAGGGTAGTGGGATACACCGCACCCATCGCGATGTAGCTCGGGCTCACGGCATCAGCGCGCACCATCTCCGCGTACCCGTGCGTGCTGACGCCAAGGCGGAGGCCMGACGATTGGATCGACTTCAGATCCTGTGGTGTCAGCGCGTCGAGGTCTTCCTGACCGAGATGAAGGCCGTAGGCTCTCGCCTCGATGGCTGCACGCCAATGATCGTTGATGAACAGAAGACTCTCCGTGCCGCGCACCGCTTCCACCGCCGCGCGGACCTCTTGGGCAATTGCTTTCGCGTCTTTCGATTTGAAGCGCAACTGAACAGTCGGCACGCCAGACTTGGCCATGCGCCCCACCCATTGCGAATCTGGCAGTACGGCATAGAGGCCCAACTTCTGCGGACACTGGGGGAACGCGTCTTCGCGAGAAGCGGGCGGGAATGCCCTCATGCCGAAGTCGACCGGGTTGTCGGGCCACGCGTTTGCATCGAAGGTGCCGGTGCGTCGCGTTTGCGCATCCCATGCATTTGCAAGGCACTCGGCGTCGACTTCGATAAAGCCGAATGCGGCGCATGCTTGCTTGGCGCCGCGATAGACGCTTCCTGTCGACGAGAAAGCATCGGCCGTGTTGCTGCTCTCCCCAAAGCGACCTGCGTGCGCCTTGACGATGGCATGTGCGATGGCGCTCGCGTCTTCAGGCGAATTCATGATGTTCATTGCGTCCACCGCATTCGGGGTTGATATTCAGGCTTGATGCCAGAAGGGGGTCCCAAGCACCGGCGTGCTCGGCTGAGCAGAGAGCTGTGCGGCCATGGCGCCGGCACGATGCGCCTCTCGACCGGCGTGCACCGCGTCCGCGAATGCACCCGCCATGGCGACCGGATCTTGGGCGAGTGCAACGGCAGTGTTGAGCAGCACGCCGTCGTAACCCCATTCCATGACTTGGCAGGCGTGAGACGGCAGACCGAGGCCGGCATCGACGAGCAGCGGCACCGTCAAGCGCTCGCGCAGCATCTGGAGCGCATATGGATTGACCGGCCCGCGGCCGGTGCCAATTGGCGCTGCCCAAGGCATCACGGCCTGACATCCGACATCGACGAGCCTTTGGCATAGCACGAGGTCTTCGGTGCAGTATGGCAATACCTGAAACCCGTCTCGGATCAATTGCGATGCGGCATCGACCAGGTTCAGCGTGTCGGGTTGGAGCGTGTAGTCGTCGCCGATGAGTTCGAGCTTGATCCACGGCGTGTCGAACAGTTCGCGCGCCATCTGCGCCGTGGCGATGACTTCCTGCACGCTGTGGCAGCCAGCAGTGTTGGGCAGCACCGGCACATCAAGTCGCCGCAGAAGGTCCCAGAAACCGTTGTCGCTGCCGGATGTGCCCGACGCCGCCGTCTGGCGGCGCAGCGAGGCGGTCAGCATCGCGGGTCGCGCCCTGCAAACCGCAGCTTCGAGGATATCCGGCGATGGGTAACGCGCAGTGCCGAGCAGAAGGCGGCTCTGAAAAGGCTGCCCGTACAGCACGAGCGGGTCATTCGCGGGGTAAGAGGAATTCATGGTGTTCTCAGCCGCCCGTCACCGGACGGATCACTTCAATGCGGTCGTCGGCGTGCAGCGTGTGCGACGAGTAACTCGATCGCGGGACGAACTGGCGATTCACTGCCGCGGCGAAAGGCGGCGTGGCGTTGATGAGGCGCAGCGCGTCGACGAGCTTGGATTCGGGCGGGAGCGTATGAGGAAGGTCGTTGATCAGAATCTTCATGAGATTGCCTCTTCCAGGCCGGCCGGCAGATCGAAACGGCCAGCTAGGGTCGAGTGCCCGTTCGCGAGCATCTCCATCGCCATATCGAGAATGGCGGGTGCGATCATGAACCCGTGCCTGTACAGGCCGTTGATCTGCATCACACCGGGGCGCGGGTGGCGCACGGCTGGCAGATTGTCGGGAAGGGTGGGACGGCATTGTGTCGCGATTTCGATGATGCGGGCCTCCGCGAAGCCGCTATGCACGGAATACGCTGCGCTCAACAGTTCGAGCGTGGAACGCACGCTGGCGGGCGACATGTCATCCGACTCGATCTCGGTCGCTCCGATGACGAACACGCTCCCAGGCTTGGGCGCGATGTAGAGCGGATATCGCGGATGCACCAGTCGCGTCGGGCGTCGCAGCGTGACCTCAGGTGCGTGCACGCGGATGACTTCGCCGCGCACGCCGCGAATCGCGTTCCACTGAGGACGCGCGCCCAGGCCCCTGCAGTCGATCACGCGTTCGGGTTGGCCCGGCGATCCGGGCGCGAAGTCGTCGAGCGTGCGCGGAGTGTGCCAGTGCAGGCGCACCCCAGGCAGCGCTTGGAGCGTCTCGAGCAAAGCGGCTAACAACTCGCGATTGTCGAGTTGGCCTTCGCCTGGCAAGAGCAGGCCTTGCGCGAATCGCCGCCCCAATGAGGGCTCGACGGCAACGATGCCTTCAGCGTCGAGCGTTTGCATGGCGGGGAGATCAGGCACTGCCGCGCGCGTCCCGGCGAGCACGCGCGACAGCCGAGACGCCTCCGCGCTGTCCTGCCGATGCCACAGCACCAAGGTTCCTTCGCGCTGGAAGAAGACCGGCCCGGCGAGGGATTCGATCAACTCGGGCCAGCGTTCGAGTGCGTAGTGGCCCATGCGCACCACGGAAGGCGGCGCCACCGCGGATTCGGCCAGCGGCGCCAGCATGGCGGCGGCCACCCGCGCTGCGGCGCCGCCGGCGTCGGGGCCTGCAGCATCGAACAGGTCGACCTTGCAGCCAGCTTGCGCCAGTGTCACGGCAAGCAGCCGCCCCATCAGACCGGCGCCGATGATGGCTGCGGACCCGAAAGGAAGACTGAGCCCGATGCGCTTGTCAGCCTTCACGCACCCCTCCGGCACAGTCGTTGATCGCGTGGTCGATAATTTTCGACATGACCAATGCATTTTCCCGCTATGCGCGCGTCCTTTCGATCGCCGGCTCCGACAGCGGCGGCGGCGCGGGCATTCAGGCCGATCTCAAGACTTTCTCGGCCCTGGGTTGCTACGGCATGACGGCCATCACTGCACTGACGGCCCAGAACACCTTGGGCGTGACGGGAATCCATGGCGTGCCGCCGGCCTTCCTCAAGGCGCAGATTCAGGCGGTCGTCGAAGACATCGGCGTCGATGCCGTCAAGCTCGGCATGCTGCATGCGCCCGAGATCGTCGAAGTCGTCGCATGGGCGATCGATCACTACAAACTGCCGAACGTCGTGCTCGACCCGGTGATGGTGGCTACCAGCGGAGACAGGCTGATCGCAGCGGAAACAGTGCAGGTCTTGGTACGCGAACTCTTTCCGCGCGCGGTCGTGGTGACGCCCAATCTCGATGAAGCGGCATTGCTGATCGGTCATTCGATCGACGGCGCCGACGCGCTCGACGACGCGGCAAGTGAGCTGCTGGCGCTCGGAACGACTGCCGTCCTGCTCAAGGGCGGTCATCTCCCGGGCGACGACGTGGTCGATCTCCTGGCACAGGCGAACGGCGATCGATTGCGCCTGGCTTCGACGCGCATCGCCAGCCGCAATCTTCATGGCACGGGATGCACGCTGTCGTCCGCCATCGCGTCGAACCTGGCGCTTGGCTATGACTTGCCGCAGGCTGTCGAGCGCGCGCGCGGCTATGTCGTTGCCGCGATGGCGGCCGGCGCTGATGTGAAGATCGGTCGCGGGCATGGGCCTCTCAACCACGGCTTTGCGCCAGTGCCGACCGTCCGCCTGCCGGCGCAGGGCGGGTGATCCATGCAAACACGAAGGTGATCACGAGCGTCGGCAGCGCGGACCCCCAGCGCGGAGCCCATGCGGCGCAGGCGTGATAGACCACGATGCCGCCGATCCAGATGGCGGCGGCAGTCCAGTCCACCCGCCGCGTTTGCACCGACTCGACCAACGTACCGAGGCCGAGCCGCCCGAGAATCACTCCGTACAGCGGCACGAAGACCGAACTGAGCATCAGGAGAAACGGCTCGAGCGAGTGCATTGGCAACACCAGTGCGAAGGCAATGCAGACCGCCGCGACCAGCAATCCCCAGCGGCGAATGCTCCAGCGCGGCATCAGGCTATGAGCCGAAACAGAGCCTGAATAGACATCCCCATAGGCGTTGTCGAGTTCGTCGACCAGGATCAGACCGAGCGCGACCAGCCCGCCTTGCGCCAGAAGCAGCGCGGCCAGCATGTCCGTGCCGGGGTCGGCCACACTCACCACCATCACCCCCAGTGCGTAGCACCAGATGTTGGCCACGGCATAGCCGAACCATGTGCCGCCGAATGCGCCGCCCAGCCCACCAATGGACCGCTTGCCGTGACGTGCGTAATCGGCCACCAGCGGGAGCCAGGACACCGGCATCGCAATAACCAGGTCGAGTGCTCCGAACATGCTCATGCTGCCGTCGCCGGGCCTTGTCCAGAATGATTCGAGCCCCTTCGCATGAAGCCGTGCAGCGAACTGCCAGCTCAGCCATATCAGCGACAGCACGACCAGCGGCAGGCCGAACCGGCTCACGAACCGTCGAACAAGCTTGACCATCGATCCAGAAAGCAGGGCCAGGAGCACGGCGCCCCAGAGGAGTGTCGTTGCGACCGCGCCCACTTGTCCGTCCAGCGACCAGCCAAACGCCTGCCTGCCGATGGCCTGGGTGCCCTCGCGCATGATCACGATCTCGAAGGTGGTCCAGCCGATCAGCTGCACGATGTTCAGGACGACGGGCAGTCGGGCAAATGCGCTGCCGTAGGTCGCATGCATCAAGCCGGCGCTCGCCAGTCCGCTTTCGCAGCCGACCCGCGCAGTCCACGCCAGCAGACCTGCGCCGATGCACGAACCCAGCACAATGGCGATGGCCGCCTCGCGCGTGCCGACCGCGGGCACCAGGTAGGCGCCGATCTGCATGACCAGCAAGCCCACGCCAAGACTGAACCACAGCGCCATGTGGTCGTGCCATCGGAAGACGCGTCCGGATTCGCGGAGCGGCGTCAGCGCCTCATTGGCGCCTGTCGACGCCTGCTCGTTCTTTGTGTGTGCCATCCATTTGCTCCAATGCAAATTGTTTGGCAGGTGGGCGAGGCGACGGCGGCACGACAGGCACGCGAGAAACGTGACGGCCGCCGGACCAGCTTCCCTGCGCGAGGATTACCTCAGTCAGGTTCAAAGGGACTCTCTCAGCCGGTACACCGCAAACGGCGGACCGGCACCCCTAGCATTGCTTCAATCTGGCGAAGCGGATCTGATTGTAGAACTGTGCGGCGGATCGATGAACCGGTGCGACAGCTTCACCAGCACCCAGAACACTCCCGTGATCGCCACTGCCAAGACGAAGCCGCCGAGCACATCCAAAGGGAAATGAACGCCCACGTAGACGCGTGCCCATCCGGTGACGATCCCGATCAAAAGGACCGCAAGACCGGTCATGCGCAGAGTCGGTCGCAGGCAGAGGATCAAGGCGACCGCGAACATGACCGTTGCGTGTGTACTGGGCATTGACCCGCGTGCGCCGTGCTCGATGTAGCTTGGGCTCAGACCCGCGACGAAGGGCCGAGGCATATTGATGGCGGCGGCTATGGCGTGGGCAACCACCGATGCGGCGGCTGCTGCGACCAGCGTCGCAATCACATATTTGCGCTGCGAAGGGTGACGCCAAGCGGCCCCGATGACCAAGGCCCCGCAAAGCCAAGCCGTGCCGACCGCCAAAAGAGATGCGATCCACAGGATCTGCGGATGCGGCGTGTTGCCGGCCGCCAGCCAGTGAAAAAGCGAGACATTCAACTCCTGCATGCCTCGCATCCTAGCGGCAAGGTCAATGCTGGACCCCGAGCAGCGTATGCAGTCGCGTGCTGGTGGTCGTGTACTGCAGCGGGATCGACTTGCCCGGAAAGACGACGGCTGTCGCGCCCCAAGCCGCCAGGGTCGCTTCGTGGAAGCCGCAGACGATCAGCTTCTTCTTGCCTGGATAGGTGTTGATGTCGCCGACCGCGAAGACGCCCCGTTCGCGAGTCTCGAACTTTTCCGTGTCCACTGGTATTTGCTTGCGAACCAGTTCCAAACCCCATTCGGCGATAGCACCCAGGCGCGGCGAGATGCCGAGGCACCCGATGAGCGCATCGAATGGCACGGACACGGTCTGCGCGTCGGGCGTGATGATCTGCAGATGGGCGTCGTCAAAGGCGGACGGCTGGCCGATCGCGAGCTGGATCGACCGCGCCGCGACGTGTGTCCGCAATGCTGCGACGTTGGCATCTTCAGCCTGGAAGACGTCTCTTCGATGAAGCAGGGTGACGTGCCGCGCGAAGGGTACCAGCGCCAGTGCGGTCTCAAGGGCCGCATCGTCGCCGCCATTGACGACCACCCGCTGGCCGGCAAAGCGATCCAATGCGTCAGGGTGATAGAAAAGCTTGGTGCCTTCCAGTTCTTCGATGCCCTCGACGGCAATCCGCTTTGGCACGAATGCGCCGACGCCGGCCGCTATGAACACTGTCCTGGCAAGAAACGCGGTGTTCCGCGAAGTGGTCAGGAGGAGGCGTCCGTCGTCCTGGCGCGCCAACGTGGCAACCTGCTCACCGAAATGGAAGTGGGGCTTGAAGGGCGCGATCTGCTGCACCAGCGACTCCGACAAGCCTCTACCAGTGGTCACAGGCGTGCCGGGGATGTCGTAGATCGGCTTGTCGCCATAAAGCTCGACACATTGGCCGCCGGCCCGGGGCAGGGCGTCGACGATATGGAAGGAGATTTCGAGCAGGCCGAGTTGAAAAGCCTGGAACAGCCCGACCGGACCCGCGCCGATGATCAGCGCGTCTGTCTCGATGGGGGCTTGCGCGCTCAGCGCACGAGCTCCGAAATCTTGCCGGTCTTGTCTTTCCACTCTTCGGCGTCAGGCAGCGCGGGCTTGCGTTTGGTGATGCTCTTCCAGCCGTCGGCCATGGCCAGCTCGGCATTGAGCTTGATGAAGGCGATCTGGTCACCGGGCAGATCTTCCTCGGCGTAGATCGCGTTGACCGGGCATTCGGGAATGCAAACCGCGCAGTCGATGCATTCGTCGGGGTCGATCACCAGCATGTTCGGACCTTCGCGGAAGCAATCGACCGGACAAACGTCAACGCAATCGGTGTATTTGCAGCGGATGCAGGATTCGGAGACGACGTGGGTCATGGTGATTGCAAAGCGGGAAGGTAAGCGGGAACCGGCAATTTTAGGCGTTTGCGGCAGGCCGCACGAGGACGGCTGCGGAAGTCCGATGCGAAGCGGTGTCTACCAGGATCAGGGAACCAAGCGCACGCGATTGCGTGAAAGGCAGCACGGCCAGAGGCTGTTGGAGGCTGAGCACCACGTCGCCAATCGCATTGGCTTCGAGCCGGTCGGCCGGCTCGGAATCCAGCGTGGTGATGTTGACGCGATCCACGATGCGCGCCACCTTCGCCTTGACCCAGCGATGGCCCTGCAGCGCCCAGTAGACGCGGCCCGCCACGAGCGGTTCGTCGTCGAGCCACGCGATGGTGGCGGTGATCTCGCGCGACGGTTCGAAGGCGCCGGGTTCCAGCAGCCAGTCGCCGCGCGACACGTCGAGTTCGCGGTCTAGCACGATGCCGGCGCTGTGACCCGCATGCACGGCTTTCGGCTGGCGCGTATGGCTCAGCACCTGCGCCACCGTGGCCGTCTGGTTGCCCGGCAGGACCGTCACGCGTTGTCCCGGTTCGATGTGGCCGCTGGCAACTCGGCCCCAGAACACACGGCGACCGCGCGATGTGTCCGCCGAAGCAGAGAACTTCTCCACCCATTGCACCGGAAACGCAAAAGGCACTGCTTCGTCCTGCGCCGTGACCGGCAGTTTCTCGAGCAGTTCGAGCAGGCTGGGACCTTCGTAGCCCGCCCAGTCGGCGTGCCGAGAGGCCACGTTCCAGCCTTTGAGCGCCGAAATCGGCACCGTGGCGGCGACCTGCACGCCGGCGGCTTCGGCAAAGTTCGACAGCGCGGCCGAAATCCGCTCGAACGCCAGTTCGGCATCGTCCATGGCGTCGAGCTTGTTCACGGCGAACACAATCGACTGCACCCGCAGCAAATGGCAAAGCAGCGTATGCCGGCGCGTCTGCGGCAGAAGCTCGCGCCTCACTACTTCCCCGTCCCCGCATTCGGCAGCCCAGGCCAGCTTGGTCGCATCGACCAGCACCACCGCCGCATCCGCGCTGGAAGCCGCGGTCACCATGTTGCGCGTGTACTGCTCATGCCCCGGCGCATCCCCGATCACGAACTTGCGCTGCGCCGTAGAAAAGTACCGATACGCCACGTCAATCGTGATCCCCTGTTCGCGTTCGGCCGACAACCCATCCGTCAGCAGCGCCAGATCAGTTTCACCCCCCCGCTGAACCCCCGCAAGCTGGTCCTGCAGCACCGTCTTGCTGTCAACCAGCAGCCGCCCAATCAACGTGCTCTTGCCATCGTCCACGCTCCCGCAAGTAATAAACCGCAGCGCAGCCCCCGTCTCGGCAGCAGTGTGATCAGGCAAAGCAGCAATCGAAGTAGTCATGATCAGTTCAATTCATCAGCGGCGCGTAGGCCTTATTCGAGAAACACCGCGGAACCGGCTTAGCCGGGCCGCTGGTGTTGCCCCCGGCAGGGGGTAGGCGGCCACACGAAGTGGGCAAGCCTGGGGGCGAGTCAAAAATACCCGTCTTTCTTGCGCTTCTCCATGGAAGCTTCCGAGGTCTTGTCATCCATGCGTGTGGCGCCGCGTTCGCTCACATCGGCAGCGAGCGTTTCGACCACCACGTCGGCGGCATCGGACGCGAGGCTTTCGACTGGGCACGTGCAAGTGATATCGCCCACGGTGCGGAAGCGCACGTCACGCACTTCGACCTGTTCCCCGTCGCGCGGCGGAGTGAGCGCGGTCACCGGAACCAGCAGCCCGCGCCGCTCGACTACTTCGCGCTTGTGCGTGTAGTAGATCGACGGCAGCGCGATGTTTTCGCGCTCGATGTATTGCCATACGTCGAGCTCGGTCCAGTTCGAAATGGGGAACACGCGGAAGTGTTCTCCGGGAGAGAGGCGCGTGTTGAACAGCGTCCAGAGTTCAGGCCGCTGGTCTTTGGGTTGCCACTGACCGAAGCTGTCGCGGTGCGAAAAGATGCGTTCCTTGGCGCGCGCCTTTTCTTCGTCGCGGCGTGCACCGCCGATCAGCGCGTCGAAGCGAAATTCCTCGATGGCTTCGAGCAGCGTGACCGACTGATGCACGTTGCGCGATTCGTCAGGATGCGCAAGGCGCACCGTGCCGCGCTTCATTGAGTCCTCGACGTTGCGCACGATCAGTTCCGCCCCGAGTTCCTTGGCGCGCGCATCGCGAAAGTCCGTCACTTCGGGAAAGTTATGGCCCGTGTCGATCATCAGCAGCGGGTAGGGGATGCGGCCAGCGCCGAAAGCCTTCTCCGCGCACTTGAGCAGTACCAGCGAATCCTTGCCGCCCGAAAACAGCAGCGTCGGCCGTTCGAAAGAGGCGGCGACTTCGCGCAGGATGAAGATGGTTTCTTCTTCGAGTGCGTCCAGTTGCGTGTTGGACAGGCGCGCAAGCGACTGCGAAGTTTGCAGCAGCAGATCGTGTTCGGTACGGGCGTTCATGAAATGGGGCGCTCAGAGATTGAATCGAATGCGACGTGGGACATCAATGCGCGAGGTGCAGACCGCACTCGCGGTTGTCCTCGCCCTTGGTCGGATCGAGGTAGTCGAAGTTGTTGGGCAGTCCATGCGCCTGGCAGTAGGCGTGCAGATCCTTGGAAGACCAGTGCAGCAGCGGTGCGACCTTGATCAGTCCGTCTGGATTGATGCTGACCGGATCCATCTGCGCACGCACGGCGGTGTCGGTGGCCCGCAGCGCGGTGAACCAGACCTGCGGCGACATTTCGCGCAGCGCGCGCGCGAAGGGCTCCAGTTTCACTTCCTCGGTGAAGGCGGCGTGGCGCGGATCGTCGAGCGTCGGTGTCGGACCTTCCACCGCTTCGCGATGCGCTCGCGAACGCCGGGGCACGAAGATGCGCAGATCCAGGTTCAGCAGCTTCGTCACCTCGTCGGCGAAGCGATAGGTGGCGTCAGTGTTGTAGCCGTTGTCCATCCAGACCACCGGCACGTCGGGTTTCGCGCGCGTGACCATGTGCAGGATCACCGCCTCGAAGGGCCTGAAATTGGTGGTGATGATCGCCCGCCGGCCCAGGCCGATAGCCCAGTCCACGAGGCCCTCGGCGTTGCGGCCGAGCTTGGCGTTGATTTGTTCGAGATCGATGTTCATTTGGCGAAGGCAACCGTTCAGGCGCGCTTGAAGATGGGTGTGGCTTGCACCGCGTCGCCCTGGTAGAAGGCCGCGAATCTGTCGAATTGGCGTTGAGCCGCGGATGCATCAACGCCTTCCTTCAGAACGGCGCTGGAGAAACCCATGCGCTGCATCTGCACCAATTGGTCGACCAGCACGTCGCCAGTCGCGCGAATCTCGCCCTTGAAGCCGAGGCGGCGACGCAGCAGGAATGCCTGGCTGTAGGCGCGCCCATCGGTGAACTTCGGGAAGTCCAGGTCGATGCGCTCCACGTCGTCAAGGCACTGCTCGATCGCGAGTGGATCGGCGTCGTTGGACAGTTGCAGCACGGTCGGATCGCCGTTGTCGATGTGATCTTCGGCAGCGATCAGTTGAAGCGTCTTGTTCATGCGGCCACCTCGACCTTGAAGCGCGCGCCGTTCGCGGCGGCCTTGAAGGGCTCGATGCCGACACGCCGCAGCGCATCGATGAAGGTTTCACCCGCTTCCCGCGTATCGCGGTAGGTGTTCAGCACGGCTTCGATCACGTCGGGCACTTCGGCCGCCGAGAAAGAAGGGCCGACCACCTTGCCGGGCTGCGCCGCGCCGCTGAGTGCGGAACCATCGGAGCCGCCGAGCGTGACCTGATACCACTCCTTGCCGTCCTTGTCGACGCCGAGAATGCCGATATGCCCGCTGTGATGATGGCCGCACGAATTGATGCAGCCGCTGATGTGCAGGTCGATTTCGCCCAGGTCGTCGAGCTCGTCCAGGTCCTGGTAGCGCTCGGTGATGGCTTCGGCGATCGGGATCGAACGCGCATTGGCGAGCGCACAGAAATCGCCGCCGGGGCAGGCGATCATGTCCGTCAGCAGGTGCACGTTGGCGCTGGCGAAGCCGGCTTCGCGGGCAGCCAACCAAAGAGCGTGCAGGTCTTCGGCATGCACCCATGGCAAGAGCAGGTTCTGGTCGTGCGTGACCCGGACCTCGCCGGCACTGAAGCGGTCGGCCAGACGCGCGGCCGTTTCGAGCTGTTCGGCCGATGCATCGCCGGGCGCCTGCAAACGGCGCTTGAACGACAGCGTCACGGCGCGCAGCGACGGGTTCTTGTGCGGCGCCACGTTGCGTGCAAGCCAGCGTGCGAACATCACGTCGTCGGCAGCCTGCGCGCGCAGGTCCGCGTCGGTTTCCTCGGCGCTGCGGAAAACGCGGGTCGCGAGCGTCGGCGGCACGAAAGACGCGCTCACGCGGTCCAGCTCGGCCTGCGTGATGGTGTGCGGTGCGCCGTCGTGCTCGACGATCTGCTTGTATTCAGCCTCGACGTCGTCGATGTAGCGCTGGCCTTCGGCCTTCACGAGGATCTTGATGCGCGCCTTGTAGATGTTGTCGCGCCGGCCGTAGCGGTTGTAGACCCGAACCACCGCTTCGAGGTAATTCATGATCTGGTTCCACGGCAGGAACTCGCGCAGCACGGTGCCGATGATCGGCGTGCGGCCCATGCCGCCGCCGACCTGCACGCGAAAGCCCAGTTCGCCCTTGTCGTTCTTCAGCAGATGCAGGCCTACGTCGTGCCAGCCCGTGGCGGCACGGTCTTCGGTGGCGCCGGTGATCGCGATCTTGAACTTGCGCGGCAGGAAGGCGAATTCAGGATGCAGCGTGCTCCACTGCCGCATGATTTCCGCAAAGGGGCGCGGGTCGGCGATTTCGTCGACGGCGATGCCGGCGCGTTCATCGCTCGTGATATTGCGGATGCAATTGCCGCTGGTCTGGATGCCGTGCATGTCGACTGAAGCCAGAAGCTCCATCACGTCAGCCGACTTCGACAGCGGAATCCAGTTGTACTGGACGTTCTGGCGCGTCGTGAAGTGCGCGTAGTGCGTCGGCAGCTTCTGCGAGCCGAGCTTGCCCTGGGTGGCGACGGCGTTCTTGTAGACCTCGGCTTCGGGTGCGTCGTACTCGCGGGCGATCTTTGCGAGCACGCGCAGCTGACGGCTCGCCAGTTCGCCGTAAGGCACCGCCACGCGCAACATGGGCGCATAGCGCTGCACATACCAGCCGTTTTGCAGGCGCAAAGGGCGGAACTCGTCTTCCGAAAGCTTGCCGGTTTGCCAGCGCTCCAGTTGGTCGCGGAATTGCGCTGCGCGCAGGTGCACGAACTGACGGTCGAAATCTGTGTATTGGTACATCGTGTTTGACTTGCTGGAAGGCGGTGCGTCCACGGCCCGCCGATGCGAGGCACGAAATGTAGAAGCGAGCCTTATGGAAACGAACTATTTTTTGGTTCGCGCCTTATGCGGATAAGCATATTCACCAGGTTTCATGCGGGTTTGCGGGCGATTGGATGCTTATTCCGGATAAGGCGAGCAGCGAGCCGAATCGCCGCCGCGCACCCGAAACCGGGCTCGGAACGTGAGCGATTCTAGGAACTGCGGCGCGCCGGCGCTCGCGGCAGATCGGCACGGCCGCCAGGACTCAACAGCAGCGCCCAGTGCCCTGGCCGTACCGCCGTTCGATCACCCGAGCGCAGTATTCGTTGCGTGACATCACCGGCGCCCCGGGATGCGTGGCTTCGGCGTGCGCAAGGTAGCGCTCATAGTCGGGCATGCCGAAAACCTGACGGCACACCGAACAGACGCTGCGCATGCTGCGTCCCAGCCAGCGATCGGTATCGCCCGCAGGCGTCGTTGCAGGCGTGTTCAAGGCATCGCCCCTTGCGCGCCAGAGAACGGCGGAATCTCATGCGCCGTCGGCTTCGACTGCTTCAGCGCCTGCATGCAGATCTTGGCCGCGAAGACGCACATCGCCACCACGAGCAGCACGAAGAAGCCGCACACGATCGCGTCGAGGTAGTTGTTGAAGGCGACCCGCTGCATTTCCTCGATGGACTTGGCCGGTGCGATCAGCATGCCTTGTGCGGCGGCATCGCCGAACTTTCGCGCCAGCGCCACGAAACCGATGGCGGGGTCCGGATGGAAGATTTTCTGCACGCCTGCAGTCAGGGTGGTGATGAGCAGCCAGGCCGTCGGCAGCAAAGTGACCCACACGTAGCGCTGCCGCTTCATCTTGACCAGCACGCTGGTGCACAGGAGCAGCGCGATACCGGCCAGCATCTGGTTGCCCACGCCGAACAGTTGCCAAAGCGTGTTGATGCCGCCCAATGGATCGACCACGCCCTGATACAGGAAGTACCCCCACATCGCGACGCACAGCGCGGTGGCGACAAGGTTGGCTGGCAGGAAGTCGGTATTGCCGAGCGGCTTGTAGACGTGGCCCAGCATGTCCTGGATCATGAAGCGTCCCACCCGCGTTCCGGCGTCGACGGCCGTCAGGATGAACAGCGCCTCGAACAGGATCGCGAAGTGGTACCAGAAGGCTTCCATCGACTTTCCACCGAACGCCTGGCCGAGGATCTGCGCCATGCCGACTGCCAGCGTCGGGGCGCCACCTGCGCGCGAGAGGATGCTGGTTTCGCCGATGTCCTTGGCAGTCTGCGCGATGAGGTCCGGCGTGATGGTGAAGCCCCAACTCGAGATGACCTGTGCGGCGTTTGCAGCGGTCGTTCCGATCACCGCAGCGGGTGCGTTCATCGCAAAGTAGATGCCCGGGTCGAGCACACTCGCGGCGGTCAGCGCCATCACCGCGACGAAGGATTCGGCCAGCATGCCGCCGAATCCGATGATGCGCATGTGAGATTCCTTTTCGATCATCTTCGGCGTCGTGCCCGAGGAGATCAGCGCATGAAAGCCCGAAACCGAGCCGCACGCGATCGTGATGAAAAGAAACGGAAAGAGCTTGCCCGAGAAGACCGGCCCCGTGCCGTCGATAAATCGCGTGGTGGCGGGCATCGACAACTGCGGCGCGACGTAGTAGATGCCGAGCGCCAGCGCGACGATGGTGCCGATCTTCAGGAAAGTGCTCAGGTAGTCGCGAGGCGCCAGCATCAGCCATACCGGCAGGCTGGCGGCGATTGCGCCGTAGATGATCAGCGCCCAGGCAAGCTGCGGGCCGGTGAGGGTGAACATCGGCCCCCATGTCGGGTCGCCCGCCACGGCGCGGCCGAGAAAGATCGATCCCAGCAGAAGCACCACCCCGAACGCGGACGCTTCGCCAACGCGCCCGGGGCGGATGACGCGCATGTAGAGCCCCATCAGGAGCGCAATCGGAATGGTCGCGAAGATCGTGAACAGCCCCCACGGGCTTCCCGTGAGCGCCTTGACGACGATCAGCGCGAGCACCGCCAGGATGATGATCATGATCGCCAGCACGCCGACGAGAGCCAGCGAACCCGGAACCGGGCCGAGTTCCATCTTGATCATCTCGCCGAGCGACTTGCCGTCCCGCCGAACAGAGGCAAAGAGCACGATGAAGTCCTGCACCGCGCCCGCCAGCACCACGCCCGCGAGGATCCAGATCGTGCCGGGCAGAAAGCCCATCTGCACGGCCAGCACCGGCCCCACGAGCGGCCCCGCACCGGCGATAGCCGCGAAATGATGGCCGTACAGCACCCATTTGTTGGTGGGCACGTAGTCCATTCCGTCGTTGTGCCGAACAGCCGGCGTCGCCCGCGAGTCGTCCAGGCGCAGAACCTTGTCCGCAATGAACTTGCTGTAGAAGCGATACGCGATGAAGTAGACGCACAAGGCGGCGGTGACCAGCCACACCGCATTGACGCTTTCGCCGCGGCCCAGCGCCAGCGCGGCAAACGAAAAGGCGCCGAGGATGGCGACGGCTGACCAGACCAGGAGGGATGTGAGCTTGTTCATCGCGCAGTCCTCTCAGGAAAAAACGTCCGCAACGTTTCGCGTCAGACGACCTTCACGCTGATGTCGTAAAGGCCGTCGATGTGCCCCGTCATCACATCGCCCGGCACCACCGGCCCGACGTTTTCGGGGGTACCCGAGTAAACGATGTCACCCGGGAATAGTTCGTTGTAGGTCGAGAGGTTCGCGATCTGTTCGGCCACGCTCCAGATCATCCGCGAAAGGTCGCTCGACTGCTTTGTCTGTCCGTTCACCTTGAGCCAGATGCCGCCCTTGCTGAAATGGCCGACCTGACTCACCGGATGCAGGTGGCTCACCACCGCCGAATGGTCGAAGGACTTGCCGATTTCCCAGGGCTTCTTCTCGTTCGCCATGGCATTCTGGAGGTCGCGACGGGTCATGTCCAGACCAACCGCGTAGGCGAAGACGCAGTCCAGCGCCTGGCTGGCCGGAATGTTCCGGCCGCCCTTGCCGAGCGCGGCGACCAGTTCGACCTCGTAGTGATAGTTCTTCGTCACCGGCGGATAGGGATGATCGATCGTCACCCCTTTCGGCACCAGTTGCACTGCGTCGCTGGGCTTCTGGAAGAAGAAGGGCGGCTCGCGCGTCGGGTCCGAACCGCGTTCGATTGCGTGCGCTGCGTAGTTCCTGCCGATGCAGTAGATGCGGCGAACCGGAAAGGACTGCTCGCTGCCCATTACCGGGATGGTCGACCCGGCGACGGCGAACATGGGCTTCCTCGCGTCCTGCGCGCCAGCCGTCGAGGCACAGCCGGAGAGCGCTCCCGCCGCCATTGCCGCGGTAGAGAGTTGCAGCATGGCTCGGCGATTCGTAGCGGTCATCGATTCAGTCTCCTTGTTACTTTTGAAAGGACACCATCATCCCGCCGACGCCCATCGATGCATAGGCTCATCGCCTATCGGACTGAACGGCTACGGCCTAAGCGGTATAGACCTACAGCGGCACCCGTAATACATAAGTAGTCTGCAAACCCGATCACAACCGAGGAAAAGTCTGACGTGGCGCAAGTTCAAGGACGCGAGATGACGACGCTGTACCAAGCAGTCGTTTGCAGTCGCCTGAGGGTCGAGCAGGCGCGCGGAGAGCTTGTCGAGGCGCTCGGCGATTGGCTCTGCGGAAGCGGTACTCCGCCCGGCGTGCGGGAGATCGAAGCACTCGCGCTTCTCACCGCAGCGCAAGAGGAAGCCGAGGCCGAATATGCGCGGCACATCGCGGTCCTTTCCAATGCACTGGTCGCACGGCTGCGGCGCAGCCGAACGCACCTGTAGCGGGTGCGCTGTGGGAGCCGTTCAGAACGAACCGAAAGTCGACCCGAGAACAATCACCGCAACCAGCGCCAACAGGGCGCCGACGATGCCGACCATCACGATGTCGAAATAGCTCTCGCGATGTCCCTGGCCGCACACCGCGAGCAGGGTGACGACCGCCCCGTTGTGCGGCAGGCTGTCCAGCGTGCCTGCGCCGATCACCGCGACCCGGTGCATCAGCGCAGGGTCGAGGCCGATCGTCGCCGCGAGTTGCATGTAGGTGCTGCCCAGCGCATCGAGCGCGATGGTCAGGCCGCCCGAGGCCGATCCAGTCAGCGCCGCGAGGATGTTGGTCGACAGTGCCAGCGACACCAGCGGGCCTCCGCCGATCCCGAGCACCCATTCACGCACCGCCTCGAACGCAGGCATCGCCGCGACCACGGCGCCGAAACCCACCAGGCTGGCGACGCCCACCACCGGCAGCACTGCCGCGTTGGCGCCTGCGTCCACGGTCGCGCGCAGCGACGGCAAGCGTTTCCAGTTGAGCGCGATCAGCACCACGATGGCCACCGTGAGTGCCACCAGCACGGCCCACACGCCGCCGACGTTCGCCAGCGTGATGCCACCGAAGCGCGGCTCGGAAAGGAAATCGGTATCCATGCGCGGCAGGACCACCAGCGCCATCACCAGATTGACCAGTACCACGATGGCAAGCGGCAGCAGTGCGACGACGACGCTGGGTTGCCCGGTGCCGTGTTCGCCGTGCTCGATTTCCGCGGGATCGAAACTGCCGGACGTCGTTGCACGTTCGCGCACGACAGGGTCTTCGGACGCGCTCACGTGCTTGTCCAGCGCCACCGCGCCGTAGCTTTCGCCGGCCCGCCGCGCGGACCCTTCAGCGCGCCGCAGCCACCACATGCCGAAGCCGAGCATGATGGCCGAGGCGATCAAACCCAGCCCCGGCGCGGCAAAGGCCGTGGTGCCGAAGAAGGGCATCGGAATTGCGTTCTGGATGGCGGGAGTTCCAGGCAATGCCGACATCGTGAAGGTGGAAGTCCCCAGCGCGATCGCCGCCGGCATGAGGCGGCCCGGAATGTCCGCTGCGCGGAACAGTGCCTGCGCCATCGGCGCCAGCACGAAGAACGCGACGAACAAGCTGACGCCGCCATAGGTCACGAGCGCGCCCGCCAGGACGACGGCGAGCATGGCGCGCTTCGGCCCGAGCTTTTCGGTCATAAAGCGTGCGATGGTCTGCACCGAACCGCTGTCGTCCATCAGCTTGCCGAAAATCGCTCCGAGCAGGAAGAGGGGGAAGAACTGCGCCAGGAAGCCGGCCGCCGAGGTCATGAAAGTCTGCGTCCAGTGCGCGAGCAAGGGCTCGCCGGCGAAGAGCGCGGCAATGAGAGCCGCCATCGGCGCCAGCACCAGAACGCTCCAGCCCCGATACGAGAGCCAGATCAGCAGCCCGAGGCCGACGAAGATTCCTGCGAGTCCCATGCTTCAGACTCCTTCGAGCAGCGCGTCGAGGTCGAGCGTCGAACGCTTGCCGATGTCGCCTGCATGCGCATCGATGAACGCGGTTGCCGAGCGCCGGCCTTCGTCGCGCAGCTTGCAGAGGAACTCCCACTCCGCGATGAGCTTGGATGAGTAGCCGAGTTCGAGCATCGCGTCCGTGGAAATCCGGTGAATGCGCATGCGCGCCCAGGCTGCGCCTTCGCCGTGACCCGGGTCCGCCACCTGATGCAGCATCGCGATCATGCGCAATTCCTTCAGCAGAGGCGAGTTGAACGAGATTTCATTCAGGCGGTTGTTGATCTCCTGCGCGGAACGCGGAATGCCGGGACGTTCCACCGGGTTGATCTGCACGAGGATCGTGTCGCTCGAACTGCATTCACGGATCAGCGGAGTCATGGTCGGATTGCCCGCATAGCCCCCGTCCCAGTAGGGCTCGCCATCGATCTCGACCGCATGGAACATCGTCGGCAGGCAGGCCGATGCGAGCAGCACGTCGGGGCCGATCTCCGCATTCCGGAAGACGCGCCCGCGGCCGGTGCGCACGTTGGTCGCGGTCACGAACAGCTTGATGGGGGAGGAGGCCAGCCGGTCGAAGTCGATCAGCTCGGCCAGGATGCCGCGCAATGGATTCATGCCCCGCGGGTTGAGGTCGTAGGGCGACCACAGGCGCGTCGCCATGTCGATCGCCATGAAGGCCGGCGAATTGTCGAGCGTCCAGCGGCCGCTCATCATTTCCATCCAGCTGCGGCGGAAAGGACTGAAGCGGGCCGCCTCGGAAACGCCGCGCCAGAAGGTCTCGAGCGATTCGCGTGCGCCATCGGCACCCGCCCTTGCATGGCCGCAAGCCAGCACCGCGGCGTTCATCGCGCCAGCGGACGTGCCCGAAATGCCGTCGATCCGAAACCATGGCTCTTCGAGCAGTCGGTCGAGCACGCCCCAGGTGAATGCGCCATGCGAGCCACCGCCTTGCAGCGCAAGATCGATCGGGAGAGTTTTCAAGGGGAGACCTCCAAGGCCGAAGCCATTGCCCAAGCGGACGTTGTAGAGAGAGGATGCACGCAAGCAATGGCCGAGCCAGCTTGCCGGAGTGAGGCGACGGGCATCAGGCGGATATGCGCCGAATCACGACCGAGGCGTCGAGCCCTTCATAGGCGCCTGGCTCGCCATACCAGGTGCCGGAGATGGGCGCCGCGAGCGCCGGATCGCGCGCCACGCCCACGCGGATCAACTGGTTGCCGCCGAGGAAGTTGTTGGTCGGGTCGAAGGCCACCCAGCCCGCGCCTGGCAAGTAGGCTTGAAGCCATGCGTGCGTGCTGCCGGCGCCTGTGACGGAACCATCGGCCGAGTCGCTGGCGACTTGCGTGTCGAGTGCGGCGTCGTAAAGATAGCCTGTGACAAAGCGCGTCGCGATGCCCAGTCGGCGAGCGGCTTCCATCATCAGCAAAGCGTAGTCGCGGCAACTGCCGCTGCCGAGAGCGAGCGTCTGCAGCGGTGTCTGCGTGCCTTCCTCGTCGCGCGCGGCGTACGTCAGGGTCTGTCCGATGTGCGCGTTCATGCGCTTGAGCACCTCGAAGGTGGTATTGGGCGCGTCGGTCTGGAGAAATTGATGCGCCCAACGAATCAGCGCGGCATCCGGGTCGTCGTGATGCGGGCGCAAGTAGCAGTCGAGGTCGAAACGGTCCTGCACGGAATAGGCAAACGGAATGACTTCGGCCGATGGGTCCAGCGCCAGCATGTCGACGGTGCTGGGCACGTGCTCGATCGTGAAGCGGCAGACGATGCGCAATTCAGTCGCTTCGCCCAGCGGATACACGAGCGCGACCGAATTGGAGTGAGGGTCCAGGATCATGCGTACGTTGGCTGTCGGGCTCACCTGCAGGTCGGTCGCGAGCACACGCAAGTCATGGCTCTCGCGGGGCCGAAACATCACGCGATGCATCCCGAAGGTGACGGGCGACCTGTATCTGTAGACCGTGGTGTGCGTGACGTCGTAGTGAATGGGCATGCGCGCATTGTGCTGCGCGGAAGGAGATCGGGCGACCCCATCACATGGACGATGTCGCGCGCGACGTGTCCAATGCGCTCGCGAGCTTCGCCGGCAGCGGCAGCGGCTCGCCGTGCCAGCGCGCGGCAAGCACTTCGGCGCAGAGTGCCGCGAAGCTCATCCCGCGCGAGCCCATGGCGGTGCAGAGCCAGGCGCTGTTCTCGTTCGATGCATCCACCGGTCCAACGAGCGGGCGCCGGTCGCCGGAAGCGCAGCGCACGCCGGCCCACGCTTGCACATTGCCCTCCGTGAAGGCTGCGGCGAGCTGCGCGGCCGCATCGGGATGCAGTTGTCGGAGTCGTTCGAAGTTGACCTGACGCTCGCCGGGCCGCACCGATGGATCGCTGCTGTGGCGGTCGAAGGTCGCGCCAGCCAGCCACAACTTGCCGGCTTCGTCCGGCACCCCGGCAATCAGATGACCGTCGCCGTTGACCGGTACGTCAGGCAAACGCGCGCCCGAAGGCGCGACGCCCCAAGCCACTTGGCCACGCACGGGCTGCAGCGGAAAGCGGGGTGCGAAGGCGCGGCTTTCAAAGCCGGCGGCAATCACGACGCGATCGGCCTGCGCCAAGGCTGCGCCGGCGCCGTCACGGAGCGTCCAGCCTGACTCGATGCGTTCAATGCGTGCCACGTGGCGGCCTGTCTCCACGCGAACGCCCGGTCGCTTGAGCCATGCGTCGACGAGCCGCGCGGGCCGCACCCATCCAGCGCGTGCGTGCCACAGCGCGACGGCATCGCACGGCAAACCCGCGTCTCGCAGTTGCGCCGCCGTCGCATGCCATGACTCGTTCGGGCCTTCGGCAGTCCAGCCGTCGGGCACACGTGCATCTCCGGCGGCGCGCCGCTCGATCACGCCACTCGCGCGCCAGTCGCGCCCTTCGTCCAGCCATTGCGTCAACTGCTGCCACACCGCGCGAATGCCCGCTCGCGTGAGGCGCGAGAGCAGCGCATCGTCTGGCGACACATGCGGTGCCAGCACACCGACCGGCAGCCCGGATGCGCCAGCCGCAGGGCGCACAGCCGCATCCAGCACGGTGACTTTCCAGCCGCGCCGCGCGAGACTCGCCGCGACCGCCGCACCGGCCAGCCCCGCGCCAACCACCGCGCAATAGCCGGGCTTTGCTGGCGGCGCCGGTTCGGGCCCACGCCGCCGGACCTCCCATGCAGGCGCGAACACCGCCTGAAGGCAATCCCTTTTGGGTGGCAAGCCAGGTGCCTTGGTCACTTCGAATCCGAATTGCGTCAGCGCCGCCCGAACGCTGCTGGCAATCGTCCAGGTGGCCGCACGCGTTCCACGCCGAGCGAAACGCGAAACCGCCTTCAACGTTTCGGCCGACCACATCGCCGGGTTGCGCTGCGGACTGAAACCATCGAGAAAGATGCTGTCCGCTTCAAAGCGCTGGGCGCGCAACATCGGCTGCACGTCGCCAACGCAGAGCGTGAGCAGCACCCGACCTTCGTCGAACCAAAGCCGATGAAACCCCGGCAGCAGCCCGTGCCATTGATCGGCCAGCATTTCGGCCAGCGGCATCAATTCGGGGTAGGCGCATGCAGCCCGCAGCAAGTCTTCCCTCGAGACCGGATGCCCCTCGACGGAAACGAAGTGCAGCAACCGAGGCCGCCGCGGATCAGCCCGCCAGGCCTCCCAGCTTGTCAGGAAATTGAGTCCAAACCCAAACCCGGTTTCGAGAATCCGCCACTGCGCCTCCCCGCCCCAAGCCGCAGGCAGCCCACATCCCCCCAAAAACACATGCCGCGCCTGCGCCAGCGCCCCCGTCTCCGAGTGATAGATATCGTCGAACCGCGCGCTACGCGGAACCCCGTCCAACCGCCAATCAACAGGTTCAGCCATGTCAAATCCGAGCTATGCCGACAGCGCAAGTCCAGAAATACCGCGGAACCGGCTCAGCCGGGCTGCTGGTATTGCCCCTGGTAGGGGGTGGAGAGCGACACGAAGTGCGCGAGCCTGGGGGCGAGCAACAGGAATACCGTGGAACCGGCTCCGCCGGGCCACTGGTATTGCCCCCGGTAGGGGGTGGAGAGCGACACGAAGTGCGCGAGCCTGGGGGCGAGCCCTATTGCGGCACGTAGCCCTGCGCGACGTCCGCACCGCCGCCGAAAAAGTGGTTTTCCATCTGGCGCGCCAGGTACTGGCGCGCCCGCGCATCGGCCAGATTCAACCGGTTTTCATTCACAAGCATCGTCTGCTGCTTCAGCCAGGCCGCCCACGCTTCCTTGCTGACGTTTTCCCAGATGCGTTTGCCGAGTTCGCCGGGGTAGGGCGGAAAGTCGAGACCTTCGGCCTCTTTGCCGAGCTTGATGCACTGGACCATGCGTGCCATTTGGATGCCTTTGGGGTGTCTTAGTTGATTTTGCTATTTAGAACTGAGAACTCAGTCGTTCTCTATTCCATATGCCGTATCCAGAATACGTCGCTTCAGCTTTATGCCATTTACGAGCACTAGACCATGAGCCTTCGCCGCGACTTTATCAAGCTTTCCCTCGGTGTCGCCGCCGTTGCGGGCTTCGCCCTGACGGCATTGCCGTCGTTTGCACAGGGGGTGACGCTGCTCAATGTCTCCTACGACCCGACCCGCGAACTGTATGTCGACTACAACCAGGTTTTTGCGAAGTACTGGAAGGCCAAGACCGGCCAGGACGTGACGATCAAGCAGTCGCACGGCGGCTCCGGCAAGCAGGCCCGTTCGATCATCGACGGCCTGGACGCCGACGTCGCGACGCTCGCGCTGGCCGGTGACACCGATGCGCTCGTCACGCACGGCGGCCTCGTCAAGCCTGACTGGCAAAAGCGCCTGCCGCACAACTCGGCGCCCTACACCTCGACCATCGTCTTTCTCGTGAAGAAAGGCAATCCCAAGGGCCTGAAGGACTGGGACGATCTCGTGAAGCCGGGCGTTCAGGTGATCACCCCGAACCCGAAGACTTCAGGCGGCGCGCGCTGGAACTACCTTGCCGCCTGGGAATTTGCCAAGCGCAAGTACGGCGGCGATGACAAGGCCAAGGACTTCGTGGGCAAGCTCTACAAGAACGTGCCCGTGCTCGACACCGGCGCTCGGGGTTCGACCATCACCTTCGTGCAGCGCGGCGTGGGCGACGTGCTGCTGGCGTGGGAAAACGAGGCCTTCCTCGCGCTGAAGGAATTCGGGCCGGAGAAGTTCGACATCGTCGTGCCGTCGGTCAGCATCCTGGCGGAACCGACGGTGGCTGTGGTCGACAAGGTCGTCGACAAGAAGGGTACGCGCGCCGTGGCGGAGGAATACCTGAAGTATCTGTATTCGGATGAAGGCCAGGACGTGGTCGGCCGCAACTATTACCGGCCGACATCGGAGAAGGCGAAGGCAAAGTACGAAAAGCAGTTCCCCAAGCTCACGCTCTTCACGATCGACGATGCATTCGGTGGCTGGACCAAGGCCGACAAGACGCACTTCGCCGATGGCGGCACCTTCGACCAGATCTACCTGAGCAACAAGTAACGCGCGCGGCCATGACTGTTCTTCTGATTGCCGGCAGCCCTTCTGCGCCTTCGCGCTCGGCCGTTTTGCTCGACGCCGTCTCGGCGCGGCTTGCGGAGCGCGGTGTGCCGGTGGATCGGCTCGCGATCCGCGAACTGGCCGCCCACGCCTTGCTGTTGGGGGAGGCTTCGCATTCAACGGTGCAGCACGCGGTGGAGCAGGTCCGTCGGGCTGACGTCATCGTGATCGCGACACCGGTCTACAAGGCTGCCTACAGCGGTGTGCTGAAGGTGTTTCTCGATCTGCTGCCGCAGTCGGCACTCAAGGGCAAGACGGTGCTGCCGCTGGCGACCGGCGGCAGTCCGCATCACATGCTGGCGCTCGACTATGCGCTGCGGCCGGTGCTGCAGTCGCTCGCAGCGCGGCACATCCTCCCGGGTGTGTATGCAACAGACGGGCAGGTGACGCTGCAGCCAGAAGGGGCGTATCAGTTGCAGGCCGATCTGGCGCAGCGCCTGGACGATGCGGTCGAGACATTGGCGAGCGAAGGCCTCAAGCTGCCGGCGACCTGGGGCTTCGAGCCTGTGGCTTTCTCGCGCGTGCGATGTAGCGTCTGACGGATCGTCCGTTGACGCAGCGCCCATGGCGGCGCTTTCTTTCCCACTTCCCCAATTCCATTTCGTTCCGATTTTTGGCCGCTGCGCGGTCCGGGGCGAGCTACGTCTGAAAGAAGCAAATGCAATCATCCTCGACCCGCCGGCAGCTGATCCAGGGCGCCGCCGCAGCGATCGCGCTGCCAGCAATGGGCGCATGGGCACAGGCACCGGCACCTCGGGGCGAACGCCAGCTCCGAATCGGCAACCAGAAGGGCCAGTTGAGCCTGCTCAAGGCTCGCGGCACGCTGGAGAAGCGGCTGGCGCCGTTGGGCGTGACGGTCAAATGGACGGAATTCACGGCGGGCCCGGTACAACTCGAGGCGCTCAATGTCGGCTCGATCGACTTCGGCGATGTGGGCGAGGCGCCCCCCATCTTTGCGCAGGCCGCGGGCGCGCCGCTGGCCTACGTCGCCGCCACCGTGCCCCGGCCTGCGGCGGAAGCAGTGCTGGTTCAGCAGGATTCGCCAATTCGGACGGTCGCTGACCTGAAAGGCAAGAAGATTGCGCTCAACAAGGGCAGCAACGTTCACTATTTCATCGTCAAGCTGTTCGAGAAGCATGGGCTTCCGTACAGCGACCTGAAGTTCGTCTTCCTGCCGCCGGCCGATGCGCGCGCCGCCTTCGAGAAGGGCTCCGTCGATGCCTGGGTGATCTGGGATCCCTTCCTCGCGTCCGCGGAAAAGTTGCTCGGCGCCCGCATCCTGGCCGATGCGAGCGGGGTGGTGGGCAATCGCGCCTACTACTTCTCGTCGCTCGACTACGTGGCGAAAAATGCGGACGTATTGGCCGCGGTGACCGAAGAGATCAACCGCGTCGACCATTGGGCCGCTGCCAACAAGGATTCGTTTGCCGCGGAACTGTCGACCATCTGGGGGCTGCCCAAGCCCGTCGTCGATGTGACGGTTGCGCGCTCGGCATACGGCACGTCGCCAATCACCAAGGCCATCCTCGGTGAGCAGCAACAGATCGCCGACACCTTCTTTGCCCTTGGCTTGATCCCGCGAAAGATCCGCGTGTTCGACGCCGCCTCGGCCAATATCGCCTGAGCGCACGGAGGCACCACCATGACTGCTTCGCTTCCGAGCTCGTCGGCTGCTCGCCGTCGCCTGCTGCAGTTGCTTGCGCTCACCGCAGGCACCTGGGGGCTGGGCGGTCCTATCGCGCTGGCACAGCCTGTGAGCGCGTCGCCTTCGGCCGCTGAGCCTTCCCCGCAGTTGCAGCTGCTCAGAATCGGCTATCAGAAATCCGCCGCCAACCTGGTGATCGTCAAACAGTCGGGCTGGCTCGAAAAGCGCTTTCCGACCACGAAGATCGGCTGGATCGAGTTTCCGGCCGGACCGCAGTTGCTCGAAGCCTTGTCGGTCGGAAGTCTGGAGTTCGGACTCACCGGTGATTCGCCGCCCGTCTTTGCCCAGGCGGCCGGCAAGGATCTCGTCTATGTCGGCGCCGAGCCGCCCAAGCCGGACAGCTCCGCGGTGCTCGTGCTGAAGGACTCGCCGCTCAAGACTCTGGCTGACCTCAAGGGACGAAAGGTGGCGCTGCAGAAGGGCTCGAGCGCGCACTTCCTCCTCGTGCGCGCGGTCGAGAAGGCCGGGCTGCAATGGAGCGATATCCAGCCCATCTACCTCGCGCCGGCCGATGCGCGTGCGGCCTTCGAGCGCGGCAGCATCGACGCATGGGCGATCTGGGATCCGTTCTACGCCGCGACGGAGCTTGCAATCCATCCGCGTGCGCTGGCGACGGGCCGCGGGCTTTCGAACAACAACTCTTTCTACCTGGCGTCGCGTGCGCTTGCGGAGCGGCACCCGGCGGTGATCAATGCGCTGTTCGAAGAGCTGACGCGCGCCGACCGGCTGGTGCAGCAGGACCGGCCCGCCGCGATCAAGCTCATCGCGGAATTCAGCGGACTGGATGCCGGCATCGTGAGCCTGTTCCTGCAGCGGCGGCCGCCATCGCCGGTGGGTCCGATCCAGCCCGCGACCACCGCCGACCAGCAACGCGTCGCGGACGCCTTTCTCAAGCTGGGGCTTATCCCCAAGCCGGTGGAAGTCGCCCGAATCGTCTGGCACCCCGACGCCGCCAAACCCTGAAAGCACATCCCATGAATATCTTCTGGTTCCTTCCCACGCATGGCGACAGTCGCTATCTCGGCACCACCGAGGGCGCTCGCCCGGTCGACCTGGCCTACCTGCAGCAGATCGCCGGCGCGGCCGACAAGCTGGGCTATGAAGGCGTGCTGATCCCGACAGGGCGCTCTTGCGAAGATCCGTGGGTGATCGCGTCGAGCCTGATCGGTGCGACAACGCGGCTCAAGTTCCTCGTCGCGGTACGACCAGGATTGCATCAACCCAGCCTCGCCGCGCGCATGGCCGCGACCTTCGACCGGCTCTCCGGCGGTCGTGTGCTCGTGAACCTCGTGACCGGCGGCGACCAGACCGAGCTCGAAGGCGATGGGGTGTTCCTCGACCATGCGGCGCGCTACGAGCAGTCGGCCGAGTTCATCCGCATCTGGCGCGAGATCATCGCTCGCAGCCATGAAGGAAAGAGCTTCGACTACGACGGCAAGCACCTGAGCGTGAAGGGCGCGAAGCTGCTTTTCCCGCCGACGCAAAAGCCGTATCCACCGGTGTGGTTCGGCGGTTCGTCGGCAGCGGCGCACGACTTGGCCGCCGAGCAGGTGGATGCCTATCTCACGTGGGGCGAGCCGCCAGCAGAGGTGGCAAAGAAGATCGCGGACGTGCGCGAACGTGCAGCGCGCAAGGGCCGCACGGTCAAGTTCGGCATCCGACTGCACGTCATCGTTCGTGAGACCGAGGACGAGGCGTGGCGGGCGGCCGAATCGCTGATCAGCCGCGTCGACGATGAAACGGTGATTCGCGCACAGAACGCCTTTGCGCGCATGGATTCCGAAGGCCAACGCCGCATGGCTGCGCTGCACGCGGGCGGTGCGAAGCGCACGCGCGCCGATCTGGAGATCAGTCCGAACCTCTGGGCCGGCGTAGGGTTGGTGCGCGGCGGTGCGGGGACGGCGCTGGTGGGCGATCCGAAGACCGTCGCCGCGCGCATCGAGGAATACGCCGCGCTTGGCATCGAGAGCTTCATCTTCTCGGGCTATCCGCATCTGGAAGAGTCCTATCGGTTCGCCGAACTGGTGTTTCCGCTGCTGCCACGCAAGCAGCGCCCGGGCTTGCCAGGTGAGACGCTGACCGGCCCCTTCGGCGAAGTGGTCGCCAATCTCGATGCGCCTTCGCGTCTTCTGTCGCAGAGCTGAGCAGTACCCAGCAGTACCCAGCCAAAGGATTCACATGACTGAACAAGTGCAGACTTTGCCCGCACAAACTCCCGCATCCACGTCGGCGCCGTTGCTGGGCGCCGTCAAAGGCTTCGGGGTCTCGGTAGCGAAGCGCCTCGTGCCCTGGCTGGTGCCGGTAGGCCTGATCGTGGCGTGGCAGATTGCGTCATCCCTCGGATGGCTTTCGACGCGCGTGCTGCCTGCACCGGTCGACGTCATCAAGGCGGCCTGGACGCTGGCTGCGTCGGGCGAGCTGTGGACGCACGTCAAGGTGAGCGCCGGTCGCGCGCTGGGCGGCCTGGCCATCGGCGGCGGCTTCGGCCTTGCCCTGGGGCTGCTCACCGGGTCGGTCCGCTTCTTCGAGACGCTGCTCGATTCGACGATCCAGATGGTGCGCAACATCCCGGCGCTGGCGTTGATTCCGCTCGTGATCCTGTGGTTCGGCATCGAAGAGTCGGCCAAGCTGTTCCTGATCTCGGTGTCGGTGTTCTTTCCGATCTACCTCAACACCTTCCACGGCATCCGCAATGTCGATCCGCAATTGATCGAGATGGGCCGCACTTACGGCCTCACGCGCTGGCAGCTCTACAAGGAAGTGATTCTTCCGGGCGCGATGTCGTCAATCCTGGTCGGCCTGCGCTTTTCGCTCGGGCTGATGTGGGTGATCCTCATCGTGGCCGAGACCATCTCTGCGCAATCGGGCATCGGCTATCTCACGATGAACGCGCGCGAGTTTTTGCAGACGGACATCGTGCTCGTCGGCATCTTGCTCTACGCGCTGCTGGGCAAATTGGCCGATCTGTTCGCGCGCGGCCTCGAACGCTGGTGGCTGCGGTGGCATCCGGGCTATCGCGTTGCGAAGTGATGAAGTGACGACAGCAAAGTGAACACCATGAGCGCCATCCCCTACATCCCGCAAATCCCGCACAGTCCATCGGAAGAGCCCGGCGGCGTCCGGCTCGATATTCGCGGCCTCTCCAAGCGCTACGGCGAGCGCGAAGTGCTGCGCAATACGCAGCTTTCGGTCGAGCCTGGCCAATTCATCGCCATCGTCGGCCGCAGCGGATGCGGCAAGAGCACGCTGCTGCGGCTGGTCGCAGGTCTTGAAGAGGCTTCGGAGGGTGCGCTCTATACCGACGGCAACTCGGTCGCTGGCCTGCACGACGACACGCGGATCATGTTCCAGGAGGCGCGACTGCTGCCGTGGCGGCGCGTGCTCGACAACGTGACGCTGGGCCTGCCCGCGCAGAGCCGCCCTCATGGCGAAGAAGTCCTGGCGCAAGTCGGCCTTGCCGAGCGCAAGAACGAATGGCCGGCGCGGCTTTCCGGCGGGCAACGACAGCGTGTGGCGCTCGCGCGCGCCCTCGTGCATCAGCCGCGCCTGTTGCTGCTCGATGAGCCTCTGGGTGCGCTCGACGCGCTGACTCGCATCGAGATGCATCGCCTGATCGAGAACCTCTGGCAACGACATCGCTTCACTGCGCTGCTAGTCACGCACGACGTGCAGGAGGCGGTGGCGCTGGCCGATCGCGTCATCCTGATCGAGGACGGGCGCATCGCGCTGGACGAGAACATCGCGCTCGCACGGCCGCGCTCGCAGGGCGACCCGGCCTTCGCGGCGATCGAGAAGCGCATTCTTGATCGGGTCCTGCAAAAGCCGCAAAGCCCCGAAGCCCAACCGGCCAACGATACCCGCTGGGCCGATGGGCCCGCGCACGTGCTGCGCTGGGCCGTATGAGCCCTTCATCCAGTTCAATCACCCAACCGAAGGAGTTTTCCATGTCCATCCAAGCCATCAACGTTCGCAACCAGTTCAAGGGCAAGGTCCGCGAGATCATCCGCGGCGACGTCGTCTCCGAAGTCGATGTCGAGACCGCCTGGGGCATCGTGACCTCGGTCATCACGACGCGCTCGGTCGACGAGCTTCAACTCAAGCCGGGCTCCGACGTGGTCGCGCTGGTGAAGTCGACCGAAGTGTCGATCGCCAAGCTCTAATACGGGGATGATTCAACTCAAAGATATTCATCAGATCTACGACGGCCCGAGCGGGCCGGTCGAGGCTCTCAAGGGCATCGACCTGACGGTGGCGCCGGGCCAAGTGTTCGGCGTGATCGGGCGCAGCGGCGCGGGCAAGAGCTCGCTCGTGCGCACTATCAATCTCCTCAATCGCCCCATCCGCGGCAGCGTGCGGGTGGATGGGCGCGAGCTCACGGCCATGAACGATGTCGAACTGCGCGGCGCGCGGCAGGGCATCGGCATGATTTTTCAGCACTTCAACCTGCTGGCGTCGCGCACCGTGTACAACAACGTGGCCTTGCCGCTCGAACTCGCCGGCCTCGGTGCCTCGGAGATCAAGGGGCGGGTCGATCCGCTGCTGGAACTGGTGGGCCTCACCGGCCTGCGCGACCGCTATCCGGCGCAGATCAGCGGCGGTCAGAAGCAGCGCGTCGGCATCGCGCGGGCATTGGCCAACCGGCCGAAGGTGCTGCTTTCGGACGAGGCCACCTCGGCGCTCGACCCCGAGACCACGCGCTCGATCCTCGCGCTGTTGCAGCACATCAACCGCGAATTCGGCCTGACTGTCCTGCTCATCACCCACGAGATGCAGGTCATCAAGCAGCTCGCGCAACAAGTCGCGGTCATCGACCATGGCCGCATCGTGGAGCAGGGGGCCGTGCTCGATGTCTTCACGCGGCCGCAGCATGAAACGACGCGCAGCCTGCTCGAC
This sequence comes from Variovorax sp. 01N429, assembly GCF_056399425.1. NCBI lineage: Bacteria > Pseudomonadati > Pseudomonadota > Betaproteobacteria > Burkholderiales > Comamonadaceae > Variovorax > Variovorax sp. 01N429. The sequence continues at coordinate 59,657 of NZ_JBFTRG010000003.1, read as the reverse complement.
GACATTGCGCCACAAGAACTGCCTGAAAGCGTGCTTGCGCGCATCCGCGCGCTGATGCAAGACGACGCCGCACATGCGCCTCAGTTGCTGCGCCTGGCCTTTGCAGGGGACGATGCGGCGGACCAGCCGCTGCTTTCGCAGGTGATCCGCCGGTTTGGCATCGACCTGTCCATCGTGCATGGGCAAGTCGACGAAATCCAGGGCCGGCCTTTCGGCTCGCTTGCCGTGCTGGCGCGCGGAGCGGGGGAGTCGGTCGCTTCGGCTGTGGCCTATCTGCGGGGCGCCGGCGTGGTGGTGCAGGAGGTCGCCCATGTTTGACGTCTTCACCAGGCCGATGCTGGAACTCTTCGCCGCTTCGTTGTGGGAAACCATCGTGATGGTCGGCATCTCGGGCTTCATCGGCGCGCTGGTGGGTGTGCCGCTCGGCGTGTACCTGCATCTCACGGACACCGGTGGCGTGCTCGAGAACCGCCCGGCCAACCGGATCGTCGGTGCCATCGTCAATGCGGTGCGCTCCACGCCCTTCATCATCCTGCTGGTCGCGATCATTCCGTTGACGCGCTTGCTCACGGGCTCGTCGATCGGCACTGCGGCCGCCGTGGTGCCGTTGAGCCTTGCCGCCGCTCCTTTTGTCGCGCGGCTGGTGGAGACATCCCTCCGCGAGGTCGATCGCGGACTGGTCGAAGCTGCGCAGGCCATGGGCGCAACCACGCGCCAGATCGTGTGGAAGGTGCTGTTGCCCGAGGCTCTCCCGGGCATCGTGGCCGGCGTGACAATATCTTTCGTCAGCCTCACCGGCTATTCGGCGATGGCGGGCGCGATCGGCGGCGGCGGACTGGGCGACCTCGGCATCCGCTACGGCTATCAGCGCTTTCTGCCCGAAGTGATGCTGGCTGTGGTCATCGTGCTGATCCTCTTCGTGCAGGCGCTGCAAAGCGGCGGTGACTGGCTCGTGCGCAGGCTCAGCCACAAGTGACTTTTCTCTTTTTTTCTCTCAAGGAACTCGTTTCATGATTCACCCCAAACGCAAGCTTCTTCAGTCGATCATCGCAATGACGATCGTCTCGGGCTTTGCGGCCGTGCCGGCGCTCGCTCAGGACAAGCCGATCAAGGTCGGCGTCACCGGCGGGCCGCACGCCCAGATCTTCGAGCAGGTCAAGAAGGTGGCCGAAAAGGACGGACTCAAGATCCAGATCATCGAGTTCAGTGACTATGTTCAGCCCAATGCCGCGTTGGCCGCGGGCGACCTCGACGCCAACAGCTATCAGCACAAGCCGTACCTCGACCAGCAGATCAAGGACCGCAACTACAAGCTGGCGGACGTGGCCTACACCGTCAATTTCCCCATTGGTATCTATTCGAAAAAGGTCAAGAGCCTGAACGACCTGAAGGAAGGCGCCCGCTTCGGCATGCCGAACGACCCGACCAATGGCGGGCGTGTGCTGCTCGTGCTGCAGGACCAAGGGCTGATCAAGCTCAGGCCCGAAGCCGGGCTCAAGGCGACGCCGCTCGACGTGATCGAGAACCCCAAGAAGATCAAGTTCGTGGAAGTCGATGCGGCCCAGTTGCCGCGCACGCTGGATGACCTCGATGCCGCCGGCATCAACACCAACTTCGCGCTGTCTGCTGGCCTCAACCCCGGCAAGGATGCGATTGCCAAGGAAAGCGCGAAGAGCCCCTACGTGAACATCCTCGTCGTGCGCGAGCGGGACAAGAGCAAGCCGTGGGTCGCCAAGCTGGTGAAGGCTTATCACTCCGATGAGGTGCGCAACTACATCCAGACCGAGTTCAAGGGCTCGGTGCTGGCGGGCTGGTAAGAGGGACGGCCGGACTTGCCTGAAGACCGTGGGCCGGGTTTGAGGTAGAAACCCGCTCAGGGTGGGGTTTTGTGCGATGGTGCAAGGTTCAAGCCCCAACACCGAACACCAAAGGAATGGCATGTCCCTGTTCGACGTCAGTGACATCGTCGCCGGCCTGCATGAGGCCCGCGACGAATGGCGCGATGCCCAGAAGCGGTCGCGCGAGCCCGGCAGTCGCGAATTTCCCTCACGCGATGCGCTGGCAGGCATTGTCGAGTCGCTGAAGGGCGCGCTTTTTCCGATGCGGCTCGGTCCGCCGGAGCTTCGCAGGGAAAGCGAAGACTTCTATGTGGGCTACACGCTGGATGCGGCGCTTCAGTCATTGCTCGCGCAGGCGCGGCTCGAACTGCGCTACACGGCGCGCCATGAGCCGCGCGCTCCCGAAGAAATCGACGCCGACGCGGACGCGGCAGTCCGCGACTTCGCGGCGGCGCTGCCGGGCATCCGCCGGTTGCTGGACGGCGACGTGCTCGCCGCCTTCCTGGGCGACCCCGCGGCGCGAAGCGTTGACGAGGTGCTGCTCTGCTACCCCGGCATTCTCGCGATGATTCATCATCGCCTGGCCCATCGGTTGTACGGCCTGGGCTTGCCGCTGCTGGCGCGCATCGTGGCCGAACTGGCGCACGGACAGACCGGCATCGACATCCATCCCGGTGCTCAGATCGACGCCGGATTCTTCATCGACCACGGCACGGGCGTCGTCATTGGCGAAACAGCCGTGATCGGCAAGCGCGTTCGCATCTACCAGGCGGTGACGCTCGGTGCCAAGCGCTTTCCGACCGATGTCGAGGGCAATCTGCAAAAGGGCCTGCCGCGCCACCCGGTCGTTGAAGACGACGTGGTCATCTACGCCGGCGCGACCATCCTGGGGCGCGTGACGCTGGGCAAGGGCGCGACCATCGGCGGCAATGTGTGGATCACCGATGATGTGCCGCCCGGCGCCAATGTGACGCAGGCCAGCCTGCAGAACGCGCCGCAGCGTCGGCAGGCCTGACCCGCCCATCGTTCATTGCAACTTCCTTCAACCATAGACAAGGAGTTTTCATGGCCCAGAAAAAAATCGCCGTGGTCATCGGCAGCCTGCGGAAGGACTCGCTAAACCGCAAGCTCGCGCTGGCCATTGCGCATCTTGCCCCCGAGGACTTCACTTTCGAGCATCTGCAGATCGACGATCTCCCGCTCTATAACCAGGACCAGGACGGCAATCAGGCGCCTTCGGTCAAGCGCCTCAAGACCGAGATCGCGGCGGCTGACGGGGTGCTGTTCGTTACCCCCGAATACAACCGCGCAGTCCCGGGCGTGATGAAGAACGCAATCGATAACGCTTCGCGCCCCTATGGCCAGAGCGCCTGGGCGGGCAAGCCAGCCGGCGTGATCGGTATTTCGGTGGGCCAGATCGGCACCGCCATTGCGCAGCAGCAGTTGCGCACGATCCTGGCCTACCTGGACATGCCGACGCTAGGCCAGCCCGAGGTTTTCCTGCAGAACAAGGAAGGCCTTTTCGACGACAAGGGACATGTCGCGGAAGGTTCGACCAAGCAGTTTCTGCAGAGCTGGGTCGACAAGTACGTCGCCTGGATCAAGGACCACTCGAAATAAGCGCAAGAACGCGCAGCGGGCTGCCGGAGCCGCCCTGGATCTTCAGTGGCGCTGCCCAGATCATGGCGCCCCTCGGCGGCAACTGATGCAGGTTCGTCAGGCATTGCAGCCCGTAGCGATTGGCGCCGTGCATCAGCGTGTGGCACGGATAGGGCAGTGGCCACGAATGCGCCTGCCCGGCGTCGGTGTTGATGGTCTCCACGCCGAAGCCATGCACGTCGCGCTGCTCGATGAGCCATTGCACTGTTTCCTGGGTGGGCCCCGGCGTGTGGGCGCCGTCCTCGCGCAGATTCAGGAACGCCGCCGGATCGCTCGCGCGGCGGGACCAGTCCGTGCGAAACAATACCCACGCACCGGCTGGAATGCGGCCATGCTTTGATTCCCACGCTTCGAGGAAGGGCACGGTCAACAGCCAGTCAGGGTTGCCGGCGACTTCAGCGGAGGCGTCGACCACCACAGCCGGCGCGACAAAATTCCGGGCGTCGATGGTATCGACGCTGTTGTTCGGATGGTCCTTGCCGCTGATCCAGTGCACCGGTGCATCGAAGTGCGTGCCCGTGTGTTCGCCGCAAGAAAAGTTGTTCCAGTACCAGCCCGGACCCGCTTCGTCGTAGTGCGAGATCTTCTCCATCTTGAAGCCCCAGACTTGGCCGAACTGCGGCGGCAGTTGCAGCGCTGGAAAGTCGGGCGACAAGGTCTGGGTGAGGTCGACGACGCGGATTCGCCCTTCGAGCAGTTCGGAGGCGAGGCGATCAAGAGTGGCATGTGTCATGGGTGCGGATCTCCGTGGGAACAGTGAGAGCAGTGAGAGCAGTGGGAATGGTCAAGGCCGTGTAGTTGGTTTTCCAGTAGACGAGCGCGCCCTCGTCGCGCTCGCCGGTGCGAACTGCGCGCACGCGGCCAAGCACGACGCAGTGGCCGTGACGCTCGAAGCTTTCCTCGATCTCGCAGGCGAAGGCAGCCGTTGCGCCGTCGAGCAGCCACGCTTCTTCGATCCGATGCCACCTCGATCGCGCGTAGCGGCCCTCGCCCTGAATGCCCTGTCGGCCCGAAAAGCGCTCTGCGACGGTTTGCTGGTGCTCCCCAAGTACGTTGACGCCAAACCGTCCGTGCTCGCGCATCAACGGCCAGGACGAAGACGAGGCGTTGACGGACACCAGCAATACCGCGGGTTCGACCGACAGCGAGACGACGGACGTGGCCGTGAAACCCGTGCGCGCTCCAAGAGTGCCAACGGTGATGACGCTGACCCCGCCCGCGAGCTGCCGCATGGCCGTGCGGAAGGCGTGGCCGTCGACTGGATCGGCCGTGTCATGCATCGCGCAGGCCATGTGCATGGAGGATCGGGAGAACCGTGTCTCGGAAGTACGGGAACTCCTTGACGTAGTCGACGAAGGACAGCGTGGTGCCGCTGAAGCCGGCCTCGGCGAGGCTGATGATCCCCTGAGCCACTTGCTCGGGGGTGCCGACCAGCGGATAGCCACCGTGGCCCGCCGCCATGCGGTCGCGGATCAGCGCCAGCAGATCGTGCGGAAACGATTGTGCGTGCGCGAACTGAAGGTTGACCAGGTTGTCCACGGCCGCCCAGTCCGCATGCTCCTGCCCGAAATGCGAGAGATAGGCGCGCGCCTCTGCCTCCGTCGGCCGGCAGACCACATGAGAGAAAGTCAGTACTCCGACCTCGCGCCCCTTGGCGTTTGCCGAGCTTCGCAATTCGGCGACTTCATCCTTCGAGCGGGCAAGATCAATAGCCGGCGTGAAGAGGAAGTTCGCATTGCGCGTGGCGAATTCACGCCCCAGCCCCGAGCCTGCCGCATTGAGGATCGGCGGCAATTCGCCGTAGGGCTTCGGATGGCTGTGTATGCCCTTGAGCTGGAAATGCGCGCCGTCCCAGTCGAAGATGCCCGGGTCTTGCCAAAGCTTGCGCACCAGCTGATACCACTCTTCGGCGTAGGCATAGCGCGTCTCGTGATCGGGCGGGAGCTTCAGGCCCAGCGCCTCGTACTCCGGGTTGTTCCATCCGGCCACGATGTTCAGGCCGGCCCGGCCCTGGCCGAGCTGGTCGATGGTGGCAATCTGCTTCGCGACAACGACCGGATGGTTGGCCGCGGTGTGCGTGGTCGCGAACACCGTCAGTTGCTTGGTTTGGGCGACCAGTCCGGTTGCCCAGGTCACGGTTTCGAGAACATCGCCGTGGAAGTTGGTTTCGCCGCCGTAGCCGATCCAGCGTGCGATGGGCAGCATGAAGTCGATGCCCGCGTCGTCGAGCATTTGGGCGAGTTTCAGGTTGTTGTCCCAGGTGTTCTGCCAACGTTCCGGCACTTTGGTGACGGACATGCCGCTGGAACAGTTGGATGCAAAGGTGCCGAGCAGGAAGTGCTTGCGTTGCAGGAGGGGAGTTGCTTGGATTGGCATGGGGCGTGCATGTGTGGACTTGGACGGGTTCACGATAGGGGCACGGCGCGAGGGCAGTGTCCCGGGCGCGCAAGCGCTGTCCCATGAGTGCAAGTCTTTGTGCCGCCATGGCCGCAGGGAGCGCGGCGGTCGAGGGTTATCCCCGAAGTCCGGGCTCGGCGCGAGCGCCCAGTATCGGGACACGGGACTGCCCAGACGCGTTTCAGACCAGATTTCCGGAGAGAGCGTGATTCAAGCTTCAGTTGTTGCCGATGCCCAGAGCCCGTTGGCTCACGTCGGCCACTTTCAGACTTCAGATCTCGACGAGGCGCGCAGCCGCGTCACGCAGGTGTTCTGCGATCACAAGCTGACGGTCGTCGGCAGCCGCCAGCGCGTCAAGGCATCGATGCACTATCGCGGAATCGGCGCTTTGGGTTTGGGGCGGATGGGCTACGGCGCCACTGTGGCGATCGATCCGGGACGGCTTGAGAGCTTTTATCTCGTTCAGGTCCTTCTGAAAGGGAACGAAAGCGTGCGCACGGCGGGTGAAACGGTGCAGTCGACGAGCGCCGTCGCGTCGGTCGTCAGTCCCAGCGAGTCGATGACGATGCTCCACCATGAAGGTTGCGAGAAGCTGTTCGTGCGCGTGGAGCGCGCGGCACTCGAAAAGCATTGCGCCGGCCAGCTCGGCCGGCCCTTGCGCGACCCGCTCGTCTTTACGCCAGCGATGGTGCTCGATCAGCCGCAGGTGGCGGCATGGGCACGGTGGATTCGCTGGTTGTTCGAGGAGCTCGGCGACGACCTCTCGAAAAGTTCGCCATGGGTCGACTCCCCGCTGCTGGCTTCGCAAATTGAGCAAGCGGGCATTGCCGCACTGTTGCAATGCCAGCCGCACACGTACCGCGAAGTTCTCGGCGCGGCCGAGCACAGCGTCTCTCCCGGTTTCGTGCGGCGGGCGGAGGCTTACATCCACGATCACGCACACGAGTCGATTTCGATCGCGGACGTCGCCGGCCACGTGGACGTGAGCACGCGGGCGCTGTTCCTCGGGTTTCGGAAGTACAAGGGCACCACGCCGATGCGCTACATGTCCGATGTGCGCATGGCGCGCGTGCGCGACGAGCTGTCGCAAGGGCGCCTTGCCGGTGAAACGGTGCGCGATGTCGCATTGCGGTGGGGCTTCGCTCACCTTGGGCACTTCAGCGCACGTTATCGCGAGAAGTACGGCGAGTTGCCATCCCAAACGCTGAACCGCTGAGACCTAGGTCGACCGAATCAATCGCGCGCGCTATGACTGTTCATCCGTTGTCCCATCCTTCGTTGCGATGGCCTAGTGACCGCAGCTTCCCAGATGGTCGTGGGCGGATGAACAACCTGTTGGGACATTTCGGCTGTTCCAGCTTGATGCAAGGATGACGCTGCACATATCAACCCGCCGAAACTGTGGATCCTTGAACGCCAGGACGTCATCGTTGAAGGTTCCGAAAGTGCTGTCGGGGCGGTGCTTCATGCCCTGGTAGAAGGCGTCGATGATTCCCTGATTGAAGTCAGTTTCTCGGGGAAAGGCGGCGACAACGGCCTCCCGCTGAGCGTTGGTATATTGGTCATAGCCGCGGCCGGCTACATCCATGCCAGCCCCCGCCTGCACCAATGCGATCTCCGGACGCATGAATTGCGGTATGCCAGGCGTTGTGTGGAGAGCGACGGCGTTCCAAACCGTCTCGATATCGCTATCGGCGATGCCGTGCCCCCGAAGAAATTCACGCGCGGCATTCGCGCCATCCACTTCAAAGCGTAGCTGACTATTTTTATAGCGTGCGGTGAGGCCAATGTCGTGGAACATGGAAGCCGCGTAAAGCAGTTCAGGATCGAATTTCAATCCTGTTCGGTTTCCTGCCAAGACTCCCCAGCAATAAACTCGGACCGAGTGGTGGAAGAGCAAATCACTCTCGGTATCGCGAATGAGCTGAGTCAGTTCGCGCGCGAGTTTGCTGTCCGGGATACGCACCCCTGATATTTCCTTAAGCATCATGACTCTCTCCTGGCGTTGACTACCTGTTTTGGAATGACCGCCATAGGGGTGTTGCGGAAACTGATCGCCATGCGGTTGTAGGTATTCATCAGCCCGATGGCAATGGTCAGGTCCACTAGCTCCCGCTCGTCAAAGACGGTGCGAGCAGCTTGGTAGTCGCTGTCGGGGACCCCGGTCTCCGCCACGCGTGTCACCGATTCAGCCCAAGCCAGCGCGGCACGTTCCCGCTCGTCAAAGAGGGCACCTGCCTCTCTCCATGCTTGCAGCAGTGCGAGCTTTTCGATTGCCTGCCCCTTCTTCAACAGGTCACGCGTGTGCATGTCCAAGCAGTAGGCGCAGTTGTTGATCTGCGAAACACGCAAGTACACCAGATCCACCAGAACCGGTGAAAGACCGCTCTGCGAGATGTACCCGTACACGTTGCCAAGTGCCTTGATGCCCGTTGGGGCGACTTCGTTGTAGTCGATTCGATTGCTCATGGTCATGGTTCTGCTGATCTTCAGGCCGGGAAACCGAGAAGTCGCGCGAAATCGTGCCTGCGTTCCCGAGGCATGCTTGCTTGATTCACCGGGGCCTCCAGATCGCCGTATCCCATGGACATGCCGAAGGCGGTTACTTCCTCCGGGGGCATCGCAAGATGGGATGCGATCTGGTCATGAAACTGCGCAAATGCGACCTGCGGGCAGGTGTCGACGCCACGTGCTTTCGCGGCGATCATCACGTTCTGCGCGAAGAGGCCGAGGTCGATCCAGCTGTGTGCCTTCAGTCTGCGGTCGATGCTGAAAATGAGACCGACCGGGGCGCCAAAAAATGAGAAGTTTCGCTCGGTTTGGCGCATGCGCGCCGAAGCATCGTTGCGATCAATCTTGAGGGAGGCGTAGTACCGCGCGCCGAAGTCAAGCAACCTCGTACGGAATACATCCGGCAACGGTTCGGGGAAGTGCGTCGGCGCCGGTGCGGTTCCGGCACGAAACGCTGCGACCAACGCATTTGCCAGCTGCTCCTTGGCCACGCCGCTGACCACATGCACCCGCCAGGGCTGGATGTTGCCACCGCTTGGGGCAGTTGCTGCATCCTCCAAGATCGCTTCCACAAGCGTGCGGCGCAAAGGCTCCGGCTTGAATGCACGAACCGCTCGGCGCGAATGCATGACGGAGGAGACGCATTTCGCAATGGTCTCCTGGGACCATTCAGTTGCCGTCTGGACCATGGTTCACCCCTGCAGCGGCGCGTCGTGATACGAAATCCGTCCGGAGGGGAGGAAGAACAGCGCAATCACGGCGCCGCCCTTTGCTTCCGGATAGTGGTGACTGCCCGGCGGCGGTGCGGTCCAGCCACCAAAGCACCAGCCATTCGGCCCCTTCAATGCGGCGCCGGAATTGAGCGGAATGACCATGTTGATCTCGCCATAGGGATGGCCGTGGTACTGCCCGAGGAAGTGATGATCAGGATGACCCTGCTGATTCCCTGTGCTGTCCATGTATACGGCTGTGATGCTGAAGTGCAGTGTGCGCTCCGAGGGCTCCGCGATGCGGCTGCGGCGGTAAGCCTGACCGTCGATCGGGACGTTCGCTGCCCAGCCGTCTTGCACGCCCTTCAACACCAAGTGAGCCAGGGTCCGATAGAGCTCGCTGTCAGCCCCGTACTTCTGGTTCAACCAGTTTTCGACCGCGGCTCCGGCGGTCATGTCCTTCACTTCTTCGAGGAAGGGGATGCAGCGCTCGATGAGCGCCTGTCTGTCCTGAATGTTTGTTTCGGTCATCGTGGTCTCGCCTTTGCGGAATGCCTGGACACGATCATGGGCGAAACTCGAACTGAATGGAAACGATAGATCTGCAGTTCCATAATGAACGCAATTCAACTGCAGGAGGTGAAGTCGTGAGCATTGGTCGCATGGACCTCAACCTGTTGAAGGTGTTCGAGGCCGTCTACGAGGACCGCAATCTGCTAGTGGCGGGTAAGCGCCTCAATCTGACGCCATCGGCGGTTAGCCATGCGCTCAGGAGGCTGCGCGAACTTGTGGGCGACGAGCTTTTTATGCGTACGGGGAAAGGCATGGTGCCGACCGGCCGTGCAACGGCGATGGCGCCGGGCCTGCGGGACTCATTGCGCCAGATCGAGGCTATCGTGGGAGTGGAGCCGTTTTCACCCGAAACATCCAAGCGGCGTTTCGTCATTGCGGCGAACGACCACGTGACCGAGGTGATTGTTGTGCCCTTGTCCCGAGAACTGCAAGAAATTGCTCCGCATATCGATCTCGTCATCCGTCCGTCCACGCGACTGGACTTGGCTGAGCAGATTGACTTGGGGCGCATCGACCTGGCTATTGGCATTTTTTCGCAGGTGCCGTCGCGACTCAACTCTCAAACGTTGTTGTCCCAGGGAGAGGCGATCTTGATGCGCAAGGGACACCCCGCCTCCCGCCGGAAACTCACGCTCCAGGATTTGACGAAGTACCCGCTGGTCACCCTGTCCGTCGGAGGACAGGAGGAGGGCGCAGTGGGAGGGTTTATCGTTGAACGTGGCCTCGCACGCCAGTCGGAAATGTTTGACCGGCATGCGTTGGAAGAGGCACTCATTGAATCGAAGGAGGGGCCGCGGGTGAGAATCACCGTCCCCCACGCGCTCGCCATTCCCGCGCTGCTTCGTGACACTTCAATGCTGTCCATCGTGCCCGCGTCTCTGGCAGTGGCTCTCACGAAGCGCGAAGACCTTATTCGCCGACCGCCGCCCTACCAAGCTCGACCATCGACCATGCGTGCGATCTGGCATGGCCGCGACGAGCATGACGTGGGTCACGCTTGGCTGCGCGAGAAGGTAGCGAAAGCGGCTCGAACCACTGAGAAGGCGCTCGCATAGCTGGCCTACGTGTCCGCAAACCGGCTCTGCGCGTTGGCGCACCTCTCAAATCTGCCAATTCGGGTGGTGCGCACCCAGAGGTGCGCGAGCCAGTGTGTGGCTTACGCGGCCAGCGTTGCGACGTCCTGATTGGCAGCCTTGCCTGTCGCTCCGCCAATATTTGCGCGTGCAGCGGCGATCGCAGCCGACTTTGCAGCATCGCCCATGGCAAGTCCTTCGGCGCGCACGATGCGCACATCGGTAATTCCGAAGAAGCCGAAAATGACCTTCAGGTAGCTCTCCTGGTGCTCCATCGCCTGGCCGCCGTCGCTGGTCGAGTACATGCCGCCGCGCGTCGAAGCGACGATCACGGTCTTGCCGGTTGCGAGGCCGACTGGGCCCTTGTCGGTGTACTTGAAGGTGCGGCCGGCTTGAGCCAGACGGTCGATCCACGCCTTGAGTTGGGTCGGCACCGTGAAGTTGTAGAGCGGAGCGCCGATCACGATGACATCCGCAGCCAGGAATTGCGTCACGAGGCGCTCGGAAACTTCGTTTTCGCGGCGCTGCGCTTCGGTGGGTTCAGCCTGAACGCCGACCTTGATGCCGAGCGCATCGGCGCTGAAGTGGTTGGGGGTGTCCACGGCCAGGTCGAGGTACTCGACGGTAGTGTGGGAGTGGGCCTTGCGCCAGTCGGCCACGATTTCGGCACTCAGTTGACGCGAAACGGAGTTGGTGCCCAGGACACTGGAGTCGACGTGCAGCAGTTTCATGATCGATAGTCTTTCTTGAACAGTGCCGGCGCTGAAATCGGTCGGCGTGAGTAGGATTCTATTTTTGTGGCGATTGGCTGATAAGTAAGTAAAAATGGCCCAGTTCGTTCCAAAAATAGGACAGTGGATCATGCAAGACCTGAACGACATGGTGTTCTTTGCCGAAGTGGCGGAGCGCGGCGGCTTTGCAGCTGCCAGCCGCGCGCTTGGCATTCCAAAGTCGCGGCTTTCGCGCCGCGTCGCCGATCTGGAGGCCCAACTCGGCGTCCAACTCATGCAGCGCAGCACCCGGCGCCTATCCCTCACGTCTGCCGGCGAGATCTACCTGAAGCATTGCGCTGCCATGCGCGATGCGGCGCAAGCGGCGGCGGAGGCGGTGGCGCAAGCCCAGACGGAGCCGCGCGGAACGGTCCGCTTGAGCTGCCCCGTGACCTTGGCGCAGAGCAGCGTGGGGCCTTTGCTACCGCGTTTCATGGCGCTTTATCCCGCAGTGCGCGTGGAGATGCGTGTGCTGAACCGGCCGGTCGACCTGGTCGAGGAGGGCGTCGACCTGGCGCTGCGCGTGCGACCCGAGGTCGAGGACAGCACAACACTTGTAGCCAAGATTTTCGGAATCAGCCGCGGCATCCTGGTCGGCAATCCAGAACAGATCCGGCAGCAGGGGCCCGTGTCGGCGCCAGCGGACTTGTCGAAGCTCGACACCGTTTCGATGTCGACTGGCGATGGTCGTGCCAACTGGCGCCTCGAAGGGCCGAGTGGCAAGGTGACCGTTCATTCGCATGTGCCGCGCTACGTGGCCGACGACCTGCTTACGCTCAAGTTCGCCGTGGTGCAAGGCACCGGAGTCTCAGTTCTGCCTGACTACATGTGCCGCAGCGAACTGAAAGCAGGAAAGCTGGTTGAGGTGCTGCCGGGCTGGGGGCCGGCTCCGGGCATCACGCACATGATGTTCCCCGCCCGGCGCGCGTTGGTCCCGGCGGTGCGCCGGCTGATCGATTTCCTCGTGGAAAACCTCGACAGCGATGAGCCGCACGATCTTGCCGGGTGAGTTCCACCGCTTTTCCTTATGCGCAAAACACCATATTCAAACAAGCAGATATTCGTTTGTCTTTGAAGCGATGCTTCGCAGAATCCGGGGCTGCCCACCAACGCCTCCAACGTATTCTCCGTGTGACAAAACAAACCATCGTGATCGTGCCGGGCTGGCGTGACTCCGGTCCGGGCCACTGGCAAAGCCTGTGGGCCGAGCGGATGCAAGGCGCAGTTCGAGTGACGCAGGATGACTGGATCACGCCGACACGTGCGGCGTGGGTCGCTGCACTCGAAAAGCTTGTGCTCGAGAGTCCCACGCCGGTCGTCATCGCCGCACACAGCCTGGGCTGCATTGCGACGGCACACCTCTGCGAAGCCGCGGCCGCTCGCATCAGCGGCGCGCTGCTGGTGGCGCCGGCGGACCCCGAGCGCCGTGCCGTCTTGTCCGATTTCGCGCCGGTCCCTCACGCCAAGCTGCCCTATCGAAGCATCGTCGTCGCGAGCAGCAACGACCCCTTTTGCCCCGTGCGTTTGGCGGGTGCTTATGCTCGCGCTTGGGGAAGCGAATTCGTTCGGATGCAGAATGCCGGCCACATCAACATCGAATCCGGGCATGGGGACTGGCCGCTGGGCCTCGCTCTGCTCCAATCCTTGACGGACGAGCCGACCACTCTGATGGACGGCCGTCGAAATTTCGAACCTTTGGCAACTCTATGACTTCCAGAATCAAGACGATCCTCGGCGCGCTGGTGCTCGCCGCCGCCGGCGCTGCGTCCGCGCAACCGACCTCGCTTCTCAATGTCTCGTACGACGTGGCGCGCGAGTTCTACAAGGACTACAACGCCGCCTTCGTTGCGAACTACAAGAAGACCACCGGCAAGGACGTCAAGATCGACCAGTCGCATGCGGGCTCCAGCGCGCAAGCTCGCGCCGTTGCGGATGGGCTGGACGCCGATGTGGTCACAATGAACACCAGCACCGACATCGAATTCCTCGCCAACGCTGGCGTGGTCGCAAAGGACTGGGCCAAGCGTTTCCCGTACAACGCGTCGCCGACCACGTCGACGATGCTGTTCCTCACGCGCAACGGCAATCCCAAAGGCATCAAGGATTGGGACGATTTGATCAAGCCCGGCGTTCAGGTCGTGATCGTCAACCCCAAGACCGGCGGCAATGGCCGCTACGCCTATCTCGCCGCGTGGGGCTACGTGAAGAAGAAGGGAGGCACCGACGCCCAGGCGGCCGAGTTCGTCGGCAAGCTCTTCAAGAACGTGCCGGTGCTCGCGCGCGGCGGCCGCGATGCGACGACCGCCTTCCTGCAACGAAACATAGGCGACGTGCTGATCACCTTCGAATCCGAAGTGGTCTCCATCGACCGCGAATTCGGCGCAGGCAAGGCACAGGCCGTGTATCCGTCCATCAGCATCCTGGCCGAGAACCCCGTCGCTGTCGTCGAGCGCACGACCGCAAAGCGCGGCTCCGGCGAGCTTGCCAAGGCATATCTCGAGTACCTCTACTCGGACGAGGCGCAGGAAATCGCGGCCAAGCATGCGCTTCGCCCGCGTTCCGAAGCGGTGCTCAAGAAGTTCTCCGCGACCTTCAAACCGCTGCAACTCTTCACCGTGCAGGAACTGTTCGGCAGCCTGAGCGAAGCGCAGAAGGTGCACTTCAACGACGGCGGGCAGTTCGACCGGCTGTACACGCCCGGCGGCAAATAAATGAGCGGTGCCGTGTCTTCGGCGCTGCCGTCCTCGGCGGCGCCGCTTGCGCGTGCGGGTGGCACAGGTGTATCTCGGCGCGTGCTGCCGGGCTTTCACCTCACGCTCGGCTATGCGCTGCTCTACCTGAGCCTGATCGTCCTGATTCCGCTTTCGGCGCTGGTTTTCAAGACCTTCACGCTCACCTGGGACCAGTTCTGGGTCGCGGTCACAGCACCTCGTGTGATGGCGTCGTATCGCCTGACCTTTGGCGCATCGCTGATTGCCGCGCTGGTCAACCTGGTGTTCGGGTTGCTGGTCGCCTGGGTGCTCGTTCGCTACAAGTTTCCCGGCAAGCGGATCGTGGACGCGCTCGTCGACCTTCCTTTCGCATTGCCGACGGCGGTCGCCGGCATCTCGCTGACCGCGCTACTTGCCGGCAATGGCTGGATCGGCCAATACCTCGAACCGCTCGGCATCAAGGTGGCCTTCACCCCGACCGGCATCGTGATTGCGCTGATCTTCATTGGTCTGCCTTTCGTGGTCCGGACCGTCCAGCCGGTGCTCGAAGACACTGAAAAAGAACTTGAAGAAGCCGCCACGAGCCTCGGCGCAACGCGCCTGCAGACCTTCACGAAGGTGATCCTGCCTTCGATCGCGCCGGCGCTGCTGACGGGTTTCGCGATGGCGTTTGCGCGCGCCATCGGTGAATACGGCTCCGTGATCTTCATTGCCGGAAACATGCCGATGATCTCGGAGATCACGCCGCTGATCATCATCGGCAAGCTCGAACAATACGACTTCGGCGGTGCGACCGCGGTGGCGCTGGTGATGCTGGTGATTTCGTTCGTGCTGCTGCTGGTCATCAACGGCCTGCAAGCGTGGCAGCGGCGCCGCGCGGGGAGTTCGTCATGAGCGCGCGTTCCACCACCGTTCGCCGCGCGCAGGCCGGAACGACCGAATCCGCATGGGTGCGCCGAACGCTCATCGGCATCGCGATGCTGTTCATGCTGCTGTTCCTGGTGCTGCCGCTGGCCGCCGTCGCCACCGAAGCACTGCGCAAGGGCTTCGAGGCCTACCTCGATGCGTTGAAGGAGCCCGATGCGTGGAGCGCCATCCGCCTCACCTTGCTGACAGCCGCCATTGCCGTGCCGATGAACCTCGTGTTCGGGGTCGCGGCCGCATGGGCCATCGCCAAGTTCGAGTTTCGCGGGAAGGCATTTCTCACCACGTTGGTCGATCTGCCGTTTGCCGTGTCGCCCGTGGTCGCCGGCTTGATCTACGTGCTGATCTTCGGCGCGCAGGGCTGGTTCGGACCTTGGCTTGCAGCGCACGACATCAAGATTATCTTCGCCGTGCCCGGCATCGTGCTGGCGACGGTTTTCGTGACCTTTCCGTTCATCGCGCGCGAACTGATCCCTCTGATGCAGGCGCAGGGCACGGAAGAAGAGCAGGCCGCCATCGTGCTGGGTGCGACCGGCTGGCAGACCTTCTGGCGCGTGACGCTGCCCAACATCAAGTGGGGCCTGATCTACGGCGTGATCTTGTGCAATGCGCGTGCGATGGGCGAGTTCGGCGCCGTGTCGGTCGTGTCGGGTCACATCCGCGGCCAGACCAACACGATGCCGCTGCATGTGGAAGTGCTCTACAACGAATACCAGTCCGTCGCCGCCTTCGCGGTGGCATCGCTGCTGGCCATCCTGGCTTTGGTCACGCTGGTGATCAAGTCCTTCGTCGAATGGCGGCACGAGCGTGAAATGAAGGCCATCGCCGACCTGCCGCCAGAGCGGCCCCGGACATGAAGCTCGCCCCCAGGTTGCCCGCACTTCGTGTCGGGCGCCCATCCCCTGCCGGGGGCAACACCGGCGGCCCGGCGAAGCCGGTTCCGCGGTGTTCCTGGCTTGGGGACTATGGCAGTTTCATCGGGTGGCGCGGCCACGCAGTCGGTGGAAAGTGAAGGAGAGGAAACATGAGTATTGAAATTCGCAACGTCAACAAGGCCTTCGGCGACTTCCAGGCCTTGCGGAATGTGAGCCTCGACGTCTCGTCGGGCGAATTGGTCGCGTTGCTCGGCCCCTCGGGCTGCGGCAAGACCACGTTGCTGCGCATCATCGCGGGACTGGAAACGGCCGACGCGGGCAGCATTCTCTTTTCGGGCGAAGACACGACCGATGTGCACGTGCGCGAGCGGCAGGTGGGGTTCGTGTTCCAGCACTACGCGCTGTTCCGGCACATGACGGTGTTCGAGAACGTGGCGTTCGGTCTACGTGTGAAGCCGCGCAGTGCGCGTCCTAGCGAAGCGCAGATCAAGGCCAAGGTGCATGAGCTTTTGAAGCTGGTGCAACTCGACTGGCTGGCCGATCGCTATCCCGCTCAGCTGTCGGGCGGCCAGCGCCAGCGCATCGCCCTGGCGCGTGCGCTTGCAGTCGAGCCCAAGGTGTTGCTGCTCGACGAGCCTTTTGGCGCGCTCGATGCCAAGGTGCGCAAGGAACTGCGCCGGTGGCTTCGGCGCTTGCACGACGAACTGCACGTCACCAGCATCTTCGTCACGCACGACCAGGAAGAGGCGCTCGAAGTCGCCGACCGGGTGGTGCTGATGAACAGCGGGCAGGTCGAACAAGTCGGCTCTCCGCAAGACGTGTGGGACCATCCGGCGAGTCCGTTCGTCTACGGCTTCCTCGGTGACGTGAACCTCTTCCACGGGCGCGCTCACGAGGGCGAGGTGCACGTCGAAGGCATCCGCATCGACTCCCCGGAAAACAGCGAGCTCCGGAACGGAAAGGCACTGGCCTACGTGCGGCCGCATGACCTCGAGGTCAGGCGCTATGCGCCCGGTGCGACCGGAATCGTCGCAACGTTGACTCGCGCGATCGTGGTCGGCCCCATTGCGCGGCTGGAACTCGAACCCACCGAATCGAATCCAGATAATCCGGGCTCCGGAACCATTATCGAAGCGCAACTCCCTGCGCAACAGTTCCGGGACCTGGGTCTGCACGAGGGCGACACCGTTGTCGCCACGCCGCGCAAGGCCCGGGTGTTCGTAGAGGACTGGGTTTCACCATGATCGACTGGTATTTCGGCGCGCCTCGGCGTGCCCTGGCTTTGATTTGCGCCGCATGTGTGGCGATGCTTGCATTTGGCATGTATCTGCAGCACGTGGTCGGGCTCGAACCTTGCCCCATGTGCATCGTGCAGCGGTACGCGCTGGTGCTGGTGGCGGTATTCGCGGGGCTGGCCTCACTGAGCCGCCGAAAGGGGCTGCAGGTGACGGGCTCGCTGCTCGGGCTGATCATGGCTGTGGGCGGCGCATACACCGCCGCGCGCCAGAGCTGGCTGCAATGGCATCCGCCGGAAGTCGTGACGTGCGGCCGCGACATCTACGGGATGATCGAGACTTTTCCTCTCCAGCGCGCGCTGCCCATGATCTTTCGCGGGGCCGGTGATTGTTCGAAAGTCGATTGGACGCTGCTGGGGCTGTCGTTGGCCAACTGGTCTTTCATTGCATTCACCGTGTTGGGACTGCTGTTGATCGCTCTGATGTTCCGCCGCGGAGCCTCCAACAACGTGCGCTGATTCCAGCGCACGGCCAAACATATCGCGCGCCATGCAATGTGGCGCGCGGAGTGCGTCAATCATTGCACTCCGATTGAAGTTCTGGACCTTTCTGGACCTTTCTGGACCTTTCTGGACCAGCTTCGCGATCCTTCTCGGCCATTTGAAGGCCAAACAAAGAGACGCGGAGAGTAGATTTGGCGCGGTCGGCTCCGACTGCGATTTGAAGATCCCTCCAAGTCGAATGCATTGCCCTTTCTGACATGGGCACCTCGCGCACGGACTCGCCGATGCAATCCACGATCGACTATGAATCCCAAGGCCGAGGTCTCCATTCCGTTTGCGCATCCCGTCTATGTTCGAAGCGTGCTCGACTGCCTCAACAGCCGTGGCGTGTCGCCATCTACAGTGCTCTCAAACGCGGGTTTGGCATGGCAGGACCTCTGCGACGGGCAGGACATGGTGGACTTCTCGGTCTTTCGCCGCTTCGTCGCGCAAGCGGTGCTGTGCAGCGGAGAGCCGGCCTTGGGCCTGATGGCCGGCTCGATGATCCAGCCCTATCACAGCCCTGTCGGCATCGCCGCCGTGACGAGCGAAAGTCTCGGCCAAGGCCTTGAATTTGTGAGCCGACATGCCGGGCAGATCTTCGGTGGTGTGGAGTTCCAGATGGAAAACGGGCGCCAATGGAGCATCCTCAAGGTCAGGCCGTCGCGTCCGTTGTGCGAGACCCACGTCTTCGTTACGCAGTCCATCGTTGGCGCGCACTGCAGACTGCTGGAGGCAATGTTGGGGCGGCCCGCTGACGAACTCACGGTGGGGTTGCCTTACCCCCGGCCTGCGGGCAACGACGTGCCGTGTCTGCGGTACGTGCGACGGGCGGCATTCGACCAGGAATGCCTGACGTTTCAGTTGCCGACAGAGATGCTTCATTGGCCTTGTACTTCCGCTGATGCAAAGGCATTTGTCGCAGCCGCGGAGGCTTGCGGACGTGCGGCATCGGAACAGGGGCAGGGGGACTTCGTGCAGCGCGTCCGCCGCGCGCTTCTCGAGCGGCTGGCGATCAATCCGGAAGCGGGTGAGTTGGCTGTCGATCTCGGAATCTCCGGGCGAACGCTCGTGCGCAGGCTTGCAGATGCGGGCATCAATTACTCCGATATCAAGGACAACCTGCGCAAAGAGCACGCCGCCTGGTACTTGCAGCACACCGAACTGTCGATGGAAGCCATTGCGTCGCAACTGGGCTATTCAGACCCGACCAGCTTCGGTCGAAAGTTCAAGACCTGGTATCGCGTCGCGCCCAGCAAGATGCGGCAGAGCTTGCGCTCCGCCGCTCATTGATCTGCCGCAGTCCGGCTGAGCTCATGTGAACTGGGCGGCCATGGCGACTGCGCGGCAGCAAGCGTTCGCACGCGCAGTCTGATCAGCCATGACCCATGCGCCCGCTCGTTCAGGCGCCTTGCATGCGCAAGCCTTGCTCCCCGCCGTGGCGCTTTGACTGAGCATCGTTGATGCTGCCGATGTAGGCGATCGAGTCATTGACGTGGGAGAGGATCTCGACGGAGCGGACCTTCAAGGCCATGCCGCATCGCGTCAGTTGAACCTTGCGCGTCGTGCGCTGAATCAATGGTGCTTTCAGCATCGATTCAAGTCGCGTGATGCTTCTGCTGACGCTTGATTTATGAATCTGCAACGCGTCCGCCGCCATCGAGAAGCTGGCATGTGATGCGACGTACGCAAAAACGCGCAAGTCATTGAGGTCCAGGGCTTTGTCTGCGATGTGTTTGGACAGGATACTGTTCGGCATTGAGGCTCCCTTGCCATATCTTTGACCGAACAATCCGCCGTTGGCATGTGCGGGTCGTCGGCTGATGGCTATTGTGAAAATGAAAAGGGCCGCCCGACTCTCGCCGGACAGCCCTCAAGAACTGCCTAAGGATGCTGATATTTTTCAGCTTGCTGTCAGGTGGCGTTAGAAGGCGTGACGGATACCGATGTCGTAACCGGTGGAGGATTTCGGCACGGTCCAGACGCCGTCAAACACTGCGTTGTAGGCTGGGCCTCCAACTGTGAAGGCAGTTCCGTTCTTGTTGTTCACGCGAGCAACCGTGGTGTACAGAGCTGTGCGCTTCGAAAGGTTGTGCACATAGCCAATCGCGAACTTGTCGGCCTTTGGCTCTTCGCCGAGTTCGATGCCGCGATAACGCACTGACGAGTACGAGGCACGGATAAGACCTGGACCGACGGGGACGGTGGCCCCGAGCAACCAACCCTTCGTGCCGGGATCAGCCAGCAAGCCAAAGCTATCGGTGTCGATTTCGAGCTTGTTGTCAGAGTACTCGCCGAACAACTTGACCGGTCCAAAGTCGTACGAAGTACCCAGGCTCCAGTTGACCGAGTTTGCAGTCAATCCGAGGAAGAAATCGTCCGCCACAGTGCTTTGGCCGTAAGAGAGAGCCACATCCACCGGGCCGTTGGCGTATCCGACGCGACCACCGATATAGCGGCCGGTGCGCTGCGAGTCGGGCACACGAGGGGTCAGAACTGCCGGATCGAACTTTGCGTGTTCGTTGAACGAGTACATGAACTGTCCGTACACACCACCAAGTTTTGGTGGCAGGAAGTAGCCGACCGAGTTGCTGGCGCGCGTGTAGTTTTCGTTGTTCATCGACTGGCCTGCCGACACGATCAGGTTCGTGCCAACGCCATTGGCGCCGAACGGGTCGAACACGGTGTCGTTCCAGTAAGTCGGGGTGTAGTCGCGACCGAGGCGGACTTCACCGAATGCTCCGGCGAGGCTGACCGTCGAGCGACGGTTGAAGCTGAGCCCACCGCCAGTTGCCTTCCCGCTGCCGTCGTCGTTGTTCAGCCCAGCTTCGAGCCAAAAGCTGGCAGCCAAGCCGCCGCCCAGGTCTTCCGTCCCGCGGAAGCCCAGGCGGCTGGAGTTGTAGCCGGAGTTGGTGAGAGCGGTCTGGCTCGTCGTGAGGCTATTGCCCAGGGGGGTCTCTGCCCGGTTCGAGTAGCTGCTCACAGCAGCATCAACCACGCCGAAGAGCGTGACGGAAGACTGTGCCGAGGCAATGCCTGCGCTGGTCAAGGTGGCCAGGGCAGCCAGGGCGACAAAGGATTTTTTCATTCAGGGTTCTCCTAGGTTCAACAAAGGCACCGGTGTGACAGGCTCACCGTGACGGCACGTTTGTGCTCCCCACCGGCCCCCGGGCCAACCTCCCATTGGGAAGTTGAGTCGATTCCATCAGAGGCCCCTCCTTGCGGCAGACGCGCTCCTGCAAGATCGCCCCATAACCCTGCAAGATCGACCCTAGAAGTTGAGATTCGCGTTGTCTGTTTGCGACAAGGCAGGCATGCACCCGCAGCCCTCACGCGAGCGGGCTGGGTCGTTGAAGTGCCTGAGGTCGTGCCGAACGACTAAAGAGGCAGCGTGTCGAATGCCGCGTAGGCTGTCGCCAGCCACGTCTTCACGCGTTGCCGTTCGAGCAGTCCGAGCGCGTGCGGTCCTTCGCGGTCGTTGACCGCCTTCCAGAAGCTCGTGTTGCGCGCATCGATCTTGCGCATGCTGGCATCGTGCAGGCGCGGCAGGGCGATCACGCGCGCGCCATGTGCAGTCGCTTTGCTGAGCGATTGCGAACCGAGCAGCAGTCCGAAATCGTTGCCGCGGCCATAGTTCTGCACCACGATGTAGTTCGGCCGATTGCCGAAGGTGTCGATCAGCGTTCCCAGCAGATCGGTTGAATCCTTCCCGTCGTCCAGCACGTGCCAGAAGTTGACGGCGACGCCGAGTTCGGCGAATACATCGAACAGATCCGACTCCTTGATCCACCGCGAGAGTGGCGCCAGGGTCTGCGCGGCGAGGTCGACGATGACGCTCTGTTGCGGATTGGTTTCGAAGCCGTTCACGACCGTGTCGAGTCCCTCGAAGCTGTCCACCACGATTGGGGACGCAAATCCCTCGTAGAAGCGTGTGAAGGAGCTGTGCGAGCGATCGGTGTCGAATCCGACAAAGGGGCGGCTGTGGTCGATGAAATACTGCGCCAGGACCCGCGCGGTGACCGACTTGCCGACACCGCCTTTTTCGCCGCCGATGAAGTTGAGTGAGCTCATGAGGTTCCTGGACAGGGAGGTGCGAAGCATTCTAGGGGGCCGTCAGATGATTCGACGAGTCGTTCATGCGCTGATTCAGCTTGTCGATCATGGCTTTCGACCGGAGTATCGAACTGTGATCCTCGTGGAACCCGAAGACGAAGTCGGCGCGGCTTTGAATGTCGGGCGGCAGAACGCTCCGCAGGGACACGACCCCATCGTTGCTTCCCCCGTGCGCTCTCCTGGCCGAGCCACGGAGTGGATATCGAGATCAGGTGATGTACCGGCGGCTTGCGGCCTTCGCGCAGGATGATGTTCAGTGCCGCGCGGGTGACCAGTCCACCCATGCTGTGAGCCACGATGACGCTGGTGTCGAAGCCGTAGCGGTAATGCAACTCGTCGATCGCATTGTTCAGCATCATGGCCGAGAGGTTGATCGAGAAGCCGCTCGGGTAATAGAAGACCCAGGGCTGGAATCGGTTGGGGTCGAGCTGATCGATGACTTCTTCCCAATCGCGCGGCGACCCGCCGATGCCGTGGACGAAGATCACCGGCACGCGTTGCGGATCGAAGGGTTCGAGCATGAAGAGTCCGGCCCGGCCTTCGGCAATGAACTGCAAGGGCGCGAACATTCCCTGCCGGACTTTTTGCGGCGAGAAACGCGGTTCGTCGATGGTGGCCCGTGCGCCGAATTCCTCGGTTCGTCGACGCACCAGCTCTGCATATCCGTCTTCGAGAACAGCGGGCAAGTCAATCGCAGGTGCTGCAAATGGGATCTTGATCTGACCGAGCCCTGTCGCGACAGTCGGAGGATCGTTGATGGCATCCAGCGCCAGCGCGGCTCCTCGATAGAGTGCCACCGGCTCGTTGCTCTGGTGCAGCAAGTCGCGATTGACGTCCTCGAAAGCGAGGATGCCGTATTGGCCCGGCGGAGCCGCGAGGTGGTAGACCCCTCGGCTTCGTGGAACAACGTCGATGAAGACGGGCCTCGGATCATCGCCGAGCTTGTAAAGCACGACCACGATGGGGCCGCGAGCCGCTTTCTCGGTTTCGACGATTCCCGTGAAATACACGGCGTCGCCGATCCGCCTCATCTGCCGGTCGGCCGTGATGAGCGCGCAGCCGGCAGTCATGACACAAAACGCCGTCAACAAAGCGATGCGAAGCGTTCGTGAAAGAGTGTGGGCTGTCATCAGGATTTGCTCCGGGCCTCTACCTTAGTTCTTGGGCACCATCGAGAAGAAAGGTCCCAGGCTGCCGAGGAGCCAGTTCTGACTGAAGTCGAGCGCCGCGCGGCGGTATTTTTCGTCCGCTTGTGCGGCCATCAGGTCAAGCCGCGCAACCACTTTCGACAGCTCGCGATCGACCAGCAGATTGCGCCCGTGCTCACTGATTTCCGTGGCAAACAGCAGAGGCTTGCCGTCCACGCCAGTCTTGGAGCCGATGAGCCACAGCGAGATCTCGACGTTGCGGGCCGCGCGAAAACTGTTCTCGGCGTTCACGCCGTCCAGCATGGTCTGCTCCCATGTGTTGCCGTTGGCCTGCTTGAGCAGCGCCGCCCAGCCGACCACGAGAGCCGCGACGCGGTCGCCCTCGTAGGGCTTGGGAGCGGTCTCGAATGCCAGCCGGATGGCGTCGATGCCTGTGGTGCCGTGAAGATCGGGCAGCGGCTGTTCCTGCTGGATTGCATCCCATGTGCGCTGGATGGCTTCGTCCGCGCTGGTCGCCCACTTTTTCCATTCGCGCGGATTGCGCCGGTAGAGCGACAGCTGCACGCGCTTGATCGACTGCACGTTGTCGCGCAGCGCCAGGTTCGCGATGCGGTTGGTTCCGGTCTGGAGCCATTCCTGGTTGTTGTAGGGCTCCGCCCGCTGTGTGGACGAGCAACCGCCAAGTGCGAGGACGACCAGGGCCAGGAGGGCCGCCGTGCAGATTCCAGGCCGCCAGCTATGAGGTTCAAGAGGGGGAAAACGGGGGATCGCGCGCATGGACCGCACGTTATCATCCTGCCCTCGGGTGGCGGCCGGTCCTCCGGATCCAGGCCAGTGAAATCTCCTTACAAATCAACACCTTGGCTTAGGGCCGACCTGCCGTGCGTCTCAATTCCATCAAGCTCTCCGGCTTCAAGTCGTTCGCCGAACCCACCAATTTCCTCTTGCCCGGCCAGCTCGTCGGAGTCGTCGGCCCGAACGGCTGTGGCAAGTCGAACATCATGGATGCCGTGCGCTGGGTCCTCGGCGAATCGCGCGCCTCTGAACTGCGCGGCGAGTCCATGCAGGACGTCATCTTCAACGGCACCACGACGCGCAAACAGGCCAGCCGTTCGAGCGTCGAGCTGGTGTTCGACAACGCCGACCACCGTGCCGGCGGCCAATGGTCGCAATTTGCCGAAATCGCGGTCAAGCGCGTTCTGACGCGCGACGGCAATTCGAGCTACTTCATCAACAACCAGGCGGTGCGCCGGCGCGACGTGCAGGACGTGTTCCTCGGCACCGGCCTGGGCCCTCGCGCCTACGCCATCATCGGGCAGGGGACGATCAGCCGGATCATCGAATCCAAGCCTGAAGAACTGCGCCTCTTTCTGGAAGAAGCGGCCGGCGTTTCCAAGTACAAGGAGCGCCGCCGCGAGACCGAGAACCGCCTCGGCGACACGCGCGAAAACCTCACGCGGGTCGAAGACATCCTGCGCGAACTCAACAGCAACCTCGAAAAGCTCGAGAAGCAGGCCGAGGTCGCGGCGCGCTACAACACGCTGACAAGCGATGCCACACGCAAGCAGCATCAGCTCTGGTTCATGAAGCGGACCGAGAGCGAGGCCGACCAAGCCAAGATCAAGGCCGATGCCGAAAAGGCGATCAACGATCTCGAATCCCGCACCGCCGATCTCCGCCACATCGAGGCCGAGCTTGAAACCGTTCGCCAGGCGCACTATGCCGCCGGCGATCAGGTCAACCAGGCGCAGGGCAAGCTGTATGAAGCCAGCGCCGAGGTCGGGCGGCTCGAAGGCGAGATCCGTTTCGTGGTCGAAGGCCGTCAGCGTGTGGAGCAGCGACTGGTGCAACTGCGAGAGCAGATCGCGCAGTGGAGCGCCCGCAAGGAGGATGCAGAGGCCGAAATCGAAACGCTCGCCGGCCAAGGCATCAACGCCGAAGAGCAAGCCGAATTGCTGGCCGCGCAACTCGAAGAGCATGACGCGCGCCTTCCTGAACTCGAGGACGCGCAGCAACGCGCACAGGACGAGGCGAATGCCCAACGCGCTTCGGTCGCGCAGGTGCAGCAGCAGATCCAGGTGCTGGCCGCCGACCAGCGCAACATCGAGGAACAGAGCCGTCAGCTCAATCAGCGCGCAGAGCGTCTGCGCACGGACCAGAACGCGCTCGCCGCCCCCGACGAGGCGCGGCTGCGCGACTTGCAGGAACAGCTCGCCGCTGCGCAAGAGGCCGCTGCCGAAGCGGACGCGCGGCTGCAGGATTTGCAGGAAGCGGTACCGCAGCTGGACGACGACCGTCGCACACGCCAGCAGGCAGTCAACACGGAAGGCGCGCGCCATGCCGAGCTGTCCGCGCGTCTCGAAGCGCTCAAGGCGCTGCAGGAAAAGGTCAAGACCGACGGCAAGCTCGCACCTTGGCTGGCCAAGCACGGTCTCGAAAGCCTGCAAGGCTTGTGGAGCCGTATCCACGTCGAGCAGGGCTGGGAAAACGCACTCGAATCGGCGTTGCGCGAGCGTCTGGGTGCGCTCGAAGTCAGCCGGCTCGACATGGTCCGCGCATTCGGCAGCGACGCACCACCGGCCAAGCTCGCGTTCTATACGCCGCCCGTCGCCGCCGCGCCTCAGAGCGCCGCCGCGCTGCCGCGTCTCTCCGACCTGCTGCGATTGAACGATGCCGGCCAGCAGGCGCTGCTCGCTGAATGGCTGCACGGCTGCCATACGGCTGCCACGCTCGAAGAAGCCCTGGCGCAGCGCGACAAGCTCCAGCCCGGCGAGGCGATCTACGTCAAGAGCGGCCACGCGGTCACGGCGCACAGCGTCAGCTTCTATGCGCAGGATTCCGAACAGGCCGGCTTGCTCGCGCGCCAGCAGGAAATGGAAAATCTGGAGCGCCAGTTGCGCGCCCAGACGCTGATCGCCGATGAATCGCGCACCGCGCTCGCTCGCGCCGAGGCCGCCTACGCCGACGCGGCGCAGCGCCTCATCACTGCCCGCCGCGAAGCCGCCGACACGCAATCGCGCGCGCACGAGCTCCAGGTGGAGACGCTGCGCCTGACGCAGTTGGCCGAACAGACACGCGCGCGCAGCGAGCAACTGTCGAATGATCTAGGCGAAGTCGTTGCCCAGCTCGAGGAGCTGCAGGAACGTCGCATCGCAGCCGAATCACGCTTCGAAGAGCTGGACATGCAGCTTGCCGACAGCCAGGAGCGGCACGCGCAACTCGACGAGCGCGTCATCGAAGCGGCCCGCGCGCTGGCGGCGAGCCGCGACCAGCATCGCAGCCTCGAACGCCAGGCGCAGGAAGCGACCTTCGCTCAGCGCACGCTCGAAGCCCGCCGTGGCGAGCTCAGCCGCGCGATCGAAACCGCGACCCAGCAGACCGTGGCGCTCACCGAAGAAGACGAGCGCGCGCGCGCCGAACTCGGGCGCCTTTCCGACGCAGCCGCGCAGGCTGGTTTGCAGGACGCGTTGTCGCTCAAGCTGGAACGCGAGAGTGCGCTGGGCGCGTCGCGCAGCCAATATGACGACCTCACCCTCAAGTTGCGCGCGAGCGACGAGCGGCGCCTGCAACTGGAGCGCGAACTCGATCCGCTGCGCCAGCGCATCACCGACTTCCAGCTGAAGGAACAGGCCGCTCGCCTGGGCTTCGAGCAATATCAGCAACTGCTGGTCGACGCCCAGGCCGATCTCGAAGCTGTCGCGCTGTCGATCGAAACCGACAAGGTCCGCCTCACCGGCCTGCAAGGCGAAATCGACCGGCTGAACCGCGAAGTCGCATCGCTGGGTGCCGTCAACCTCGCAGCGCTCGACGAACTGGCCGTCGCGCGCGAGCGCAAGACTTTCCTCGATGCCCAGTCGGCCGACCTGAACGAAGCCATCGGCACGCTCGAAGACGCGATCCGCAAGATCGACGCAGAAACGCGCGATCTGCTCGGCGGCACCTTCAAGACCGTCAACGAGCATTTCAGCCGCATGTTCCCCGAACTGTTCGGCGGCGGCAATGCCAAGCTGATGATGACGGGCGACGAGATCCTCGACTCCGGTGTTCAGGTGATGGCCCAGCCGCCAGGCAAGAAGAACCAGACCATCCACCTGCTTTCGGGCGGTGAAAAGGCGTTGACCGCGATCGCGCTGGTGTTCGCAATCTTCCAGCTCAACCCGGCGCCGTTCTGCCTGCTGGACGAAGTCGATGCACCGCTCGACGATGCCAACACCGAACGCTATGCCAAGCTGGTCACGGCCATGAGCCGCGAAACCCAGTTTCTCTTCATCAGCCACAACAAGATCGCGATGGAAATGGCGGAACAACTCATCGGCGTGACCATGCAGGAGCAGGGCGTATCGCGCATCGTGGCGGTCGACATGGAGTCGGCGGTGTCGATGGTCGAGGCTGCATGAGCAGCCTGACCGTCGCCCTCGCCATTCTTGGCGGTCTCGTCCTCGCCGCGGTGGTCGGCTACAACACCTGGATGTCGCGTCGCAATGCGCCGCGACAACCCGATGCCGTCGACAGCGAGCCCCCCGAATCGAACCCACCGCCGCGTGACGACCAGGAGCCCGTGCTGCACCGCGATTCGCATCGGTGGCCCGGCACCGAGCGGCACGAGCCGCTGTTCGATCCGGATCTGCCGGCGCCGGCGGCCTTGCCCCTACCAACGGCGGATCGCCGTGGGGGTCTCGATCCGCTGATCGACGTCATCGCGCCGATATCGCTCGAAGGGCTGGCTTCCGGTGACGCTGCGATTGCCGCGATGCCCTCGACCCGGCGCGCCGGCAGCAAGCCCGTCGCGGTCGAAGGCTTGAACGAACACACGGGCAATTGGGAGCCGCCCGTGCCGGGCCAGCGCTACGGCGCCTTCCAGGTCGGCGTGCAGCTGGCCAATCGGACAGGCGCGCTCAACGAGATCGAATATTCCGAATTCGTCGTCAAGGCACAGGCTTTCGCCGACGCAGTGAACGGTGCGCCCGAGTTCCCCGAAATGCTCGATGAAGTCGCCCGTGGCCGCGAACTTGACCAGTTCGCGAGCACGCATGATGCACAGCTCGGCTTTGTGCTGCGCGCGCGCCATGCCGCCTGGAGCCCTGGCTATGTGCAGCAGAACGCCGCTCGCATGGGCTTCGTCGCCGGGATGATTCCGGGGCGCATGGTTCTGCCCGCCGCCGAACCGGGCTTGCCACCGATCCTTGGCTTGTCCTTTGATACGCAGGCGGCGCTGGCGGACGACCCCGCCCAATCGGCGATCCGCGAGCTCACGCTGAGCCTGGATGTGCCGCAAGTCGGACGCGAAGAACGGCCCTTCGACCGCATGCGAGAGGCTGCCGCGGCGCTCGCCCGCGAAATGGACGGCATCGTGACTGACAGCGACGGACAGCCATTGCGCGACGAGACCATGGACGCCATCGGCGCCGATCTCCAGCAGCTCTACGACACGCTCGACTCGCGCGATCTCTCGGCGGGATCGCCGCTGGCGCGGCGACTTTTTAGTTGACCACCCCCAGGCTTGCCCACTTCGTGTGGCCGCCACCCCCCTTCGAGGGGGCGATACCTGCGGCCCGGCGAAGCCGGTTCCGCGGTATCTCTGGAACTAGGTACATTGCCATTCGATATCCATGAAGACTACGCATGAAGACGCAGTTCGCGAAGCCGCCGCTCTGAGCGAGCAGCTTCACCGGCACGCTCATCTCTACTACGTTCTCGACGCGCCGGAGTTGCCGGACGCCGAGTACGACAGGCTGTTTCAGCGTCTTCAAGCGCTGGAGGCCGAATTCCCGGAACTGCGCACGCCCGATTCGCCGACACAACGCGTGGGCGGCAAGCCGCTCGAGGGCTTCATCAAGGTTCGCCACAAGGTGCCGATGCTGTCCATTCGCACCGAGACGGACATCACGCCGGGCGGTGCCAGCGCCTTCGATGCGCGCGTTCGCAGGGAACTCGGGCTCGCGGAAGACGCGGCGCAGGTCGACTATGTCTGCGAACTCAAGTTCGATGGCCTGGCGCTCAACCTGCGCTATGAAAAGGGCGTGCTGGTGCAGGCCGCAACCCGTGGCGACGGCGAAGTCGGCGAAGACGTCACGCAGAACATCCGGACGGTGCAGCAGATTCCGCTCAGGCTGCGCGGCAACGCATCCGAGATTCCGGCGGTCGTGGAAGTCCGCGGTGAGGTCTACATGCGGCGCGACGATTTCGACGCGCTCAACGAGCGTCAACGCCAGAAGATCGCCGCCGGGCAGAAGAACGAAAAGGTGTTCGTCAACCCCCGCAACGCCGCGGCCGGCGCGGTGCGCCAGCTCGATCCCGCGATCGCGGCCGATCGTCCGCTGAGCTTCTTTGCCTACGGCCTTGGCGAGGTCACGCCGCCGGAGCAGGGTGGCCCCAACTGGCCGACGCAGTTCGATTGGCTGCAGCAGTTTCATGCCTGGGGATTTCCGGTTGCCACGCAGACCGCGCGCGCCCGAGGCGCGCTGGAACTGATCGCCTTCCACGAGACGATCGGCCGTCAGCGCGATGCGTTGCCCTACGACATCGATGGTGTGGTCTACAAGGTCGACAGCCTCGAATTGCAGCGGCAACTCGGCTTCGTCTCGCGCGAGCCGCGCTGGGCCGTGGCGCACAAATATCCGGCGCAAGAGCAGATGACCGAAGTTCTCGGCATCGAGGTGCAGGTCGGCCGCACCGGAAAGCTGACGCCCGTGGCCAAGCTCAAGCCGGTGTTCGTCGGCGGCGTGACGGTGACCAACGCCACACTCCACAACGAAGACGAGGTGCGTCGCAAGGACGTGCGGGTGGGCGACACCGTGATCGTCCGACGCGCGGGCGACGTCATTCCCGAGGTGGTCAGCGTACTGCCGGAGAGTGTCGCCAAGCCCGACGACCAGCGGGGGCCGATCTTCACGATGCCTCACAAATGCCCGGTGTGCGATTCGGATGCCGTGCGCGAGGAGGGCGAAGTCGACTACCGCTGCACGGGCGGACTTTTCTGCGGCGCACAACGCAAGGAAGCGATCCTTCATTTCGCGGCGCGACGCGCGCTCGACATCGAGGGCCTTGGCGGCAAGCTGGTCGAGCAGATGGTCGATACCCAACTGATCCGAACCTTGCCCGATCTCTACAAGCTCGGCTTGTCGACGCTGGCCGGCCTGGAACGGATGGCGGAAAAGTCCGCAAAGAATATCGTCGATGCGCTGGAGGCATCGAAGAAAACCACATTGCCGCGTTTTCTCTTCGGGCTGGGGATTCGCCACGTGGGCGAAAGCACCGCCAAGGACCTTTCCAAGCACTTCGGCAAGCTCGACGCGATCATGGATGCGACCGAAGAGCAACTGCTCGAAGTCAACGACGTCGGCCCCGTCGTAGCGCAGAGCGTGCGTACTTTCTTCGACCAGCCGCACAACCGCGAAGTGGTCGAGCAGTTGCGCGCCTGCGGGCTGCACTGGGAGGAGGGCGAGCCTGCCGCGCGAGTGCCGAAGCCGCTGGCGGGCAAGACTTTTGTGATTACAGGAACGCTTCCTACGCTGAGCCGCGACGAGGCAAAGGACAAGCTTGAGGCGGCTGGCGCCAAGGTGTCGGGTTCCGTCAGCAAGAAGACCGATTACGTCGTTGCGGGCGCCGAAGCGGGCAGCAAGCTGGACAAGGCGCGCGATCTCGGTGTCGCAGTGATCGATGAGGCGCAGATGCTGGAAATCCTTCGGTCGCCCTGAACGAACCGCAGAAGGCGCTTTACACGCCGGCCCGGCAAGCCCTGTCAACAAGGCGGACGATGGGGCGTTGAACTGATGCGTGTCGACAGGAGTCCTCATGAATCGAATTCGTCGTCTGGGCGCTTGCATCGCCATCGGGGGTGCCGCCTTACTCAGCGCTTGCGTGGCGTACCCGACAGGGCCCTACTACAGCGGTGCCGTGTACTCAGGGGCTTACCCTTACGCCTCCTATCCTTACTACTACCCTTATGCCTACCCCTATGGGGCGTGGGGCGGATCGTCGCTCGTCATCGGCGGCGTCTACGGATCCGGCTACTACCGCGGTGGCTGGGGGCACCCCTATTGGGGGCACGGCGCAGGATGGGGTTACGGCGGTTGGGGTCATGGGGGATGGGGCCACGGCGGTCCCGGTCCAGGACGGGGGGCGGGTGGAGGCGGCGGGCGCTGGGGCGGCGGGGGCGGTGGAGGCCGACACTCCTGACGGCCGTGGCCTCGCGATAATCGCGCCATGGCCATCCGCGAAATCCTGAAAATGGGCGATCCCCGGTTGTTGCGCGTCGCGCAACCGGTCGCTGCCTTCGACACTGACGAGTTGCATCTGCTCATCCGAGACATGTTCGAGACGATGCATGCCGCCAACGGCGCCGGCCTTGCCGCGCCGCAGATCGGAGTCGACCAGCAGATCGTGATCTTCGGCACCGGCGCTGTGAACCCGCGCTACCCCGATGCCCCCATCGTGCCGCGAACGGTGCTGATCAATCCGGTCATCACCCCCATCGGCGACGAAGAAGAAGAGGGCTGGGAAGGCTGCCTCTCCGTGCCCGGCCTGCGCGGCGTGGTGCCGCGCTTTGCAAATCTTCGATACACCGGCTTCGACCCCTACGGCGACCCGGTCGACAGGACCGTGAGCGGCTTCCATGCCCGCGTCGTCCAGCACGAAGTCGACCACCTATGGGGCAAGCTCTATCCGATGCGTGTGCGCGACTTCACGCGCTTCGGCTTCACCGAGGTCCTGTTTCCGGGCCTCGATGCGAGCGAGGACGACTGATCAGTTCAGGCGGCCGCCGCTGCCGGCGACGCTGAATCGACCGCCGCCGAGGAAGGCGAGGGCGAGGGCCCCGAACAGGTACATGCCCTGCAGTTCGAGTGCCCAGCCGCCGTTGCTTCCGAGGGCCCACATCTGCTTGGCATGCACCAGCCAGATTGCCACCAGCATGTTGAGCACCACGATCCACGCCGCCGCGCGCGTGTAGATCCCGACAATCAGAAGCACCGGTGCCAGGACTTCGCCGACCAACACGAGGTAGGCCAAAGCACCCGGGAGGCCCTGCGCGGTGAGCTGGCCGGAGACGAATCCGATGCCGCCGGTGAGCTTGGCGATGCCGTGAAGAAGAATGAGCACGCCAAGCGCAAGGCGCAGAACGAGCTTGCCGGTGTCATCGGAACGGATCATGGACGAGGAACCTTTTTGGTCGTTTGAAGAGGCCCGATTGTGTTCGATCTGGATGAGCATTTTGCGAATTTGCTTCGAACCCCCGGTTCTTTGGCAGACTGTCACCTGCCTCGTAAACTGCCCGCTGCAGCAATTTCCAACAATGAAGAGGGTCTCCCAATGAACCAACGTTTTCGCCCGGCGGTTGCCGCCGCAGCCGCCGCCATGGCTTTCATTGCCGCGCCGGCCTTTGCCGGCAAGACGCTCGACGCGGTCAAGCAACGCGGCAGCGTCAAGTGCGGCGTGACCAACGGGGTCGCCGGCTTCTCCGCGCCTGACACGCAGGGCAACTGGTCGGGGCTGGACGTCGACACCTGCCGTGCCATCGCGGCGGCGGTGCTCGGGGACGGCAAGAAGGTTGAATTCGTACCGCTCAATTCGCAGCAGCGGTTTTCAGCACTGCAGGCCGGAGAGATCGATATCCTCGCGCGCAACACCACCTGGACCCTGACGCGCGATGCATCGCTCGGCTTTCATTTCACGACCATCACCTACTACGATGGCCAGGGCTTCCTTGTACCCAAGAAGATCAAGGTGACGAGCGCCAAGCAACTCAAGAACGCCACCATCTGCACGCAGTCGGGCACGACCAACGAGAAGAACGTCGCCGACTACTTCAAGGCGCAGAACATTCCGGTCAAGACCGTCGTGTTCGAGAGCTTCGAGGCGTCGTTCAAGGCGTTTTTCTCCGGCCGCTGCCAGGCGTTCACGACCGACGCATCGGCGCTCGCCGGCTTGCGCAACAAGGAAGCATCGAACCCCGATGACTATGTCATCCTGCCCGAGCTGATCTCCAAGGAGCCGCTCGCGCCGCTGGTGCGCCGGGGCGATGACGAATGGTTCGCGATCGCCAAATGGGTGCCCAATGCACTGATCGAGGCCGAGGAGTTCGGCATCACGCAGGCCAACGTCGATGACCTGAAGGCCAACAGCAAGGACCCGCAACAGCAACGGCTGCTGGGCACGAGCGAAGACCTCGGCAAGCTGCTCGGTCTCGACAAGGACTGGTCTTACCGCGCGATCAAGGCGGTGGGGAACTACGGCGAGGTCTTCGAGCGCAACGTCGGTCCGAAGTCGGTGCTCAAGCTGCCCCGCGGCGTCAACAACCTCTGGAACAAGGGCGGCCTGATGTACGGATTGCCGGTCCGATGAATCGGCCGGCGGCCAGCGGGCGCCGCGCCGTCTGGCTTGCCTGGGCGGTGCAGGCTTTGCTGATCGCGCTGGTGGTGGGCGCCGCCTTCTGGCTCGTCCTGCACGCCCTCGAAGTGCTTCGGGGGCGCGGCGTGCGGTCCGGCTTCGACTTCCTTCTTCAGCCAGCCGGTTTCGAGATCTCGGAAGGATGGCTCGACTTCAACGCGGGCCAGCCCTTCTGGCGTGCCTTTCTGGCCGGTTTGATCAACACGATCCGAGCGGCGATTCCCGCTGCCGTCATCGCGGTGGTGTTCGGGACGCTGCTCGGTATCGGCAGGCTTGCGCCGCATGTGCTGGTGCGTGGCCTTTGCGGTGCCTACGTCGAGACGATTCGCAACGTGCCGCTGCTGGTGCAGTTGCTGATGTTGTACTTCGCCCTCACGCAACTGCTGCCGGATTCGACCGAGCCGATTGAACTGGCGAGCGGCTTCTGGCTCAGCAAGGGCGGTCTCTCGATGCCGTGGCCGGTCATCGAAGATGGGGGCTGGTGGCCGAGCCACTTCGAATGGCCCGAGCGTGGCAGCTTCAACATCAACGGCGGCGCGGCGCTCAGCCCGGAATATCTTGCCGTGGTGATCGCGCTGGCGCTGTACACGGCGGCCTTCGTCGCCGAGATCGTGCGAGCCGGCATCACTTCGGTCTCGCAGGGGCAGAAACTCGCAGCGCAAGCGCTCGGGCTTTCGCCGCGGCAACAGCTTCGAATCGTCGTGCTGCCGCAAGCGCTGCGCGTGATCGTGCCGGCGCTCACCAACCAGTTGCTGAGCCTGACCAAGAACTCTTCGCTCGCCGTCGCGGTGGGCTATCCGGAACTGGTGTCCATCGCCAACACGTCGATCAATTCAACCGGCCGCGCCTTCGAGTGCATCGCTGTGATCATGGCGGTGTACCTGGCGCTGTCGCTGCTTATTTCAGGCGGGATGAATCGCTACAACGCGCGCGTCGCGCTCAGGGGCTGGCGGTGAGCGGCGCGAGAAGCGCAAGCCAGGCCATCGCATGGCGCGCCGAGCTGTGGGGATCGCCGCTGCGTGCAGCTTCGACGATTGCGCTGATCCTTGTGTTCGCCTGGGCCGGTTTTCACATCGTCGACTGGGCTGTGCTGCATGCCGTGTTTCGACCGGATGCCGAAGCTTGCCGGGCGGTGCAGCACGGCGCGTGCTGGGGCGTGATCGCCGAAAAATGGCGTCCGATCCTTTTCGGCCGCTACCCGTACGAAGACCAATGGCGGCCGGCCATCGCCGTCACGGTGCTTTCGGCGACAACCATGCTGAGCGCGTGGCCGCGCACCTGGCGGTGGTGGCTGTTGCCGCTTTGGGTGGCGACGCTCGCGTTGTTCCTCGTATTGATGCGCGGCGGCATTTTCGGGCTCGACTCGGTGCCGACCAACCGCTGGGGCGGGTTGCCGCTCACCATCGGGCTGGCGGTCGTCGGCCTGGCGCTTGCGTTTCCACTGGCGCTGGCGCTTGCGCTAGGGCGGCGCTCGCAATGGCCGGCGGTCCGTACGCTATGCGCGACCTACATCGAACTGGTGCGGGGCGTGCCGCTGATCTCGGTGCTGTTCATGGCCTCGTTCCTGTTGCCGTTGCTCTGGCCAGCGGGATGGCAGCCCGATGTGTTGATCCGTGTTCTTGCAGGGCTTTCGCTGTTCGTTGCGGCCTATCTGGCGGAGATCATTCGTGGCGGACTGCAGGCGGTGCCGCGCGGGCAGACTGAAGTCGCGATGGCGCTCGGATTCGGGCGGTGGCCGGTGCAGCGCGACATCGTGCTGCCGCAAGCGTTGCGCATCGTGGTTCCGGCGCTCACCAACAGCGTGGTGGGCACCTTGAAGGACACCTCATTGGTGACGGTCGTTGGCTTGTTCGAGTTGACGGGCGCGCTGGGGCTTGCCCTCGGCGGCGATCCCACGTGGAGGCCGTTCTACCTGGAGGGCTACCTGTTTATCGCGCTGGTGTACTGGGTGCTGTGCTTCGGGCTGTCGAGGTACAGCGTGTGGCTGGAGCGGCGGCTGGCGAGCGGGAGGATGTAGCCGCCACAGTCCAAAGTCCAAAGTCCAAAGTCACGAAGCCAGCGCGTCCAGCAATTCCGTCTCGATCGCCGCCTGCGCCCGTTGCCCTTGCAACTCCGGCCCGCTGATCAGGAACGTATCTTCGACACGCTCGCCCAGCGTCGAAATCTTCGCAAGCTGAAGATTGAGGTGGTGTCGAGCCAGCACCCGCGCGACCGAATACAGCAAGCCCGCACGGTCGCTCGCGGAGATGCTGAGCAGCCAGCGCTGCGCTTTTTCGTCGGGCAGCAGACTGACGCGCGGCTTGATCGGGAAGCTGCGCACCCGGCGTGACACACGACCCTTGCTCGGCGTCGGCAGCGGCCCGGCTTCGCTCAGCGTCTTGGTCAGCCCGGCTTCGACCATGTTGATCAGATCGCGGTAGTGCTCCGGAATGAAGGTGGTGACCACCTGGAACGTATCGAGCGCAAAGCCATTGGTGGTGGTGTGCACCTTGGCATCCAGAATGCTGAAGGACGACTGGTCGAAATAGCCGCAGATCCGCACGAAGAGATCGGGCTGATCGGGCGTATACACGGCCACCTGCAAGCCTTCGCCCACCGGCGACAGGCGCGCGCGGACGAGCGGCGGCGTGCGCGGATCGATGGGCACGCCCCGGTGCGGCACGTGGCGCGACAACTGCTTCGCGTGCCAGGCGATCTCGGATGCATCGTGCCGCATGAAATAGCCGACGTCGAGCGTTTCCCAGAGCGCCTTGTGCGAGTCCAGAGGCTCCGCATGCAGCGCGAGTTGCACCAGCGCTTCGCGCTTGCGCGATTCGATCTCCGCACCCGGATCGGGCATGCGGCCGCCCAAGGCGCGCAATGTCAGGCGATACAAGTCTTCGAGCAGCTTGCCCTTCCACGCATTCCAGACGCGCGGTGACGTTCCCCGGATGTCCGCGATGGTGAGCAGATAGAGCGCCGTCAGGTAGCGCTCATTGCCCACGCGCTTGGCAAAGGCGCCGATCACTTCCGGATCGCCCAGGTCCTGCTTCTGCGCGACCTGGCTCATCACCAGGTGTTCGCCGACCAGGAATTCGATCAGCTTGGCGTCTTCGCGCGGAATCTCGTGCTGGCGGCAGAAGCGCCGCACGTCGCGCGCGCCCAGCGTCGAATGGTCGCCGCCGCGGCCCTTGGCAATGTCGTGGAAGAGTGCAGCGATGTACAGGATCCACGGCTTGTCCCAGCCCGCCGCGAGCTGTGAGCAGAAGGGGTATTCGTGCGCGTGCTCGGCGATGAAGAAGCGCCGCACGTTACGCACCACCATCAGGATGTGCTGGTCGACCGTGTAGACATGGAACAGGTCGTGCTGCATCTGCCCCACGATGCTGCGAAAGACGCGCAGGTAGCGGCCCAGCACCGACGTCTGGTTCATGAGCCGCAGCGCATGCGTGATGCCGCGCGGTTGCAGCAGCATGCGCATGAAGGTCATGTGGTTCACGCGGTCGTTGCGGAACTTGCTGTCCATGACGTGGCGCGCGTTGTAGAGCGCGCGCAGCGTGCGGGCCGATAGGCCGTTGACACCAATGGTCTTCTGGTAGAGCAGGAAGGTCTCGAGGATCGCGTGCGGATCCTTGACGTAGAGATCGTCGCTCGCGACTTCGATCAGCCCGGCCTTTTCATAGAAGCGCTCGTTGATCGGTGTCGGCTGCTCGATCTGCGGCTGGAGACGGTCGGCAATGTTCAGGAGCAGGATCTGATTGAGCTGCGTCACTGCCTTGGCCGCCCAGTAGTACCGCCGCATGAGGGCTTCGCTGGCCTTGCGCTGCGATTCGCCGACGTAGCCGAAGGTCGCGGCCACGGCGGTCTGCAGGTCGAACACCAGGCGATCCTCGCGGCGGTTGGCCGTGACGTGCAGACGCGCGCGAATCAGGCTCAGAAGCGCTTCGTTGCGCTTGATCTGCTGGATCTCGAAGGTTGTCGCAAGGCCGTTCTTGGCAAGGTCGTCCCAGCGGTTGCCGAAACCAGCCGCCTTGGTCATCCAGAGGATCGTCTGCAAATCGCGCAGGCCTCCGGGCGATTCCTTGCAGTTGGGTTCGAGCGCGTAGGGCGTGTTTTCGAACTTCTGATGCCGATGGCGCATTTCCTGCGACTTGGCGGTGAAGAACGCCTGCGGATCGATGGCCGCGAAAAAGCTCTTGCGGAAGGTGGCGTAAAGCTTCTTGTCGCCAATGATCAGGCGCGATTCGAGCAGCGAAGTCTGTACCGTGACGTCCTTCGCCGATTCGGCGAGGCATTCGGACACGGTTCGCACGCTGGAGCCGATTTCGAGACCGGCGTCCCAGCAATGGCCGATGAAGGCTTCGAGGCGGGCGGGTTCGATGTCCGTTCCATGGTCTTCGGGCAGCAGCAGCAACACGTCGACGTCCGAATACGGAAACAGCTCGCCACGCCCAAAACCGCCGACGGCGACCAGCGCCATCTGGGTGCCGAAGCCGGCATCCGCCCAGAGCGCGCTCAGGGTTTCGTCGGCCAGCGCGGCAAGTTGGCGCAGTACCGTATGCACGCTGCGCGCGGGCGCGCGAGCGCTCCGGAGCTGGTCGAACAGCGCCAGCTTGTGGGTTCGGTAGGCGTCACGCAACGAGGAAATATCCACCGTGGCAGCCTTGCAAGGCCAATGCCACGTCAGGCCGCAACGGCAGCGGCGACGAAGGCGGGTGGCGGCGGGCTGCCGGCCGAGAGCGTGAGCACCTCGTAGCCGGTTTCAGTGACGAGCACTGTGTGCTCCCACTGCGCGGACAGCGAGTGGTCGCGCGTCACGATCGTCCAGCCGTCATATTGGCCGCCCCGGGCGTCTTCCTTGATCTCGCGCTTGCCCGCGTTGATCATCGGCTCGATGGTGAAGGTCATGCCGGGCTTGAGCTCTTCGAGCGTGCCGGGCCTGCCGTAGTGCAGAACCTGCGGCTCTTCATGGAACCCGCGCCCGATGCCGTGCCCGCAAAATTCGCGCACCACCGAGAAGCCATTGCTTTCGGCAAAACGCTGGATCGCGAAGCCGATGTCACCCAGGTGGGCCCCCGGCTTGACCTTGACGATGCCGTGCCACATGGCTTCGTACGTGAAAGCGCAGAGCCGCTTGGCCGCGATGGATGCGTCGCCGACCACGAACATGCGGCTCGTGTCGCCATGCCAGCCGTCCTTGATGACGGTGATGTCGCAGTTGATGATGTCGCCCTTCTTGAGCGGCTTGTCGTTCGGGATGCCGTGGCACACGACGTGATTGACGGAGGTGCAGATCGACTTGGGGTAAGGGACGCTGCTCGCGCCCATGTAGTTCAGCGGCGCAGGGACCGCGCCCTGCACCTGCGTGATGAAGTCGTGTGCGAGCTTGTCGATCTCGTTGGTCGTGACGCCAGGCTTGATGTGGGGGGTGAGGTAGTCCAGCACTTCGGAGGCGAGGCGGCACGCCACGCGCATGCCGGCCACGCCTTCGGCGTCTTTGTAGGTAATGCTCATGGCGGGAATTATCCCATCGGGACCGCTAAAATTCAGGGTTAGCGCGGATGGCCCCAGTCAGCGGTTGCCGCCTCATTTTCTTCATTCCCAACGCGGCCGACCGGCCGATCCGAACGTGACGTTGCCCGTGAAACCGCCCCTCCATTCCGTTGCACCTGTGGTGACTTTCTTCGAGGGCGGCAGCGCACTCAGCGAATTCCGGGCGCAGCAACTGCTGCCGAAGCTTCAGGCGGTCGACTCCCGAATCGAGGGGCTCAGCGCCCGTTTCGTCCATCTCGTCGTCACCGATTCCGCGCTGGACGTTTCGGCGAAGGAGCGCTTTGCGGCGCTGCTGGGCTACGGCGAACCCTTCTTCGCGCCGGGCAGGTCGGGCCCGAAAGTGATCGTGACACCCCGCCTCGGCACTGTGTCTCCGTGGGCTTCCAAGGCGACGGACATCGCGCACAACTGCGGCCTTGCACTGCGCCGCGTCGAACGCGTCACCGAATACCACCTGACGCTGAAAGCACCGCTGCTCGACAAGGCGCTGGGCAAGGCGGCCACTCTCGAAGGCGACAAGCTCGCCGCCGTCGCCGATCTGCTGCACGACCGCATGACGGAATCGGTGCTGGCCCGGCTCGACCAGGCCGCCGGTCTTTTCGCGGAGTTGCCGGCCCAGCCGATGGCACAGGTCGACGTGCAGGGCGGCGGCCGCGCCGCGCTGGTGCAAGCCAACAAGACCTTCGGCCTTGCCCTTGCCGAGGACGAGATCGACTACCTCGTCGACGCCTTCACCCGCCTGGGCCGCAACCCGAGCGACGTCGAACTGATGATGTTCGCGCAGGCCAACAGCGAGCACTGCCGCCACAAGATCTTCAACGCCGACTTCATCATCGACGGCCAGCCGCAGCCACAGAGCCTGTTCTCGATGATCCGCCACACCGAGCGGCAGAACCCGCAGCACACCGTCGTCGCCTATTCCGACAACGCGTCGATCATGGAAGGCACGCGCATCGAGCGCTTCGTTGCAGCGTCCGACGCCGGCGCCTACGCCAAGCAGGACGCGCTGAGCCACGTGCTCATGAAGGTCGAGACGCACAACCATCCGACGGCGATTTCGCCGTTTCCAGGCGCCTCGACGGGTGCCGGCGGCGAAATCCGCGACGAAGGCGCGACGGGCCGCGGCTCCAAGCCGAAGGCGGGCCTGACCGGCTTCACGGTGTCGAAGCTCTGGCCCAAGGACGGCAGCTACG
The DNA here is from genome assembly GCF_056399425.1 of Variovorax sp. 01N429. Taxonomy (NCBI): domain Bacteria; kingdom Pseudomonadati; phylum Pseudomonadota; class Betaproteobacteria; order Burkholderiales; family Comamonadaceae; genus Variovorax; species Variovorax sp. 01N429. The sequence goes on along the minus strand of NZ_JBFTRG010000003.1, from coordinate 19,467 downwards.
GCAAGCCGGATCACATTGCGAGCCCGCTGCAGATCATGACCGAAGGTCCGCTGGGCGGGGCCGCTTTCAACAACGAATTCGGCCGGCCGAACCTGCTCGGCTACTTCCGCGAATACGAGCAGGCTGTCGAGAGCGATGGCGGCACGGTGCAGCGCGGCTATCACAAGCCCATCATGATCGCCGGCGGGCTGGGCAGCATCGACGCCGACCAGACCAAGAAGATCCAGTTCCCGGCCGGCGCGTTGCTGATCCAGCTTGGCGGACCCGGCATGCGCATCGGCATGGGCGGCAGTGCCGCGAGCTCGATGGCGACGGGCGCCAATGCGGCCGAACTGGACTTCGATTCGGTGCAGCGCGGCAACCCCGAAATCGAACGCCGCGCGCAGGAGGTCATCAACCACTGCTGGCAGCAGGGCGATGCGAATCCGATCCTGGCGATCCATGACGTGGGCGCTGGCGGCCTGAGCAACGCCTTTCCGGAACTGACCAACGACGCGGGGCGCGGTGCGCGCTTCGACCTGCGCGCCGTGCCGCTCGAAGAATCCGGCATGGCGCCCAAGGAAATCTGGTGCAACGAGAGCCAGGAGCGCTACGTGCTGGCGATTGCGCCCGAGTCGCTCGATCAGTTTCGAGCCTTCTGCGAGCGCGAGCGCTGCCCGTTTGCCGTGGTGGGCGTCGCGACCGAAGAGCGCCAGCTTCTGGTGGGCGACGAAAGCGCCGAGGCGCAGCCGGTCGATATGCCGATGGATGTCCTGCTCGGCAAGCCACCCAAGATGCTTCGCGACGTCAAGACCGTAGAGCGCCGCTTCAAGCCGCTCGATCTGACCGGCGTCGATCTGCAGAAGGCCGCGATCGACGTGCTGTCGCATCCCACCGTCGCGTCCAAGCGTTTCCTCATCACCATCGGTGACCGCACCGTCAGCGGCTTGACGCACCGCGACCAGATGGTCGGCCCCTGGCAGGTGCCGGTGGCCGACTGCGCCGTCACGCTGGCCGACTACAAGGGATTTGCCGGCGAGGCGATGAGCATGGGCGAGCGTACGCCGCTGGCTGCCATCGACGCCCCCGCATCCGGCCGCATGGCGGTGGGCGAAGCCATCACGAACCTGCTTGCCGCGCCGATCGAGCTGTCGCGCGTGAAGTTGTCGGCCAACTGGATGGCGGCTTGCGGCGAGCCCGGCGAGGATGCGGCGCTCTACGAGACCGTCAAGGCCATCGGGATGGAACTGTGTCCGGCGCTCGGCATCTCGATTCCGGTCGGCAAGGATTCGCTGTCGATGCGAACCCAATGGCAGGACGGCGGCACCCAGAAGAAGGTGACTTCGCCCGTGAGCCTGATCGTGAGCGCCTTCGCAACGCTGACGGATGTGCGCGGCACGCTCACGCCGCAGCTAGATGCCGAAGAGGCCGACAGCACGCTGGTCCTCATCGACCTCGGCCATGGCAAGCACCGCATGGCCGGAAGCATCCTTGCGCAGACGCTCGAACAGAGCGGCGATACCGTCCCCGATCTGGACGATCCGCAAGACCTCGTCAAACTGGTCGCTGCCGTCAACGCACTGCGCGCGGAGGGCAAGATCCTCGCCATGCACGACCGCAGCGACGGCGGCCTGTTCGCCGCCGCCTGCGAAATGGCCTTCGCTGGGCACGTCGGCGTGGCGCTGAATGTCGACCTGCTGGTCACCGAAGGCGACGGCATCAGCGACAGCCGCGCCGAATACGGTGATGCCAAGAACTGGGCCGGACAAGTCAGCGCGCGCCGCGAGGAACTCACGCTCAAGGCGCTTTTCAACGAAGAACTCGGCATGCTGCTGCAAGTGCGCACGGCGGATCGCAACGAAGTCATGCAGATCCTGCGCGCCCACGGGCTGAGTGCCCACAGCCATTTCGTCGGCAAGACCCGCCCAGCTGCGTCCACCATGGACGCCGGCAAGGGCAAGGTCGAAGTCTGGCGCGACGCCAAGTCCGTCTTCAGCGCAAACCTGAGCGATCTGCACCAGGTGTGGGATTCCGTCAGCTGGAAGATCTGCCGCGAGCGCGACAACCCCGACTGCGCCGATGCCGAACACGCCGCAGCCGGCGACCCGCAGGACCCGGGCGCGCACGTGCGGCTTGCGGACGGCGTTGCCGAAAACGTCGCCGCGCCTTTCCTGAATCTCGCAAAGCCGAAGGTCGCCATTCTTCGAGAGCAGGGCGTCAATTCGCACGTCGAGATGGCCTACGCCTTCACCGAAGCCGGCTTCGAGGCTTTCGACGTCCACATGACCGATCTTCAGACGGGCAGGGCAGACCTCGCGGACTTCAAGGGGGTCGTCGCCTGTGGCGGGTTCAGCTACGGCGACACGCTGGGTGCCGGCATCGGCTGGGCGCGCAGCATCACCTTCAATCCGAAGCTTGCCGAGCAGTTCAAAGGCTTCTTCGGCCGCACCGACACTTTCGGGCTGGGCGTCTGCAACGGCTGCCAGATGTTCGCCGAACTCGCCGAGATCATCCCCGGCGCCGAGGACTGGCCACGCTTCACCACCAACCAGAGCGAGCGTTTCGAAGCGCGCCTGTCGATGGTCGAGGTTCTCGATTCACCCAGCCTCTTCTTCGCCGGCATGGCCGGAAGCCGTCTGCCAATCGCGGTCGCGCACGGCGAGGGCTACGCCAACTTCAAGCACCGCGGCAACCCAGCCAAAGCCATCGCCGCCATGCGCTTCGTCGACAACCATGGTCAGCCCACAGAGCGCTACCCGTTCAACCCCAACGGCAGCGCAGGCGGCCTCACGTCAGTAACCACCGCCGACGGCCGCTTCACGGCCCTGATGCCCCACCCCGAACGAGTGTTCCGCAGCATCCAGATGAGCTGGACCTCCGGCGACAAAAGCGAGTTCAGCCCCTGGATGCGAATCTGGCGCAACGCGCGAAAGTGGATAGGCTAACCAAGCGAACCCCCAGGCTGTCGGAGCCAGGGCGACATCAACGATCGTCACCATCGCGGCCTTCGGATGCGGGCACCGCAGGGCGCACGGACTTTTGGCTTCCGCTCAGCACCCAGCCTCTCTGGCTCGGGGCAAAGCGCGGTGCCAGCATCCCGTCGTTGATCTCACGCGTGACCGCGAAGCGGTCGAAAGAGGTTGGCGGAAGGAACAGCCGTGTGTTGTCCGCGAAGCCATCGGAGGCCGTGTCGACGTCGCCTTCAACGGCCGAAATCACGCCGTCGCCATTGGTGTCGACGCGCTTCACTTCGATCGCGTACGCGTCGAACAAGCGCTGCGGGAACGGCGTACCCGGCTCGAAGGACCTGACCCGCTCGTAGACATCGAGGTAGATCTCGTGCGCCAAGCCGCTCGGGATGAATCGCATCCGGTACTCGCGCTGTGCGTCGGCTTCCCCGTCGAACCTGTCAGGGTCGCGCGGTCCGCTGCCCATCAGCGTGCCGAGGGTGTTCGGGTTGTCGCCATAGGTCAAAGGGTTGTTCTTCATGCCGGCGGGGCCCGACCCCGGCACGAGTGAGGACAGTGCGCCGACTTGGCCGGCCTCGAAGCTGCCCGGCAAGCCGCCGGTGAATGGCAGCTCATAGGTCGGATGGGTCCAGTTCGTCGTGTAGTTGAATTCCCAGTACGAATGGCAGTCGCTTTGCTGCAGGCAGTTGTACGCCCCCATGCTCAATTGGATCGGCACGACGTTGGTCTGCCGGCTCGGGAACTGGTCATTGGCGCTTGGGAAATGCACGTCGCGCCCGTCCATCGTGAAGAATTGGCCCGGCACATTGTGCCCACCGCCCATTGCTTTCAGCGCGGCAGCGTCCTCCGCGGTGATCGTGCCGAACGCCGGCCTGCCGGACGCCGGTGCAGCCACCGGTGCGACGCGGAGATCGTGAATCATCCAGCCTTCGTACCAGCCGCTTTCGTTGTTGATGACGAACAAGCCCGAGAGGTCGGTGAAGATGTCGATGAACGCACGAACGTCGGTCGGGTCGGTCGGCAGCCCCGGTTTGGGTTCCACAACGAGCCTCACCGCTCCGATCGTGGACAGACCGCAGTCGAATCCGGTGGCGGTCAACTGCACCTGGTCGTTGACACCTGGGAACCGACTGGTGAACGGATTCGGCTCGAAGCCTGTGGTGTCGAGCAGGTAGTACTGGAACAGCTGGCTCGCCTGATCGGCTTCGGCGTAGGCCTGGGTCGGCAGTGCAGAATGCGGACGCTCGGCCAACGCCTCCAGGCGCTCCCTCAATGGATCCGGTAGATGCCGCACGTCGCCGCGTTGCTCGACGGCCTCGCCGTCGGCCCTGGCATGCGGGTTCGGATGGCAAGGCGGCGGCGGCTGGTTCGGCGCTGCGCAAGCCTCGACGCTCCACAGGCCGATGCCGCACACGGCGGCAAGGCAGGCGCCGGCAACGCGACTGAGGCGAAGCTGACGGGCGGTCGACGACGGTCGGATATTCATGGTTGCCTCCAAGCAGATCGGGACATGGACTCGGACGGCGCTTGCCGACCGGAACGGTTCATTCGCGGAGACGGACGATCGGTTCAATACCCATGTCGGCAAAAGCCCGCACGGCGTTCGCCTGGCACGGGCGGTGGCGACAGGACCCTCAATGGGCGCGCATGGCGCGACGCAGGATGTACGCGAACACGGCGACACCCGCGAGCGCCGCTGCAACCACAAGACTCACGCCTGCGTTGTCGGCATCCGAGGATGGCTTCGCAGTGGCTTCAGGCGGGTTGTTGGATTTGGATGCGTCGGCGAAGGGGTTGTAAATTGCCCCTCCGGGGCTCACCGTGGCCTCGGTCTTCGCGATATTCGAGTCATCGTCGGGCGACTCGGTGCTCTCGACCGGTCGGTGTGACACGCCACGGTGGGACGGGCCACCACCCATGACTTCGGTGCGGGCATGGGCAGGCGTCATAGTGGCAAGCACAACAAGTACCGCTCCGATATATGCTCCTGGGGTCATGCCATGCCTCGTTCGCTCGGCGCGCTCCGCAGCCGATTTTGATTCGGACGGCGCTTGCCGACCGGAACGGTTCATTCCCGGAAGCGGACGATCGGTTCAATACGCATGGATGCGCCTCAATGGCAGCCTCAGGGGTGTTCCTTGGAAGGAGAGCCGAGGATCGTACCCAACAAAAAAGCGGCCCAAAGGCCGCTTTTCTTATTCAAGGAACACCGCGGAACCGGCTCCGCCGGGCCGCTGGTGTTGCCCCCGGCAGGGGGTAGGCGAAGCGACACGAAGTGCGCGAAGCCTGGGGGCGAGTCAATCACTCAACTTTGGCTTTGGCCCGCAGTTCTTCCTGATACTTCTGCAATCGCTGCTGCTGCAGCTGCTGCACGATCTGCGGCTTCACTTCATCGAACTTCGGCAACTGCGCCTGGCGAACATCGTCCACGCGGATGATGTGATAACCGAACTGCGTCTTCACCGGTGCAGCCGTGGTCTCGCCCTTGTTGAGCTTGATCATCGCTTCGGAGAATTCGGGCACGAAGCTCGACGGCGAAGCCCAATCCAGGTCGCCGCCATTGGCGCCCGAACCCGGGTCCTTGCTTTGCTTCTTGGCGATGTCCTCGAACTTGGCACCCTTCTTCAGGTCGGCGAGGATCTTCTTGGCTTGGTCTTCGGTCTCGACGAGGATGTGACGAGCCTTGTATTCCTTGCCGCTGTTGGCGGCGGCAAACTTGTCGTATTCGGCTTTCGCGTCGGCATCCGAAACGACATTGGACTTGCGATAGTTTTCGAACAATTGGCGGATCAGGATGGCCTGGCGCGCGAGTTCGAGTTGATTCTTGTAGTCATCCGTCGCGTCGAGACCTTGCTTCTGCGCTTCCTGCATGAAGACTTCCCGGGTCACCACTTCTTCGCGCAGTTGCCCTTGCATCTCCGGCGTGACCGGGCGGCCTGCCGCGGCCAGTTGCTGTGCCAGCACGTCCATGCGCGCCTTCGGCACGGGCTTGCCGTTGACGATGGCTGCGTTCTGCGCGAGCGCCGCGAGAGGAACCGCGCCAACGAGCACGGCGGCCGCGAGGGCCTGCAAGATGTGTTTCTTCATAGGGGGAGCGAAAAACGCTGGGATAAAAAAGGGGGGAATCTTTGGCCGCACGGGGCGGCGGGTGTGATCAAGAACGCATCAAAGCGTTTCGATGGCAATCGCGTGAAGACCCTGTGCGATGAAAAGTTGCAGCGCATCATACACAAGCCGATGGCGCGCCACGCGCGGCTTGCCGGCGAACATCGGCGAGGCGATGCGAACCCGGAAATGCGTGCCGTAGCCCTCGGCGTTGGCACCCGCATGACCGGCGTGCGCAGCGCTTTCGTCGATCACTTCGAGATGCGTTGGCGCCAAAGCGTCGCGCAGCCGCGCTTCGAGATCGGCAGGCGTGGGAAGGGTCATGCGGCCGGCTCGTCGGATTTGAGATGGGGCGAGATATACAAGCCCTGCGCGATCAGGAAGACGATGGGAAACGCATAGCCCCAAAGCTTGAAGTTGACCCAGGCCTCGGTGCTGAAATACGCCGCCACATAGCCGTTGAGCACCGCCATGAAGACGCAGTAGGCGATCCAGGCGACGTTCAGGCGACCCCAGATGTTGCCGGGCAATTCGAGTTGCGCACCCAGCAACATCTTGAGGAAGTTCTTCTTGAAGACCCACAGCGCCACGCCGAGCGCCAAAGCCATCGCGCCGTAGAGCACGGTCGGCTTCCACTTGATGAACCGGTCGTCGTGCAGCACCAGCGTGAGCGTTCCGAAAAGCAGGATCAGCACCAGCGTCGCCTTCTGCATGGGCTGCAGCTTGCGCTCGGTGAACCAGATGATCGCCATCTGGATGACCGTGCCGGCCATGAGGACGCCTGTGGCGGTATAGATGTCGTATAGCTTGAACGCGCCGAAGAACAGCAGGATCGGGAAGAAGTCGAGGATCAGTTTCATGGTGTGGGTCAGTCGGTCTCGCGCTTCTGGAAATCCAGCGAGGCCGAGTTCATGCAGTAGCGCAGGCCGGTTTCGGTGGGGCCGTCCGGAAACACGTGGCCGAGGTGCGCACCGCAATTGGCGCACACGTTTTCAGTGCGGACCATCCCGTGCGAGCGGTCGACGATGTTGCGGATCGCCCCAGGCACTGCCTCTTGCGAAAAACTGGGCCAGCCGCAGCCCGCATCGAACTTGGTGGCCGATTCGAACAGCTTGGCTCCGCAGCAGACGCAATGGTAGGTGCCGTCGTCCCAGTGGGCTTCGTACTTGCCGGTGAAAGGGCGCTCCGTCGCGGCATGCCGGGTGACTTCGAAAGCGGCGGGTTCAGCGCCTTTCTCCGCGAGCAGGGCTTTCCATTCGGCGTCGGTCTTCTGGATGGGTGTGGTCATGATGAGCAGCTGATTTCAATCGTGGAAGCCCAGTCGGGCGGAAAACCGGCAAAGGCATCGTGGCCGGCATGCTCTTCAAATGGGGTTTCGAGCAGCCCGAGCAAGGTGGCAACGCCCGAATAGTCCTTTTGCTGCGCGGCTTCGATGGCTTGCTGGCCCAAGTGGTTGCGCAGCACGAACTTGGGATTGGTCTTGGTCATGAGGTCGGCCGACTGTGCCGCCGGAATGCCCGCACGGCGTTCCGAATACGAGGACAGCCAGCCGTCGATGCCGGCGCGGTCGATGAAGAGATCGCGGACGACATCGGGATTGTCGCCTGCCACAAGCCCGGAAAGTCGGCGCCAGAAGATCGTGTAGTCGACCTTTTCCTGTGCGAGCAGTTTGAGCACGCCTTCGATGAGCGCGCGATCGGACTCGGCTGATTCCGCCAAACCCAGCTTGGCGCGCATGCGGGACTCGAATTCGCTCGGGAAGACGGTCTTGTACGACTCCAGCGCCGCAACCGCCACGTCCTGCTCGCCGATCAGCGGCAGCAGCGCCTGGGCGAGGCAGAAAAGGTTCCAGTAAGCGACGTTGGGCTGCTGGTTGTACGCGTAGCGGCCCGCGGTGTCGCTGTGGTTGCAGATGTGGCCGGGGTCGAAGCCGTCGAGAAACTGGAACGGCCCGTAGTCGATGGTGAGCCCCAGGATGCTCATGTTGTCGGTGTTCATCACGCCGTGGCAAAAGCCGACCGCCTGCCACTGCGCCAGCAGGGCGGCCGTGCGCTCGCTGACTGCTTCGAGCAGGGCGGCGTAGGCATTGCCGTTGAAGCGATCGGTCGTCCGGCAAGCGGGGTAGTAGCGATCGATGACGAAGTCGGCCAGGGCGCGAAGTTCTTCGTCGCGCTGGTTGGCCGCAAAGTGCTCGAAGTGTCCGAAGCGAACGAAGCTCGGCGCGACGCGGGTGACGACGGCCGCGGTTTCGAGCTCTTCCCGGCGTACGCGCGCGTCGGAACCGGTCACGCACAAGGCGCGGGTCGTCGGGATGCCCAGCGCGTGCATCGCCTCGCTGCAGAGGAATTCGCGGATGCTGGAGCGCAGCACCGCCCGGCCGTCGCCCATGCGGGAGTAGGGCGTGAGTCCGCTGCCCTTGAGCTGGACTTCGAGGCCGCTCGTGGTTTCGCCGAGCAGGATCGCCCGGCCGTCGCCGAGCTGGCCCGCCCAGACGCCGAACTGGTGCCCGCTGTAGACCGTGGCGATCGGCCGAGTACCGGCGATTGGCGCGTTTCCGGTGAAAGCCGCCAGCCCTTCGTCGGATTCGAGCCACGCGGGGTCGAGTCCGAGTGCGCGCGCGGCGGCCAGGCTGCGGCCGACCCAGTAGGGCTCCGGAAGCGGTCGAGGGCGGAGTTCGGTGAAGAATTGGGAGCCCAGGCGTGAAAAGCCGGGGACCCAGCGCAGGCCGAGGTCAATGACTTCGGCTTCGTCTGCAAGCATGCTCATGCGCGGATTGTCCCGCACCGGACCCAGCCCCCCAAACTCCAAGGGGAATGGTGCTACCGTCGCGCCCATGGACGGACTCATGGTGCGCGCTACGGCGCAAGGCAAGCTCGAAGGCGTCGACGACACCGCCGGAAGCGGTACCTACTTCTGGAAGGGCATTCCCTTCGCCCAGCCGCCCGTTGGCGATCTGCGCTGGCGCGCTCCCATCGAGCCGGCACCGTGGACCGGGATCCGCCAGGCCCGCGAATTCGGCCATGCCAGCCTGCAGATCGGCCGCATCTACGGGCCGGGCGCCAACAACACGTGCGACGCGACCATCGCCAGCACGCTGAACACACCTGTCGGCGGCGAGGATTGCCTGACGCTCAACATCTGGCGCCCCGCTGGCATCGAAGAAAAGTTGCCGGTGATGCTGTTCATCCATGGCGGCAGCAACATCTCTGGCTACAGCGCGGACCCGCTCTATGACGGCGCGAACCTGGCACGCAAGGCGAACGCCGTGGTCGTCACGGCGAACTACCGGCTCGGTATCTTCGGTTTCCTGAACATGCCGCAGTTGCGCGTCGGCGGATCGGAAGGCGACGACTCCGGCAATTTCGCGCTCCTCGACAACCTGGCGGTGCTGCGCTACATCCAGCAGAACATCGCCGTTTTCGGGGGCGATCCGGGCAATGTCACGGCCATGGGGCAGTCCGCTGGGGCCATCAATCTGCTGGCGCTGATCGCTTCGCCCCTGTCGGCCGGGCTCATTCACAAGGCGATGCCACTGAGCGGCGGGATTTCGCTCCCCAGCAACCTGCCGCAAGGCAGCTTGCCGACGCTGATGCCTGCGTCGGCCTACCTCGCCCAAGGCCACGCGCTGCTGCTGAATCTTCTGGTAGCTGACGGCAAGGCGGCCGACCTGGATGCCGCCGGGGCGTTGGCCGCCAGCCAGACGAATGAGCAAATCGCCGCGTTCATGCGATCGCTGGACGGAAAAGCGATCCTGAACACCGTCCTTGCCAAGGGCCTGACGGGCTCCGGGCCGATTCCGGATGGCGCGGTCTTGCCGACCGACCCGATTGCAGCGCTCGCGGCCGGGCGCTACGCCAGGGTGCCCATGGTCGTCGGCGTCACGCGCGACGAGGGAAAGCTGTTCTCGCAGTTCCTGACGCTGTTCGGCGGCAAGCCCGGACTGAAGATCGACGACGCCACGCGCTTCACGATGATGCAGAACTTCGATCCGGATGCGCCGGGCAGCCTGACCGCGGCCGACCTCATCGATCCGTCCTACCTGCCGGTGGAAAAGCCGGATACCGGCTACGACGCGATGACCGGCAGGATCACGCAAAGCTTCATGATGCGCAGCCGAGACAACCTGCTCGACACCCTGAAAACGCAGCAGGCGAACATCTGGCATTACCAGTTCGATTGGGCGCAGGAGCCGGCGCCGTGGGACGCCGTCTACGGTGCGGCGCACGTTTTGGATCTTGCCTTCGTCTTCGGAAATTTCGGACCGTCGCTGTTTTCCAATGTGACGAACAGCGTTGCCAACAGCGCCGGCCGCCTGGCGTTGTCGGACGCGATGATCGCGAGCATCGCCGCCTTCCTCCGCACTGGCGATCCGAACACGCCGGAGCTCGGTACCCACTGGGCGCCCTGGCCCTCGAAGATCGTCTTCGATGCCAGTCCAGACGCCGCCCGCATCCACGCGCAACAGGCGCAATAAACCTGCCCCGCACGGGGGCACCGCAGCCTGCAACTGCGGGTTTGTGTCATTGTGTGCGGTGCACAACATCGGCGAACCTCGGGCGGTAAGGGATCGCCGCTTCGGCGCCCCGTTTTCAAGAAGCCCATTCAACAAGGAGCCACTAGATGCTGGGTTTGATGCAGGACCAACCATTGCTGATCTCGTCGCTGATCGAGTTCGCAGAGCGCCATCACGGCGACGCGGAAATCGTTTCGCGGCGGGTGGAGGGCGACATCCATCGCTCCACCTGGAAAGAGATCGCGTCCCGCTCCCGCCAGGTCGCCAATGCGCTCGACGATGAGCAGCTGCTGTTCAGCGACCGCGTGGCAACTCTCGCCTGGAACGGGTATCGCCATCTGGAGCTGTATTACGGCGTGAGCGGCTCCGGTCGCGTGCTGCACACGATCAATCCGCGGCTGCACCCCGATCAGATCGCGTGGATTGCCAACCATGCCGAAGACCAGATCCTGTGCTTCGACACGAGCTTCCTTCCGCTCATCCAGGCGGTGCACGCCAAGTGCACGACCGTGCGCAAATGGATCGCGCTCTGCGATGCGGACAAGCTGCCAGCGGACACCGGCATCCCCAATCTCGTCAGCTACGAGGCGTGGATGAGCCAGCGCTCCACCGACTACGCGTGGCCGAGCTTCGATGAAAACTCCGCGTCGAGCATGTGCTACACGAGTGGCACCACCGGCAATCCAAAGGCGGCGCTCTACAGTCATCGCTCGACCCTGCTGCATGCATACGCCGCGGCCTTGCCCGACGTGATGATGTTTTCGGCGCGCGACTCGATCTTGCCCGTGGTGCCGATGTTCCACGTCAACGCCTGGGGCATTCCGTACTCGGCCGCTCTGGTCGGCGCCAAGGTGGTCTTCCCCGGACCGGCCCTGGACGGCAAATCGGTTTACGACTTGATCGAAGCCGAGAAGGTGAATGTCGCCGCCGGCGTGCCGACGGTCTGGCAGATGCTGCTGGGGCACCTGCAGGCCAACGGGCTCAGGTTCTCCACGCTCAAGCGCACGGTCATCGGCGGTTCCGCATGCCCGCCGGCGATGATCAACGCGTTCCAGCAGCAATACGGCGTGGAAGTGCTGCACGCCTGGGGCATGACCGAGATGTCGCCGCTGGGCACGCTCTGCACTTTGAAGAACAAGCACCTCGACATGTCGCCCGAGCAGCAGACCGCCATCCGCATGAAGCAGGGCCGGGCGATCTTCGGTGTGGACATGAAGATCATCGACGGGGACGGCAAGGAACTGCCCTGGGACGGCAAGGCTTATGGCGACCTGCTGGTCAAGGGGCCGTGGGTGGTCAAGGAATATTTCAAGGGCGAAGGCGGCAATCCGCTGATGCCCGACGAAAACGGCCGCGGCTGGTTCCCGACCGGCGACGTTGCAACCATCGACGCCGACGGCTTTCTCCAGATCACCGACCGCAGCAAGGACGTGATCAAGTCCGGCGGCGAATGGATCAGTTCGATCGACATCGAGAACATCGCCGTGGCGCATCCGTGTGTTGCCATGGCGGCCTGCATCGGCGTCGCGCACCCCAAGTGGGACGAACGGCCCATCGTCGCCATCGTGAAGAAGCCCGGAAGCGAGGTTTCGCGCGACGAACTGCTGGCCTTCTACGAGGGCAAGACAGCCAAGTGGCAGATTCCCGATGACGTGGTGTTCGTGGATGCGATTCCGATCGGTGCGACCGGCAAGATCCTGAAGACGCGCCTGCGCGAGCAACTGCGCGATTACCGGCTTCCGACCGTCTGATGAGGCCGTTCTACCGGCCGGTAGCACCAACGGCTTGTACCGTGTCGCATGAGTGATAGAAACCGCCTTCCCGGCGGTTCCCTTACGGGCATTCCCTGACGGGCGAGGTTCCAAACACTTGTAATCTCGTGCCGCATTCCGACAGCTTGACCCAGGAGACTCACAATGAAGTTCGCTCTGAAAATTGCAACTGCCGCCATCCTTGTAGCGAGCGCCACCGGCGCCTTCGCTCAAAAGGGTGAAACCGTCAAAATCGCATGGCTCGATCCGCTCTCGGGTCTGATGGCAGCGGTCGGGACCAACCAGCTCAAGACCTTCCAGTTCTTTGCCGAGGAGTTCAACAAGAAGAACGCCGCAGGCGTGAAGTTCGAGATCATCGGCATCGACAACAAGCTCAGCCCGCAGGAAACCACGAGCGCATTGCGCTCTGCAATGGACCAGGGCGCGCGCTACATCGTCCAGGGCAACGGCTCCGGCCCGGCGCTGGCGATCATCGATGCGCTCGAGAAGAACAACGCGCGCAATCCGGGCAAGGAAGCGCTCTACCTGAATTACGCTGCGGTCGACCCCGAGCTGACCAACTCCAAGTGCAGCTATTGGCAATACCGCTTCGACGCCGACACGTCGATGAAGATGGAAGCGCTGACCACCTACATGAAGGAACAGCCGGAGATCAAGAAGGTCTACATCATCGGCCAGAACTATTCGCACGGGCAGCAGGTCTCCAAGTACGCCAAGGAAGACCTCAAGGCCAAGCGTCCTGACATCGAGATCGTCGGCGACGACCTGCATCCGCTGGCCCAGGTGCGCGACTTTGCACCGTACATCGCCAAGATCAAACAGTCGGGCGCCGACACCGTGATCACCGGCAACTGGGGTTCCGACCTGGCGCTCCTGATCAAGGCCGCCAACGACGCCGGCCTGAACGTGAAGTTCTACACCTACTACGCCGTGACGACCGGCACGCCCACCGCCATGGGCGCGGCTTCGGACGGCAAGGTCTACCAGGTCGGCTACGCCCACTACAACATGGGCGGCGACATGCAGAGATACGCCAACGAATTCAAGAAGAAGTTCAACGACGACCTCTACACGAGCGACATTTACACCGTGTTCGCTGCGCTGACCGAGGCCTTCGTGAAGGCCAAGTCGACCGACCCGGTGAAGGTCGCCGCGGCCATGGAGGGCCTGCGCTTCAAGAGCTTCAACGGTGACGTCGAACTGCGCAAGTCCGATCACCAGATGCAGCAGGGCCTCTACATTGCACGTTGGGAAAAGGCGAGCGCCAAGTATCCCTACAGCCCTGAGAACACCGGCTACACGCTCGCACCTGTGAAGTACTACGACGCCTATGTCGCCAGCACGCCCACGACGTGCCAGATGAAGCGGCCCAGCCCCTGATTCGATGACAGCACATTGACCGGTCGAGGCCCGACTTCAAAACTCGGGCCTCTTTTTTTTCCTAGCGATCCCAAGGACCGATGAACGTCGAATTCTTCGTCATCTCGCTGCTCAACGGCGTCAGCTACGGCTTGCTGTTGTTCATGCTGAGCTCTGGCCTGACCCTGATCTTCAGCATGATGGGCGTGCTGAATTTCGCTCACACCAGTTTCTACATGCTGGGCGCGTACTTCGCGTTCAGCATCTCGCAGGTCATCGGCTTCTGGCCGGCGCTGATCCTGTCGCCGTTGATCGTGTTCGCGCTTGGCGCAGCCTTCGAGCGCTACTGCCTGCGCCGCGTCCACAAGTTCGGCCATGTCCCTGAACTGCTCGTCACCTTCGGGCTTTCCTACCTGATCCTCGAAGTCGTGCAGTTGGTGTGGGGTCGCTCCACCGTGCCGTATGGCTTGCCGACCCAGTTGCAGGGTCCACTTTTCACGCTCTTCGGCACGCAGTTTCCGAAGTCGCGCTCCTTCATCATGCTCGTCGCGATGCTGATGCTGCTGTCCGTGTGGCTGCTGCTGACGCGCACGCGCATCGGGCTTGTGATCCAGGCGGCACTCAAGCATCCCGAGATGGTCGAGGCGCTCGGACACAACGTGCCGCGCGTCTTCATGCTGGTCTTCGGCGGGGGGGCGGCGCTTGCCGGCCTTGCCGGGGTGATCGGCGGCAATACCTACGTCACCGAACCGGCCATGGCCGCGTCGGTCGGCTCCATCATCTTCGTCGTCGTGGTTGTGGGCGGCATGGGATCGCTGGCGGGTGCGTTCCTCGCGTCGCTGCTGATCGGCATCATCCAGACTTTCGCGGTCGCGATGGATCAATCCTTCGCGGGTGGACTTCAGATGCTAGGACTCACGGTGACGGACCAGACGCCAGGCTACGAGTTGCTTCGCCTCACGATTTCGCAGGTTGCGCCGATTCTTCCCTACCTGTTCCTGGTGCTCATGCTCATCTTCAGGCCCAAGGGTCTGCTCGGCACGCGGGAAGACTAGGATGAAGCTCGCCCCCAGTCTTCGCGCACTTTGTGTCGCTGCGCCAACCCCCTGCCGGGGGCAACACCAGCGGCCCGGCAAAGCCGGTTCCGCGGTATTCCCGGCCTTGACTACGCCAGTCTCACGCGTCGTGGGTCCCGCCTCACGCGGTGGAGCACTGATATGAATCAGCAGAATACACAACCCATTCAAGCAGTCGGCGATAGCAGAGCGGCGCGGCCGTATCAGCGCGCCAAGCCATCGAACGTCTCGCGCATGGTGATCTGGTCGGTGTTCGCGATCGCGCTGATCGTGGCGCCGCTGGTCTTCAAGAGCAGCCTCGCGCTCACGATGCTCTCGCAGATCGGCTATCTCATCATCATCTGCCTGAGCTACAACATGCTGCTGGGGCAGGGCGGGATGCTGAGCTTCGGTCATGCGGTGTATGTGGGCATGGGGTCGTTCATTGCCATTCACACGATGAACCTCGCAGCCAAAGGCAGCGTTCCGGTCCCGCTTGTGCTGATCCCGCTCGTGGGTGGCCTCGGCGGCATGGTCTTCGCCATCCTGTTCGGCTACGTGACGACGAAGAAGGCCGGCACGACCTTCGCGATGATCACCCTCGGGATCGGCGAACTGGTGGCTTCGATGGCGCTGATGTTCCCGAGCTTCTTCGGCGGCGAAGGTGGCATCACGACCAACCGCGTCTATGGCACGCCGTTTCTCGGGTTCACCTTCGGGCCGCAGATGCAGGTGTATTACCTCATCGCGGTGTATTGCTTCATCTGCACGGGGCTGATGTATGCCTTCACGGGCACGCCGCTCGGCCGCATTCTCAACGCAGTGCGCGACAACCCCGAGCGGGTGGCCTTCATCGGCTACAACACGCAGCGCGTGCGCTACTTCGCGTTCATCATCGCGGGCTTCTTTGCGGGCATTGGCGGCGGGCTGGCAGCGATCAACTTCGAGATCGTCAACGCAGCGGACAGCCTGAGCGGCATCCGTTCGGGCGGCTACCTGCTCTTCACCTTCCTGGGCGGGGCGACCTTCTTCTTCGGGCCGATCATCGGCGCGGTGCTGCTGGTGTTCGCCTCGGTGCTGCTTTCCGAACTGAGCAAAGCCTGGCTGCTGTACCTGGGCCTGGTCTTCCTCTTCATGGTGATGTTCGCGCCGGGTGGCGTGGCCAGCCTGATCATGATGAACCTGCGGGTCGCCAAGTTCGGCAAGTTCCATCGCTTCTGGGCGCTCTATGTGGGCCTGATCGCCACGGGCGCGCTCATGGTCGCGGGTGCCGCTGCCATTGTCGAGATGATCTATCACATGCAACTCAACGCAGCGCTGGGGCCCGAGTTGCCCTTCGCCGGGCTGACGCTCGACACTTCATCGAGCACGAGCTGGACGACCGCCGCGGCGCTGTTCTTCGTCGGGCTGGGTCTGTTCGAGATCGTGCGGCGCCGCTTCGTCCGCGCCTGGGGCCATGCGCAAGAAGAAATCGAAGCCGAGATCAAGCGGAGGGAAGCGGCATGACCCGCGCACTCGAACTCAAAGACCTGCGCAAGAGCTTCGGCAAGACGGAGATCATCCGCGGTGTCGACCTGGCCATCGAGGCCGGCGACCGCATCGGCATCATCGGCCCCAACGGGGCGGGCAAGTCGACGCTGTTCAACCTGATCAGCGGGAGGCTCGCGCCCACCAGTGGCGAAGTGCTGCTGAACGGCCAGCGCGTGGACGGCAAGCAGCCCTTCGAGATCAACCGGCTCGGGCTGTCGCGCAGCTTTCAGATCACCAACATCTTTCCGAAGCTCAGCGTCTTCGAGAACCTGCGCTGCGGCGTTCTGTGGAGCCTGGGCTATCGCTACAGCTTCCTGCGCTTTCTGTCGAGGCTCGACGATGCGAACGAACGCACAGAGGAGTTGATTCACCAGGTCGGCCTGGACAAGAAGCGCGACGTGCTCGCGGTGAACCTCACCTATGCGGAGCAACGCGCGCTGGAGATCGGCGTCACCATTGCCGGCGGCGCCAACGTCATCCTGCTCGACGAGCCGACTGCCGGCATGAGCAAGACCGAGACGTCGCACTTCATCGCGCTGATCAAGCAGGTCACGGTCGGCAAGACGCTGCTGACGGTGGAGCACGACATGGGCGTGGTGTTCGGCTTGGCCGACAAGATCGCGGTGGTTGTCTATGGCGAGGTCATCGCGTTCGACACACCGGCCGCCGTGCGCGCCAATCCGCGCGTCCAGGAAGCTTACCTGGGCTCCTCGGTCGCCGATGCGCAAGGGGCTGGACACTGACATGCTGAAGCTTCACGACATCCACGCCTATTACGGCAAGAGCCATGTGTTGCATGGTGTTTCGTTTGACGTTGGCCCCGGGGAGATCGTGGCACTTCTGGGCCGCAACGGCTCCGGGCGCTCGACCACGGCAAAGGCCATCATGGGCCTCGTTCACGCCGAAGGCACTCTGCAGTGGAAAGAGCAGGACATCCTGCGCCGCAAGGCGTATGAGATTGCTCACCAGGGCATCGGCTATGTGCCCGAGAACCGCGACATCTTTCCGAAGCTGACGGTGCATCAGAACCTGCTGCTCGGACAAAAAGGCAAGGGCAAGGGCAGTCGCTGGTCGTTCGAAGACATGTACACCATGTTCCCGCGGCTGAAGGAGCGCCAGCACACCGAAGCAGGCGTCCTGTCGGGCGGCGAACAGCAGATGCTGACGCTCTGCCGCACGCTGATGGGCGATCCTGATCTGATCATCATCGACGAGCCGACCGAAGGTCTCGCGCCGAAGATCGTCGAACTGGTGGGGGAGTACCTGCGCACCCTGAAGGACAAGGGTGTGTCGGTGCTTTTGATCGAGCAGAAGCTGACCATCGCCATGCAGATTTCGGACCGCGCGCTGGTGATGGGCCACGGAAGCATCGTCTTCGATGGCACGCCTGATTCGCTCCGCGCAGACGCTGCCACTCGCAAGGAATGGCTGGAGGTCTAGCTCGCCCCCAGGCTTCGCGCACTTCGTGTCGCTTCGCCTACCCCCTACCGGGGGCAATACCAGCGGCCCTGCTAAGCCGGTTCCGCGGTATTTCTGGGATTGGGGCAGGTCGTGGGGGTGAGGGGCTGCAATGAATTTG
This sequence comes from Variovorax sp. 01N429, assembly GCF_056399425.1. NCBI lineage: Bacteria > Pseudomonadati > Pseudomonadota > Betaproteobacteria > Burkholderiales > Comamonadaceae > Variovorax > Variovorax sp. 01N429. The sequence goes on along the minus strand of NZ_JBFTRG010000003.1, from coordinate 1,606 downwards.
TCTCCGCAGCGACTTGGGGCTGTTGCCCACGCATGCGAAACGCCTAGAATTTCACCAAAAAAAGAACACTCGTGCTTTTTAAGTGCGAAGGTTGTGGTGCCGAGGGTGCCATGGCTTTCGAAGACCGGTTTTTTCGATCCTCTCCCATCCCAAAGGAACGCAGCATGACGGCTGAATACAAAGTGCTCGGCGATGTCGCCGTGATCACCATGACCAACCCCCCGGTCAATGGCCTCGGATTCTCGACACGCATCGGCATCACCGACGGTCTCGCCAAGGCGATCGACGATCCGGCCGTCAAGTCGATCGTCATCACCGGTGCCGGCAAGGCTTTCTCGGGCGGCGCGGACATCAAGGAATTCGGCACGCCGAAGGCCCTGCAAGAGCCGAACCTGCTGAGCGTCATCCTCGCGCTCGAAGCGTCGACCAAGCCGATCGTCGCCGCGATCCACTCCGTGTGCATGGGTGGCGGTCTCGAGCTCGCGCTCGGCTGTCACTACCGCGTCGCGGCACCGGGCACCAGCATTGCGTTGCCCGAAGTCAAGCTGGGGCTCATCCCCGGTGCCGGCGGCACGCAGCGCCTGCCGCGCGTGCTCGGCGTCGAAACCGCGCTCAACATGATCGTGAGCGGCGAGCCGGTCAAGAGCGAATTGCTCGCTTCGCTGCCCGGCCAGAAGCTGTTCGACAAGCTCGCCGGATCGGCAGAGTCCCTGTTCGATGAAGCGGTCGAGTTCGCGAAATCCGTTGCCGGCAAGACCGGCGAGGCACTGCCGCTGGTGCGCAACCTGCCATGCAAGCACCCGCAGGGCGACGCGTATTTCGCGTTCGCGCGCAACATGGTGGGCGGCATGTCGAAGAACTATCCGGCGCCGTTGAAGTGCGTCGACGCAGTCCAAGCCGCGACGAAGATGAAGTTCGACGACGGCATGGCCGAAGAGCGCCGCATCTTCACGGCGCTGATGTTCACGCCCGAATCGATGGCGCTGCGACACCTGTTCATGGCGGAACGCGCGGCTTCTCGCATTCCGGACGTGCCGGAAGACACGCCCCAGCGCGCCATCAAGTCCGTCGGCGTGATCGGCGCGGGCACCATGGGCGGCGGCATCTCGATGAATTTCCTGAATGCGGGCATCCCCGTCAAGATTCTCGAAATGAAGCAGGAGGCGCTCGATCGCGGCATCGCCACCATCAAGAAGAACTATGAATCCCAGGTCAAGAAGGGCAAGCTCAAGCAGGACAAGTACGAGCAGCGCATGGCGCTCCTGAGCACCACGCTCGACTACAACGACTTGAAGGACGCGGACCTCATCATCGAGGCGGTGTTCGAAGAACTGGGCGTCAAGGAAAAAGTCTTCAAGGAACTGGACCGCGTCGCCAAGCCCGGTGCCATCCTGGCGTCGAACACCTCCACGCTGGACGTCGACAAGATTGCCGCCTTCACGAAGCGTCCGCAGGATGTGGTCGGCATGCACTTCTTCAGCCCCGCCAACGTGATGAAGCTGCTCGAAGTCGTGCGCGGCAAGGCAACGGCCAAGGACGTGCTCGCGACGGTCATGTCCACGGCCAAGAAGATCAAGAAGACGGCAGTGGTCTCCGGCGTGTGCGA